>CAZJEH010000036.1:0-22995 GCA_964544905.1 uncultured Gemmatimonas sp.
GTGCAACCGAAACCCACCATCGTCATCCCGGCGCAGGCCGGGATCCATCCGCCTGTCGGTGCGCGGATGCATCCTCATAACGCGTTCCACAACAGCGTAATGCGACCTCTCGGCGAGCGAGAATCCATTGGCGTTTCTTCTGAATAATGGGTCCCGGCCTGCGCCGGGACGACGTTGGTGGGGACGGTAGCGAAGTAGACCGTTCACGGTTCCTTGCGAGTGTGACGGACTGGGATCGACAGTTCTGACACACTCTCCTGCGCCGGTGACGATTGGGGGATGCGGCACCGTAGGCCGCTCACGGTTTTGTGTCAGCGCAAACGGGACTGGATCGACGGTTTTGACACAATCTCATTTGCCATTGGGCGCGTGTGTCTTTTCCGCCAGCCGGAAGTGCCGTAGTCGCTTCGATCAGAACGCGATGCCGACGTTCACGATGCGGATGGTCGGGATGAACTTCAGGTCGAAGTCGGCGTCGTCGGGCACGCCGAGCAGGCGCTTCAGTCCGAAGCCGAGGCCGACGTAGAAGTTGTCGTTCCGGCCCATCAGCCAGCTGCGGTTCATATCGAAGCCGATACCGGCGTACGTGCCGTGGTCGGGAACGTTGGTGATCCCGATCTTCGCCCCGAAAGCCCACCCTTCCAACGGCGCCTCCTGAAGGTAGAACCGCCAGAACAGGTCCGCGTTCAGGTATTCGTCCTCATCCCCGAGGGAGTAGTAGGAGCCGCCCAATCCGAGCGTGGAGGTCTCGGTGATTACGCGTTCGTATTCGGCGTTGAAGATCTCGAGGAGGATCCCGAACGGGTTGACGGAAACGACGTGTTGGTAATCGGGCGCGGCCGGTTGGGGCTCCACTTGTGCGGATGATTGCTTCGGAAATGCCATGACCCCGAGGGCGAGCACGAGAGATGCGGATCGCGCGGCGAGCTTCATGCGGTGATCTCGTCGAAAGGGGGCGCGTCGCCCCGGGATTGAAGTTTCGAGCAACGGTCGGCCCGTGACGGCAGACAGGGTAAGCGGTGGGCCATGGGGCGGCAAGGAAACGCCGTGCGCCGCCGAATGCCGAGTCCTTCCGTCGGCCAGGTTCGGGCTTTACTCGGTCGGCTCAGCTGAGGGTGCGTTCCGGCACGAGTCCTGAAGGCAAGTTTCGGCCGCTCGAATCCAGTTTTCTACGTCCCTTGATCAGCGGGATCCGATCTCGAATTCCGCCGGAGGTAGCCTATGAGGGTCGCACAGACCGGAGACCGAGTGAGAGTTCATTTCACGGGCAAGCTTCGGGACGGGACGGTGGTCGAATCGTCCCGGAGTACCGGACCGCTCGAGTTCACGCTCGGCGAGCAGGAGGTGATGAAGGGCCTCGAGGATCTCGTCCACGGGATGAAATCGGGCGAGACGAGGCGAGCACTGATTCCTCCGGAGCATGCGCACGGGCGGCACCGCAACGACCTGCTCCTGGCGGTCGAGCGCGAGCGGTTTCCCCGTCACATCGATCCGTACACGGGACTGCAGCTGAAGATGAAGCGGAACGGCTCACCTCCGGAAATCGTGAAGGTGGTCGCCACGACGGGTGACATGGTCCTGCTCGATCGGAACCATCCGCTGGCGGGCAAGTCCCTCGCGGTGGAGGTGGAACTTCTGGACATCGTGGATCGCTGCAGCGGTGTGCCTGGTTGAACATCTCGTCCTCTGCCAGCTTCCCCGCCTCCCTTCGGCCGCGGAGGCGCCGACTGCTTCAGATGGCCCCGGGCGCGGCGAGCGCCGGGGCCCTCGAGTCAGATCCCCTCGCTGGTGCGTCCCCGTTCTTTCACCGTGCCCATGGAGATTCTTGCGGGGATCGGATGACGGGCCGGATGATCCCCTAACGATGTTCGCGTGAAGTCTGTAGAAATTGTATTGTGGCCGAGCGGTGCCCTCGGCGCGCATACCATCCCACTCACGACAGGCGAGAGCGTGATCGATACCCAGGCATCGGCATGATCGTGCATCGGTGCTCCGTTGGAGCCGCGGGCCGTTCCCGTAGCCCTTTCTCAGCCGCCTCTGATTGTCCATGACGGAGTTTCTTCAGCGATTCGTCAACGTGAAGCGCGAGGAGGTCGCTCCGATTCTCCTCTCCGCGCTCTACTTTTTCCTCGTCCTGACGGCCCTCCAGGCGCTGCGACCGGCCAGGGAGGCCCTGGGAGTGGAGCAGGGCATCGACACGGTACGCTGGCTCTTCATCGGCACCGCGGTCGTTACGCTGGCTGTCACGCCGGTGTTCGGCTTCCTGGTCAGCCGCTTCCGGCGGCTCGCCTTTATCGCCGCGACCTATCTCTTCTTCGCTGCCAGTCTGCTGGTCTTCTACGGCCTGCTGGTATTCGCCCCGGACCGGATCGGACAGCTCTCCGGCCGGGTCTTCTACGTCTGGTTCAGCGTCTTCAATCTCTTCTCGACGATGGTGTTCTGGGCGCTGATGGCGGACCGCTTCACGCTGGAGCAGAGCAAGCGGCTGTTCGCCGTCATCGCGGCTGGCGGAACGCTCGGGGCGATCTTCGGACCGTCGCTGGTCATCGTGCTGGCGGAGCCACTGGGGACCCCGGGGCTACTGCTGATCGGAGCCGGATTCCTGCTACTGGCCATCATCGCTGCGTGGCTGGTGACGCGGGTGCAGCCCGAGCGAGAGCACGTGCCGGAGGCTCCCGGCTCTACTCAACTGCCCGCCGAAGACCGTGTGGTGATCGGCGGGAGCGCATGGGAAGGCTGGAGGGCGGTGATGAAGTCGTCCTACCTGCGAGGTATCGCCGTCTACGTGCTGATCGTGGCGATCATCGCCACCTTCCTGTACTTCACCCAGCTCCAGATGGTGGCGGCTCTCGGCGAGGACACCGACATGCGCACGACGGTGTTCGCCCAGATCAACGTCATCACCCAGGGGTCGACTCTGTTGCTGCAGTTGGTAGTGGCGGGGCACCTGATGAAGCGGCTCGGCGTGGCGTTGACCCTGGCCCTCCTGCCCATCATCGTCGCGCTCGGTTTCATCGGGCTCGCTCTCTTCGCGTCACTTGCCGCACTCATCGTGTTGCAGGCTGTCTTCAACGCCGTACAGAGGGCGATCATGCGGCCGGCGAGGGAAACGCTGTTCACCGTCGTGAGCCGGGAGGACAAGTACAAGTCGAAGTCGGTGCTGGACACGTTCGTCTATCGGGTCGGTGACGTCGTCGGGGCGCAGACTGAAGGCTTGCTCGGAGGTCTCGGGCTCGGGCTGAGCGGCCTCACGATGATCGTTGTGCCCCTGTCGGTTGGTTGGGGCCTGCTGGGGATCTGGCTCGGGAGGATGCAGCAGAGGCTGGCTGAGCGGCCCGCGGCCGATCGGGCCGTGGTGGAACGTGCCGCATGAAACGAGCGTGTTCGTCAGCTGGCCCCCTATGGAACATTTTCGCCGCGCCGCAGGTCGAAAGGCGGCGCATCCGTTTGGCTGTGGAAGTGCACGGACGATCAATCCCTTGAGGAGGATGACTATGGTCTCACGTCGAGAGTGGCTGGGGATGACGTTGGGCGCAGGTGCCGCGTCGATCCTGGACCCGCGCCTGCTGCGAGCGCTTCAGCTGAGGCGCGAGATCATGACGCGGCCGATCCCGTCGACGGGCGAGATGCTGCCGGTCGTCGGGCTCGGCAGCTCCGCCACCTTCTCCCAGGTCGCCCGGTCGGAGGACGTGACCGCACTTCGCGAGGTCCTGTCGAAGCTTGTCGAGCTGGGCGGCCGTGTATTCGATACCGCCCCCAGCTACGGCGCGTCGGAGGAGGTCGCGGGAAGGATCGCCCAGGAACTGGGCATCACCGACCGGGTTTTCTGGGCGACCAAGGTCAATGTCGCGCGTGGGGGGACCGCCGACCCGGCGCAGGCGCGCGCCCAGATCGAGACATCGTTCCAGCGGCTGCGCACGCCGCGCATCGACCTCATCCAGGTTCACAACCTGGGGGACGTTCCGACGCAGCTGGGCATTCTCAAGCAGTACAAGGAGCAGGGTCGCGTCCGCTACATCGGCGTAACCACCACCAGCGAGAACCAGTACGGCGAACTCGCGGCGATCATGCGGAACGAGCCGATCGACTTCATCGGAGTCGACTACGCGGTCGACAATAGAGAGGCGGAGAACGTCATCCTCCCCCTGGCGATAGAGCGGCGGATCGGTGTGCTGGCCTACGTGCCGTTTGGACGAACCCGACTCTGGAGCCGCGTGGCGGGACGGCAGGTTCCGGACTGGGCCGCGGAGTTCGACGCGACTACCTGGGCTCAGTTCTTCATCAAGTTCGTCCTCGCCAACCCCGCGGTTACCGTAGTGACTCCGGCGACGAGCCAGGCGCGGAACATGGAGGACAACCTCGGCGGCGGTGTCGGTCGTCTTCCGGACGAAGCGACGCGGCAGCGCATGATCCAGCTGGTGGAGTCACTACCGCCGGCTTAGTTCACCCGTCGTGGGTGACTGGATCGGCCCGGGCGAGGCGTTCTCAGCGAATCGCTTCGCTCGGGCCGACGTGTGTCCGTGAGCGGTGTCCGAGCGAAAGGCTCGCGAGGCGACAACGAACGTCGTACTACATCGCCGAGCCGATATGCGGATAGCGTTCATCTCGGACGTACACGCTAACCTGCCCGCGCTCGAGGCCGTTCTCGAGGAGATCGGCAAGGAGCCGGACATCGAGGCCACCTACCATCCCGGGGACCTCGTCGGCTTCGCGCCGTGGCCCAACGAGACGGTGGATCTGCTCGTCGACCAAGCGATCGCCGGCGTCGCCGGAAACTACGATTCCACCGTTGCCACCGACTATCCCCACTGCGGCTGTCTCAACGACAATTCCCGCCAGGAGGAGCTCTCCCGTCTTTCGTACGAGTGGACGCGCGCCAACGTCACCGCCCCGACGCGGGCCTACCTCAGGTCTCTTCCCTTCCGCCTGGATCTGCGCCCGTTCGGCGGTCACGTCCCCGGACCGACGATCGTCCTCCTGCACGGCGCGGCCCCTGCGAACACGCTCTACTGGACCGGCAGCCGATCGGATGCTTTCTGCAGGAGGATGGCTGCGGCGATCGGAGCGCGTCGGGGCGACGTCGTGTGCATCGGGCACACCCATATCCCGTGGTACCGAGAAGTGGATGGGATCCACATCGTCAACGCCGGCAGTGTCGGTCGGCCGAAGGACGGGGACTGGAGGGCGGGATACGTAATTCTGGACGTCACCGAGGAGCGGATAGCCGTCGAGTTCAGGAGGACGGATTACGACCTCGACCACGCCGTCCGGGCCATCCACCTCAGCGAGCTGCCTGACGAGTTCGCGGACTATCTCGTCGTCGGTGCCACCACCCAGGGAAAGGGGGGGCCAACAACGGCCCGCGCGAGCAGAAAGTAGGCCCGCCGAGGACCTTCCCCGTCGCGCATTCCGCACCTTCCCGGTTAGCCAGGCCCTCGTCCTCGAGTCCGATTCCCAACTGCCTGCCTGAACCGAGCATTGAATACGGTTTCAGGGACCTTGCCCGGACGAGCCCGCGGTCCGCACTCCCTGCTCCCGCCTGGCGATTCGTTCAGCCGCTCAATCGCTGAGAACCCGCTACTCCCTGAGGCTTCTCGCCGCCCATGTACCGCCCGCTCGCGGCTCCTGTGCACTGATCGGCAGGTGCTTCGGGGCAAGCAACTTGCTGTCGGTCAGGTCCCCGTAGTCGATCGAATATCCGCGCACAATCACCCCACCGGCTGGATCCACTATGATCTCCAAGCACGATCTGGAGCGACTCATCGCGCGTGGCGGCAGCGGGAACGACGTGCTCTCGCTCTTCCTGGACATGTCCGTCAACTCGGACAACAAGAGGACACACCGCGTCTTCCTGAACCAGCGACGGGGCCAACTCGACGAGGTTGACCGAGAGCGAAGCAGCCATGTCAAACAGCAGCTCGCCGATGCCTTTCAGCGGATCGACGAATGGCTCGATACGGAATACCGCGAGGAGAACAGGGGCGCGGTCTTCTACGCAGAACTCGGTGGCGACTGGTTCGAGGCGTTGCAGTTCCCGGTTCCGATCGCCAACCGACTCACCATCGCGGATCGACCGCTCATTGGACCACTGGCACAGGTGCTCGAGAGCTATCACCACCACGGGGTGATCCTGCTCGATCGGGAGCGGGTCCGCATCATGAGCGTCTACCTGGGGACGCTCCTCGACGAGATCCAGGTGGAGGGAAAGCCGATCCCAGCGGCCGCCGACGTGCAGGCGGGCGGCTACTCACAGATGCGCTATCAGCGTCGGAAGCAGGAAGAGATCCGTCACTTCTTCAGGGAGTTCGCGAGGGAGGTAGAGGAGTTCGTCCGCCGCTATCAACCTCGGGACCTGATCATCCTGGGGACCGACGAGAACGTTGCGCGCTTTCGGGAGTTCCTTCCCGATTCCGTAGCGGCCAAGATAGTCCATACCGGGCCAATGCGTCCTGGCGAAGGTGACACCGAGCTGATCCAGCGGATCGAAGCGCAGCTCCGGGCGGAGCATGAACGGGAGAACAGGGAGCTGCTGGAGCAGCTACGAGAGCGGGTTCGCAGGGACTACCTGGCCACGGCGGGCTTCCAGAGCACCCTCGTCGCGCTACAGGAGGGGAAGGTGGACACGCTTGTCATCGAGGAAGGGCAGGAGCGGGAGGGTGCGCGCTGTACCCAATGCGGCTACGTGTTCGGAAGGGATGTCGAGCGTTGCCCGTTCGACGGATCGCCAGCCGTGGGTGGGATAGACGTGGTCGAGGAGGCGATCCGGCTGGCGGAGACGCAGGCGGCGGACATCGAGTTCGTCCCGTCGGGAGAGGTCGAGGACCTGGCAGGCGTGGCGGCGCTGCTGAGGTTCTGAAGCGCGAGTCCCGAACTGCTGCCTTTACCGCCGCCCGGGAGAGGCCCCCTCTTGGAGGTGGTCCCGCGACATGGGGCGGACTTCCGGTTCCGGAGCCCGCCCCCCGTACCGTTCAGTCCGCGAGAGGTCTGCCCTCGAGCACGGCGCGGGAGTACCCGTTCCCGGGATCGATGCCCTGCGCGAGCAGACGATCAACCGTGTTCGGACCTCGATTGTAGGCCAGAAGGGCGAGACGCACGTCCCCCCTGTAGTAGTTCAGCAGATAGCGAAAAAAGCGAAAGCCGAGCCGCAGGTTGGTCTCGCGGCCGAAGAGCTCTTCCCGGGTGACGCCCGGGGCGAGCAGCCTAGCCGTTTCAGGCATGAGCTGGGTGAGACCTAGTGCGCCGACGGGACTCACCGCTCGCGGGTTGAACTGGCTCTCGACGCGGACGAGGTTGAAGGCGAGGTCCGTATCGACCCCCTCGGCGTCCGCGATCTCCGCGATCGCGATGGCCAGGTCGGCGCCGATCCCGTACTGGCTGGACAGGTCGTAGGCGCGCTGCAGCCGCTCGATGTGAGCGCGCTGGATGGCGATCTCCCCCTCGTGCGACTCGATCTGCGCGGCCAGAGCGGCGTGGAGCCGACCAGCTGACCACAATCCGTGGCCGGTCGCCGAGCGTGCACCCAGCTCGAAGGCGGCCATGAAAAGGACGAGCACGAGAACGCCGACCCGCGCGAACGGAAGGAGGTCGCTACGCGGACGCTTCCGCGCCGCGACATCGTTCTGAAGCTTCAGGAGCAGGGCTTCCATTGGTTCTCCGGTCCAGGTGTCGCCGGTGACGCTTGCAACGGGTATGCCTTATCTGTCATTCACTTCGGATCGGATGTCCACGTGCCGCTGCGCCCCCCCTCCTTGCGGAGTAGCCGGATCCCCTCGATACGCATCCCCCGGTCGATACCTTTACACATGTCGTAAACCGTGAGCAGAGCGACGGATACGGCGGTCATCGCCTCCATCTCGACGCCGGTCCGGTCGGTGACTTCGACTGTGGCTATCGCGCGGACGCCGGGAAGGGAAACGTCCACTTCGAGCTGAACCGAGATCGCGCTGATGGGGAGGGGGTGACATAGCGGGATGAGGTCCGCCGTGCGCTTTGCGCCCGTGATCCCCGCCAGTTCCGCCACGAACAGGACATCTCCTTTCTTTCCACGGCGTTCCGCGATCGTCCGGGCGGTCTCGGGCAGCATGAGGATCGCCCCCTCCGCAACCGCTCGGCGGCGTGTGACGGGCTTGTCGCCGACGTCTACCATCCGCGGGCGACCTTCCGGATCGAGATGGTCCGATTCCTCAGACGGCATGCGCGTAATCTCCGTCGCCCGCGGCTTTTCCGAGGAGCTCGCCGCGGACCAGCCGCAACAGGTCTGCGACGATGAGCTGGGGATTGACGTTGCCGAGCGCGAGGTCGCGTGCCGTCGTGACGTGCTCGATGGCCGCCAGTGCGCCTTCGGCTGTAACGGAACGTTGCTTGACGGCCCGCTCCAGGATCGGGACCGCAGATGGATCGCTGACTCGTTCAGCGGCGCCGGACGCGACGGCCGCAAGGTCCCGCAGCCACCCGGCAAAGGAATCCAGTTCGCCGATCAGATCGAGCCGGGCCCCTGAAGGCTTTCTCCTGATCGCCTCGGCGAACCGAAGCACCGAGTCCATCGACAGGGCTGCAACGAGGAGGTCTCGGCCAGCCTGTCGCTGCGGGTCGGGGGCGTCTCCCAGACCGGCGAGACGGATCGCCGCGGATACTGATCCGCGTGCGCGTTCCGCGAGCTTCGCGGCAGGCGCAGGTTCAGCGATGTTCGCATCGACGAGCAGCTGGGCGAGCTCCTCGTTCCTGAGCGGCGGGACCGGCAGGGCGAGGACCCGTGAACGTATCGTGGGCAGCAACGCGCCCGGCTGTGAGCTGGTGAGGATGATAGTGGTGTCGGCAGGTGGCTCCTCGAGCAGCTTGAGCAGGGCGTTCGCCGCCTCCGGGCTGGATTCCTGCGGCACCATCAACTCGGCGTCGCCGATCACGAACACCTTTCGCGACCCTACCGACGGACGGACGCTGGCGAGCTGCAGGATCGTCCGCATCGAGGCTACGAAGTGCGCCGGGGCGCGATCGAAGGACGGGATGCGGAGCGGGTTGTCCCGCCAGCTCTGCAGCTCGGTCGCGCGGAGTTCCTCCAGCTTGTCGCGGAGCCTGTCCGCCGAGGCGGCGTCCGGCCGGGGAAGGGGAAAGAACCAGTGTACGTCGGGGTGCTCGAGGCGGAGCGTCATCCGGCAGGCCCGGCACTTCCCGCACGGGCTAGCCATACCCTGCTCGCACACGAGCAGCTGAGCCACCCACAGCCCCAACCGCTCCTTGCCGGCGCCCGCCGGACCATGGAAGAGGAGGGACTGGGCGAGGGTTTCCTGAGCGGCCGCGCGGCCGATTGCCTCGCGAAGGTCCTCGTGGCCTACGATCTCGGGTAGTGCCATCTACTCGCTGACAAGCCATGGAAGCGGATCCACCGCTTCGCCGCCCGGGATGCGCAGCTGGAACTCGATATGGGAGCCACCGATCGGATCGCCACCTCCGACCGTTCCCACCGTCCTTCCTCGTTCGACCCAATCTCCCTGGCGCACGCCCAGATCCTCCAGGTACAGGTAAAGCGTAAAGTAGCCATTCCCGTGGCTGAGGATAACGGTCGTGCCATAGGAGCCGAAATTGCCCGCGTGCACCACCTCGCCGGACGCGACAGCCCGAACGGGCTCGCCGCGCCGGGCCCCGATGCCCAGGCCGCTTCGCCGCACGGACGTTCCGTCGTCCAGCCGCGCGAGACCGAACCCGTACGCCACGGATCCCTGGACCGGCCAGGGCAGCGTGCCGAGGGTCAGTGCGACGGTTCTACGGATCGAGTCCAGCGGAACCGGCCCTCCAGCGCCCGAGGGACTTGCCGACTCCGCCGCCTCCTGCCGTTCGACGGTCGCGAGAAGATCACCGATCCGCTCGGCATCGCGTTGCAGGTCTCCGAATCGCCCGGCGGCCACGCTCTCCCGTGTACGGGCCCCCTCCAGCGCGGTGCGCTGCTGTGCCTGCAGCGCTGCGAGATCATCCCGCTCGAGGGCCAGTTCAGCCCGCAGCCGCTCGATCTGCTCGACGCTGTTGCGCAGCGCCCGCTCGCGGGCGATCAACTGCTGCTCCAGCTCCGTGACCTCGGCCGCCAGGCGGCGATCGTGCCGGGCCACCAGGAAAAGGTACTTGTAGCGGGTCAGCAGGTCGGAAAAGCTGCGGGCGCCGAGAAGCACCTCCAGCGAATGCAGAGGGCCTCGCTTGTAGATGTCCCGCACGCGGCGGTGGAGGACTGCGCGTCGCTCGGCGAGCTGATCACGCGTAGCCAGCAGTTCGCGGGTGTTCATCTCGATCTGCCGCTCGCGCTGACGCAACTGGAACTGGAGCTCCGAGAGCAGTCCGGCCGCGGTGGTCACCTGCCGGTCCAGGGTCGACAGCTGCGTCGAGATGTCGGTCACGCGTGATCGAACCCTCTGCATCTCCGACCGCAGTTCTTCCTGGTCGCGCCGGATGGATTCGAGCCGCTGCTGACTCTCGGAGATCGCGCCGGCGACCTGGCCGACTGCGGGCGAGGCGTTCCCGCAGAGGAGGGCCCCGACCAGCGTGGTCCCGACAGCGAGTGCTGTCCTCATACGGCGGCCAGATGTCTGCGCACGGCGAGCGCGCTCGCGAGGAGGCCGAAGACACCACCGGTCGCGATCATCCCCAGGATCCAGCCCGTCGGTATCCACTCGAGGAAGATCAGCGTGGCGTCACTGAACGTGCGGTAGGCGAGGAAGGTCAACACCGCGGCGATGACGCCTCCGGCGGCGCCAGCGATCGCCCCTTCGATCAGGAAGGGCATCCGGATGAACCCGTCGGTGGCGCCCACCAGACGCATGATCTCGATTTCTTCCCGCCTGGCGAACACGCCGACCTGAACGGCGGTCGCGATGATGATGGCGGCGACTGCGGCCAGGGCGCCGCCGATCGCGGCAGTCGCTACCCCCGCGATGCGTCGCAGCGTGGCGATCTCCTCGACCCACTCCCGGCCGAAGCGGACATCTTCCACGAAGGGATAGGCGAGCAGGTACCGCGCGAGCCGCTCGGTCGCTTCCGGCGTCCGATATCCGTCGGCCAGACGGATCTCCAAGGAAGCCGGCAGGGGATTGACGTCCAGGCCCGAGAAGATGTCGCGGATCTCCGGCAGCTCCTGGACGGCCATGGCCATCGCCTCAGTGCGGGAGACGTACCGCAGCTGGAGCACCTCCGGCTGGCTGGCGATGTCCTGCTCCGCAGCTCGCACCTGGTCGACCGTCGTGTTGTCTCGGAGGAACGCGACCACTTCGACCCGTTCCTCCATCTCCCTCAGCGCGCTCCGGACGTTGTACGCCGCGAGGGCGAACAGGCCCACCACGAAGAGGCTCAGGCTCACCGCGACGATCGACACAACGACCAGAAGCGGCGATCTCCGGATCGCGGCAAGCGCTTCCCGGAAAGCGTGGTGCATCAGCGACTCTCCTCCGCGAGCTCGGCTGCGGAATCGTAGACGATCTCGCCGGCGGACAGCTCGACCACCCGGTACTCGGGATGCTTGCGCACGAGCTCGAGATCGTGCGTCGCCATTACCACGGTCATTCCGCTGGCGTTGAGGTCGCGGAAGAGGTCGAAGACGCCACGCGCGGCCCACTCGTCGAGGTTGCCGGTAGGTTCGTCGGCGAGGAGGATGAGCGGCTCGTTGGCGAGTGCGCGCGCGATCGCGACCCGCTGCTGCTCGCCGCCGGACAGCTCGTGCGGCATCGCCTGTCCGCGCGCGGCGAGCCCCACCCTGGCGAGGAGCCGCCCGGCCCGAGGCCGGATCGTCTGTCGGCGCGCCCCGGTGACCTCGAGAGCGAACCCGACGTTGTCCTCCGCGGTCCGATCGCCCAACAGTCGGAAATCCTGGAACACGACCCCCAGCTTGCGGCGCAGGCGAGGGATGTCGCCACGGCGCAATCGCGCGGACGAGATCCCCGAGACGCGTACCTCACCCGAGGTGGGCGCCTCCGCCATCATGATCAGCTTGATGATGGTGGACTTGCCTGCTCCGGAATGACCGGTGAGGAAGACGAACTCGCCCTTCCGCACGTGAAGATCCACGCTGCGCAGGGCCAGTCCGGAACGCGGATACTCCTTCGAGACGGAGGAGAGCTTGATCACGACTGGGAACGGATGCCGTTCGCTGAAGGGAGCGGTCTGCGGAGAACGGAAGCTACGATCGCGGCAGGGCAGTGTCAAAGCGCCGCGCGAGGCGGATCGCGAGCGAGATGGCCTCCCGCATCGAGGTGGGATCCGCCATCCCGCGACCGGCGATGTCCAGGGCGGTCCCGTGGTCCGGACTCGTGCGGGGGAAGGGGAGTCCGAGAGTGACGTTCACACCGGATCCGAACGAGATCGTCTTGAACGGGGCCATCCCTACATCATGATAGGGGGCGATGACGGCATCGAACTCCCCGGCGACCGCGCGCGCGAAGACGGTGTCGGCTGGAACCGGCCCGGTCACCCGGAGGCCGGCGTCGGCCAGTTTCGCTATTGCTGGCCTGTAGACGCGCTCCTCCTCGTCGCCGAAGAGGCCGCCATCGGAAGCGTGAGGGTTGAACGCGCAGAGCGCAATCCGCGGTTCGCGTATCTCCCACCAGTCCCGCAGCGCACGATACGTCAGGGAGGTCTGGCGGACGAGCAACTCGGTCGTCAGCGCGTCCGGCACCGCGCGTAGAGGAAGATGCGTCGTGGCGAGCACCACGCGTAGCGGGCCCTGGAGGCGAGTGCTCTCGGCGGCCATCATCATGGCCACGTCCGCGGTGCCGGTCAGGTCGCGCAGCATCTCCGTGTGCCCGGGATAGTGCCAGCCCCCCGCGTTGAATGCGCTCTTGTCGATGGGCGCTGTCACGACTCCGTCGACATCGCCTACTACGGCCAGCTCGACTGCGCGCCGGACCGCGAGGCCCGCGAGCCTCCCAGCCTCGGACGACGGCTGCTCGGCGCTCCACCTCCCCACACCCTCGGTTCTGATTCGCGAGTCACCGTGCCGTGAGTCGCTGATGGAGGGACCCAAGCTGGTAGCCCGACGGAGGGAGTCGGCAAGCTGACCGACGACGTTCGTCGGCCCCACGAGAACGTAGTCGGCGGCGTCTACGAGCTCCGCGTCCTGTAGCGCCGCCGAGGTGACTTCCGGCCCGATTCCCCGCGGGTCGCCGAGAGTCACGGCTATCCGCGGCCGGATGCTGACGTGGTGTTTCACGAGCCTGCGGAGAGCGGTTCGTCGCGGAGGACCTGGTACATCTCTCTCGCCGACTTGCGGGAGGCCTGCCTGGAGGGAGCCTGATCGATCCTCACGTCCAGCCGACGGTCCCGGAACAGGAAGGTGACGGTCGCCCCGGGCCGGACCAGATCGCTAGGCTTCGCGGGGCGACCGTCCAGGAGGATCGCCCCCGCCTCGCAGCCGCGCTTCGCCTCGCTCCGGGTTCGGGTGAGGCAGAGGTAGTTCAGAGCGACGTCGATCCGCGTTCCTTCCACCGCTAGGGGGCGACGCGCACGTACACCTGGCCTCGGAGATCGGCCAGGAGCTGCTCCATCATCACGTCATTCTGGAGCTGCTCGCGGATCCGCTCGCGAAGTTCGTCGATGGTATATGGTCCGGCGGGCGACATCTCCGTCACACGGATGACGGCCCACCGGTCACCGAGCGGGTGGGAGATGCGGATCGGGCCGACGAAGTCACCGGCCGCGGCATCGGCCAGGGCTTGCCCGTATTCGGGGGGCAGTGAGTCTATGGGGCGTAGATCGACCGTGGTCACTTCCTCCGGCGGATTGTAGGCAGAGGCGAGCGACTGGATCGAAGCTCCGCCGCGGAGCGCGGTGAGAACCGAATCTGCGCGCTGGCGAGCGATCTCGACGTCAGCTTCCGTTACCTCGGGCTGGATCAGGATGTGGCGCGCGTTCCGTTCCGCCCCCCGCTGCCGCTCGAGACGTATGATGTGAAATCCGAACTCCGTCTCCACGATCCCGCTCGTTTGGCCAGGACGCAGAGAGAAAGCGACGCGCTCGAACTCAGGTACCATCCGGCCCGTCCCGAACCAACCGAGGTCGCCACCGAGCGAGGCGGTGCCTTCGTCATCCGAGAAGCGCCCGGCAAGCACGGAGAAGTCTGCCCCTTCCTGCAGCTCACGCAGAACCTGTTGAGCCCTTTCGATGGCCGCCTGGCGTGCCTCGGCGGAGGGCTCCGACTTCACCACGACCTGCCGGAACGCGATCAGTGCCGGTCGTTCGCCGAACGCCTGCGCCTGACTGTCGAAGAACCTCTGGATCTCGGACTCGTTGATGACCGGCCGGGCGCGGTTCGCGAACCGCTCCTGCAGGAACCGGACGACCAGCAGTCTATCGCGGTTCCGGTTGATGGAGGCCTGGCGGTACCGCTCGAAGGTGAGACCGGATTGCGCGAGCGCATTCTGGAACTCGGCCTCGGTCCTGAACCGACTGCGCACCGTGGCGATTTCGGCGTCGGCGGCGGCAGTCACCCTCTCATCGTCGACCGTCACCTTGGCGCGGCGCGCCGCGGATACGAGTATGAGATCGTTGACCTTGCTATCGAGGATCTGCCGGGCGGCTGCATCGATCTGCGCGGGATCGTTCCCGAGCTGGCCGGAGGCGCGCAGCTGCAGCAGCTCCGCCTGGACATCCGAAGCCAGGAGGATGGTGTCCCCCACCACCGCGACGACGCGATCGACCAGCTCCTCACCCGTCGTAGCCGGGGCCTGCTGCTGCGCCAACGCACCCGTCCACGTCAGGGTGAGAGACATCAGCAGCGAGGGGCCGAAAATGCGCACGAATCTCATGCCTCGGGATCTCGATCCGGATCGTGGTACCCAGCCTCGCGTGGAATGATGTGGGGCGAGGCGCTTCACGGGTGGTACGCGAAGAGGGCGGGCCCGGTTCCTCGGCCCGCCCGATCGCGATTCAGTTCGACGGTGGCACCGGCGCCTGGCTCTGCTGCTCGGGTGCAAGCGCCGCGCTGTCCAGTGGCAGCGGCTGGATCTGCTGCGGCAGGATTTCCGCGGGCTGTTGCGCCCGGATATCCTCGACCCGCCGCACGACTTCGGCGAAAGCCGCCTCGTTCAGCTCGTGCGGGTAGAGCTCCCGGAGGCTGATGCCGAGCATCCCGAGCGGGATGTACGGCTGCACGCCGCTCACGACTCCCTGGAGCAGTGAGCGAACCTGCACCTGGAGGGTCGCAGGGTCGATACCCTGCTGGACCGCGTCGGCGAAGCCGGTGGCCACCACGAGGCTGTTGATGGCGCCGCGCGCATCGGTGAGAATCCGCTCCTCGTCCTCAGCGCTCAGGGCGATCCCGCGTTCCTCCGCCTCCGCGAGCAGCAGCTCCATCTGAACGAGCTGCAGGACGGCTGGCTCGACCTGCTCCGGCGGCGCGGACGCGAACGCGGACTGGGTCGACAGCGGAAGGGCGCGGATGAACTCGCGGAACTCGCCAGCCGTGTACTCGCCTCCCTCGTACGTGGCCAGCGGGCGAGACGCCTGACGCCCCCTGAGCGGCCGCTGCGGATTCGCGGCGATGTCCCGCAGCAGCTCCAAGCCTTCCGGAAGCACCTTCACGTTCGCGGCAGCCGACAACGAGTCGAGGTATGCGGTCTCCGCGTCCTGGATCGACCGCTGGACCATGTACTGGCGGAAGCTCTCGCGCTCATCCCCCATTTCCGGTTGGCGACGGTCTTCTACGAGGATGACGTGGTAGCCGTAGGGCGTCTCGACCACCGGGCTGATTTGACCCGGCTCGAGCGCAAATGCAGCCTCCTCGAACGGCTGCACCATTCGCCCGCGGCCGAAGAAGCCGAGGTCGCCGCCTCGCGAGGCGCTGCCTGGGTCCTGCGAGTGTTCGCGGGCCAGGTCCTCGAATGATTCCCCCGCGATCGCTCGCTGCCGAAGCGACTCCGCCAAAGACTGAACGCTGTCCCGCTGGGCATCAGTCGCGTTGGTCGGCAGCCGGAGCAGAATGTGCCGAGCGCTGATCTCGGCTCCAGGGCCGTCGGTAGCCCAGGCCTGCTCCAGTTCGGCGTCATCGATGATCGTGTCCGGCTGGATCACCACCTCCCGCAGTCGGCCGACGATTTCCTGCTCGCGAATGGGCTTCGCGAACGCCTCCATGTTGAGGGCTGCGAGCGTGGGGTCTTCGGATACGGCGTGGGCGAGGAGCGAATAGTCGATCCAGAGGTCGGCGACCGCCTCGACCACCTCGGGGTCGGCCGGGGCCTGGGGGTTCGACGCAAGGATCTCCGCCGCCTGCTCCACCCTCAGCTCCGCGCCTGCGGCTCGCGCCACTACGTCCGTGTGCGCCGTCATTGCCTGATTCATCCGATCGCACGCGGACAGAGCAACGGCGACCGTCACCGCCGCTACGGCTGGTTGCAGGAGCCTACGTGAACGCCGCGTTAGGGCGCCGCTCGAAACCATCATCGGATTCTCCGCTTCGGGTGGTTGTAGGGGTGAGTGTTCGGTCAGGCCGCGGCCGAGTGCTCGCGGGCGAGCGCGCGCAGTGCCGTCACGAGTGTCGCCGCCACGGGTTCGGGCCCCCGGCGGTGGAGCGTGAGCGAGAGAGGAAACGTTCGCTGCAACTCCACCATCAACTGGTAATCGGCGAATACGTGTTGCAACGCGGCCATCCTCGGGATGACCCCGGACCGGAAGTTGAGCCGCGCATCCCATGGGCGTACTAGGATACGCTCCAGGCCGATTTCTGTGCCGAGGAGCCGCAATGCGGCGGTGTTCAGCAGGGTCTCGACCTCGGGCGGCAGCGGCCCGTATCGATCCCGGAACTCGCGCCTCAGCTGATCCACGTCCTCCACCCGCTCCAGCGTCGAAAGGCGCCGGTAGAGGTGGAGCTTCTGGGCCTCGTCCGGGACGTAGTCGTCAGGGATGTAGGCGGCCCCATCCACGGACACCTCGGTCGCCGGGTTCGCCTTTTCGCCGCCCTCCCCCTTCAACTGCCGTACGGCCTGCTCGAGCAGCCGCATGTACGTATCGAAACCGACGGCCTGCACGAAACCCGACTGGGCGGACCCGAGGATGTTGCCGGCGCCCCGAAGCTCCAGGTCCTTCAGGGCGATGCCGAAGCCGCTACCCAGCTCCGTGTAGTGCTCCAGCACCCGCAGCCGCCGCTCCGCCTCCTCCGATACGTTCTCCGGGATCAGCAGGTAGCAGTAGGCCCGATGGTGCGAGCGCCCGACCCGACCACGGATCTGGTACAGCTGGGCGAGCCCGAACTGGTCCGCACGGTCGACGATCAGCGTGTTGGCGTTCGGTACGTCCAGCCCGCTCTCGATGATCGACGTCGCGACCAGCACGTCCAACTCGCCGGTCACGAAGCGCCGCATGATATCCTCCAGCTCCTTTTCGCGCATCTGCCCGTGGGCGACTTCGATACGGGCTTCGGGCACCAGCCGCTGGACACGCAGCGCCAGGGCGTGAATCGTCTCGATCCGGTTGTGAACGAAGAAGACCTGCCCTCCGCGGTCCATCTCCCTGCGGATCGCGTCCTCGATGACCGCGTCGGACCAGGGAAGAACGTGGGTGATGATCGGCTGGCGATCCCTCGGCGGAGTCTGGATCAGCGTCATGTCCCGAATCCCGAGCAGGGAGAACTGCAGGGTTCGCGGGATGGGGGTCGCGGTCAGCGTCAGTACGTCGACCGTTCGTTTCAGCTGCTTCAGACGCTCCTTGTGTCTCACGCCGAATCGCTGTTCCTCGTCCACGACGAGCAGGCCGAGATCCTTGAATTCGACATCCGGTGACAGCAGCCGATGCGTCCCGATGACGATGTCGATGGTGCCTTCCTTCAGCCGCCGCACGACGTCCGCCTGTTCCCGCGGGGTGCGGAACCGGGATAGGGCCTCGATGCGGACGGGGAAGCCGGCGAGGCGCTCCGAAAAGCTGCTGAGGTGCTGTTCGGCCAGGATCGTTGTCGGGACGAGAACCGCTACCTGACGACCATCCTGGACGGCCTTGAAGGCTGCGCGAATGGCGATCTCGGTCTTGCCGTAGCCGACGTCGCCGCAGACGAGGCGGTCCATGGGCCGGGGCGACTCCATGTCGGCCTTGACGTCCTCCGTCGCCTGACGCTGATCCGGTGTGTCCTCGAAGAGGAAGCCGGATTCCATCTCCCGCTGCCAGCGGGTATCGGGAGAGAACGAGTAGCCGACCGAGGCCTCCCGGGCGGCGTACAGCTCGAGCAGCTCGGAGGCCATCTCCTCGATGGCCTTGCGGGTCTTTTCCTTCGTGCGGGTCCATTCCCGGCCCCCGATCTTGTGGACCCGCGGCGGCGTGGCGTTGTCGGAGTCGGAGACCCAGCGCTCGATCAGGTCGACGCGGTGCACCGGGACCCGCAGCAGCTCTCCGCCCGCGTACTCGATGACCAGCGTTTCGAAGATCTCGTCGCCCAGGCGAACTTGCTCCATCCCTCGGAAGCGCCCGATTCCGTGGTCCATGTGGACGACGTAGTCGCCGGGCTTCAGGGCGGCGAAGCTCTCGATCGCCGCACCACCCCGGAAATGGCGGCGGCGCCGCAGGCGGCGGGTTCGGCGGAAGATCTCGTGGTCGGTGAGGACGCGGAAGAGGGGGAACGCCTCGCCGAGGATGAAACCGCCGGTGAGGGATCCGGTGGTGAGCGTGACGCCGGTCGTCACCTTCAGGTCGGCGAGCAGGTCCTGCAGCCGCTCGAGCTGTCCTTCGTTGTCGCAGAGGATGAGCGTGCGCTCTCCCCGGGCGCCGGCCGAGCGGAGCAGCTCTCCGAGGCGGAGCATGTCCCGATCGATCGTCTCCGGCGGAAGGACGTCGAATGAAAAGCGCGGGGTACCCGGTGGGGCGCCACCGCTGCCGATGAAGATCTGCGGGAAGGCCGATACCTCACGGATCACTGCCTCCGGCGGGGAGAACAGCCACTCCGCCGGCTCCGGGTGACCGCCGGCCAGTTCCTCCGCGGCACGTAGACGGTGTACTTCCGCCCAGGTCCGATTCCAATCCGCTTCCGACGTCTCGCCGTTCAGACGGATCAGGACCGATTCCGGCGGCAGGTAGGAGAGGAGCGAACGCCGATCCGCCCTGGTCTCCCCGCCAGAGGAACTGGGCGGCGCATAGCGCACGTCGACCGGAAGAATGCGCAGCTCCTCCAGATCGGCGACGGAGAGCTGGGTCAGCACGTCGAAGCGGCGGATGGACTCGATCTGGTCCCCCCAGAACTCGACCCGCGCAGGCTCGGGCGTTCCGAACCCGAAGACGTCGAGTATTCCTCCGCGCGACGCGAACTGGCCGACCTCCTCGACCGTCGAGACTCGCTCGAAGCCCATTCGCTCTAGGCGCTCGATGACGTCCTGGAGCCGGACCTCGCGCCCGACGCGGAGCTCGATCTGCAGCTCGTCCAGGCGATCGACCGCCGGGGATCGCTCCTGGACTGCGCGCTGGGTCGTGACGAGGATCGAAGCGCGCCCTGTCAGCAGCGATTCCAGCGCTTCGACGCGGAGCCCACCGATCTCGACGTGCGGCTCCTCCGACTCGTAGGGCAGGGCCTCACGCTGGGGATACAGGAGCGCCACGCCGTCGCCGAGCAGGGCATCGAGATCCGCGGCGATGTGCTCCGCGGCGTCGGGCGTCGGGGCGACAATCACCCAGATCCGCTCCGGACGGGTGCGCCGGAGCGCCGCCGCCAGCAACGCCGGCGCCGAGCCGACCAGCCCATCGGCCACGACTGCCGAGCCAGCGCCGGGCAGAGCCCGCACCAGGGCCGCAAACGTCCGGGTTGTCTGAAAGGCTTCGAGCAGGGAGGGGTGGGGCACGCTTGAACTACCTCGACATTGCTCGGGTGGTGGGGTCACCCGCAACACCGCTAACGATCTGCAGTGTCTTCAATCAGGTATCGTCGCACGAAGTCGTCACAATGCGGACCGATCGAGCCCGTCCCGAAGGGGAGCGGTGTCGGAAAGAAGTCATTCAGAGTATTCGTTGAAGGTAGCGAAAGCCGCGACCGCGCGTCAACGCAAGGGTGGCCAACCGTTCCGGGTGCAGAGATCCTGCTGGAGTGGCCGGGCGGAGCAGAGCGTTCGACGACCGAGTCCGGAACTCCAGCCACCCGGGCCGGGGTAGACTGGGAAGGCGGGATACCGTCGATACCCGACGGTTCCCCCCACGGCTCAACAGGAGCTGACCATGGGTACCAAGCTCACCTCCGGAAGCGCCGGCCGGGCGGTCATCGCGGCGCTCTTCGGCGCTCTATCCGGCGCGTCCGCACTGTATGTTACACCGTTGCAGGCACAGGGCGCCCGTATCTGGCTCAACAACGCCCCCGAGTACCTTCGCCAGGGAGACCGGCTCGACATCCGCTTTTCGGTTCAGGACGACTCCTATGTGGCCGTCCTGCACATCGATCCGACGGGCCAGCTGGATTTCCTCTACCCCACGTCGCCCTATCGAAGCGAGTTCGTTCGCGCCGGGCGGGTCCACGCGCTGACGGGCCTCGGATCCGCATCGCGGGTCGCGCGCGGGCTGGATGGCATTGGTTACCTTTACATCGTCGCTTCGCCGTACCCCCTGGACTTCAGCTACTTCCGAGGGTCCGGGACGGGATGGTACTGGGGATCCGCCGGCCGGTTGGTCCACGGTGATCCGTTCCTGGCGTTCGATCAGGTCACGCGACTCATCGTTCCGAGGTGGCCGTCCGCCGTCGTCTATGCCGACTACTACAGCTACTACGTTGGGGGATATCACCAGTACCCAACCTACGTCTGCTCGGACTACATCTACGGGTACGGCTGGGGATGGACTCCCGACTACGGGTCCTGCGCCTACCAGAGTCGTTTCCTTACCCGCTACCCGCATTACTACGATACGAGGCGGTACGCCGGTGACCGGCGGGTGATCCTGCGCCAGTACGAGCACCTTTATCCGGATCATCGGTACAAGGAGCCGGCGGGATCGTGGGTCAGACAGGTACCGACGCGAACCGCGCCACCGGTCGATTCGCGCGGGGCGAGCTTCGTTCCCGCCGGCGGGTCCCGTGGGCAGGCCGCTCCACCTCCCGCGTCATCCACCGATCGGAGATCGCCTCAGTCGACCGGGACTCGCGAGACAGTGGGTACGCGCGAGACCGTGCGACCGCCGCCGTCGGCACCATCGGGCGCGGCGCAAGGGCGGGCACGTCCGGCACCAGCGGGGGGGACGAGCAGCACGACGGGCTCGGCGCGGCCGCCTACGAACAATCGGGCGGGCGCCGGAGTCACTGGAGCGCCGACCACGAACCGCGCGGCCGGGCGTGGTGCGGCGCCCGCGACGGCGAGCCCGGCTACGTCCCGCGGAAGACCCTGACGGGTAGGTCCGGTCGCTGATCGGCGCCCTCGGGCGCCGATTTCGCATTCGGGATACGCGAGTGGTCGTCGATCGAGTCACCAACAAGGACAAGACCCAGATGAACGCTGGTCGACTGGTACTAGCCCTTCCTCTCTTGTGGGCGGCGGCGTGCGCGCCGGCGTCGTCTCCGGCAGCGAGCGCACGAGCGGAGTCCGCCGCAGGCTCGTCGGACGACATCACCGCCGAGCGGATCATGGCACGGATCCAGTTCCTGGCTTCGGACGCGCTCGCCGGGCGTGACACCCCCAGTCCGGGTCTGGAAGAGGCGGCCGTGTACCTCGCGACCGAGCATCGCCGCGCGGGGCTTGAGCCGGGCGGAGAGAACGACACGTACTTTCAGCGGTTTCCGTATGGGACCGGCCCGAACCGCGCGTTCGCCCCGAACGTGATCGCGATCCTCCCGGGCTCGGACCCCGTGCTCCGCGAGGAGTACGTCATCCTCAGCGCTCACTTCGATCACGAGGGAATCGGCCCCGCGGTGAACGGCGATTCGATCTACAACGGCGCCGATGACAACGCGTCGGGCACCTCAGCGCTGCTCGAGATCGCCCGCTCGCTGGCCGCCAGGCCGACGGCGCCGCGCCGTTCCATCGTCTTCCTCCATGTGAGCGGAGAGGAGGATGGGCTGCTCGGTTCGCAGTGGTTCAGCGAGAACCCGACGGTCCCGCTCAGCCAGGTGGTCGCGAACATCAACGTGGACATGATCGGGCGGAACGCGCCGGACAGCATCGTGGTCATCGGGAAGCGCTACTCGTCGCTCGGGGAGACCGTCGACTCGGTGGGCGCCCGGCATCCCGAGCTGGGTCTGACGGTGGCCGATGATCTCTGGCCGCAAGAACGCTTCTTCTACCGATCCGATCACTTCCATTTCGCGCGGAAGGAGATCCCTGCGCTCTTCTTCTTCGCCGGAACGCATGCCGACTACCATCGCCCCTCCGACCATGCGGACCGGATCAACGGGGACAAGGCGGCCCGGGTGAGCCGCTTGATCCTCCATACGGTCGAGGAAATCGCGAACAACCCGAACCGCCCTCAGTGGCATCCTGAGGGTCTCGCCGAGGTGAGGGCACTGACGCGGTAGACACGGGCCTCGCGCGAAGCCGCAAATTCGAGAAGAAGGGGACAGCTGCGGCGTCTCTGTTCCGGTGCGAACCAGCAGATCGCTTCGCGGCGTCGCGGCTTCGCGTGAGAGGCTCCCCGACTCCGGCCTTTCGACGCACCGACCCGGGGCCCGGCTCCACTTTCTGCCCTCCCGCCAAGTCACTATCTTTTCAGTCTTTGTCGTAACGGCGTCGGCCCCAGGGACATACCCGATTTTGCGCATCGAGAACATCCGGAATTTCTGCATCGTCGCCCACATCGATCACGGCAAGTCGACCCTGGCGGATCGGCTCCTCGAGGTGACCGGCACGCTGCAGGCACGTGAGATGAGGGCACAGGTCCTCGATTCGATGGACCTGGAGCGGGAGCGAGGCATCACCATCAAGCTCAACGCCGTCCGGATGTCCTATAAGGCGGCGGACGGCCAGGTCTTCGAGCTGAACCTCATCGACACGCCGGGGCACGTCGACTTCACGTACGAGGTTTCACGCTCGCTGGCTGCCTGCGAGGGGGCCGTGCTCGTGGTCGACGCGTCCCAGGGAGTGC
>CAZJEH010000037.1:0-3988 GCA_964544905.1 uncultured Gemmatimonas sp.
TCTTCTGCGGCGTCCACTTCATGGCCGAGACAGCGGCCGTCCTCTCCCCGAACAAGATGGTCCTGATGCCCGACCTGCGGGCCGGGTGCCCGATGGCCGACTTCGTCACCGGCGACGCTTTGCGCCTCCTGAAGGCGCGCTTCCCCGACGCCGCGGTCGTCACGTACGTCAACTCGACGGCCGAGGTGAAGGCGGAGTCGGACATATGCTGCACGTCGTCGAACGCGGTGCAGGTAGTCGAGTCTTTCCCGCCCGATCGGACGCTCCTGTTCGTTCCCGACCGGAACCTGGCACGGTATGCTGCCCAGCGAACCGGGCGACCGCTGGTGACCACGAGCCAGGCGCCGGATGCATCGGCGGTCGAGCCCGGCACCATCATCGCCTGGGACGGTTACTGCTACGTCCACGACGATCTCGTCCTCGACGAGCTGGCCGAGGCGAAGCGGAGGTATCCCGAGGCCAAGGTCGTTATCCACCCCGAGGCGCGCCGCGAACTGCTGGACGAGGCGGACTTCGTCACGTCCACCGCCCGGATGGTCCAGATCGCCGAGCAGTACGACCAGCTGATCATCGGGACCGAGCGCGGACTGATCGACAGGCTCCAGCAGGCCTTCCCCGAGAAGACGTTGATCCCCCTCTCGGGTGCGGCGATCTGCGGGAACATGAAGATGAACACTCTGGCGAAGCTGGCGTGGTCGCTGGATCATCTCCAGTACGAGATCGTTCTGGAGGATGATGTCCGGCAGCGGGCTGAGGATTCGTTGCGGCGCATGCTCGAGCTGTCGGGCGGGTGGCGCGCGCCGACTGCCGAAGAGGCTGCGCTAGAGGAGGCAGGCATCCGCAAGTCCGGCTGCGGGTGCAGCTGAGAGCAGGTCTGCGGACCGCCTTGACGGGTGGGGCATATAATCGATGTGACGACGGGCGGCGCCGACAACCGGTTGCCGCCCTTCTCTTTCGGAAACGAGGTGCGCGATGAGCAAGAGCGCCGGCCGGCTGTCCATCCAGCGGTTCACGGGCCCCGGGTTCGAGCAGAACGGCTACGTCGTGAGCTGTCCGGTCACGCGGAAGGCGGTGCTGGTAGATCCCGGCGGCGCGGTCGAAGCGATGCTGGCACATGTGCGCGCCGAGAACCTCGACGTTGAGGCCATCCTCCTGACACACGCGCACATCGATCACGTCGAAGGAGTCGCGCGGGCGAAGGAAGCGACGGGCGCTTCCATCCATCTACACCCGCTGGACGAGGGGATGTACACGCATGCGCCGCAACAGGCCCAGATGTTCGGGATGAGCGTGCGGACACCCCCTCCGGTCGACGAGTACCTGTCGCCCGGCGAGGTGATCAGGGTAGGGGAGGGGATGCTCACGGTGCGGCACACTCCGGGGCATGCGCCTGGGCACGTCATCCTCGTCACGGAAGGCGCAGCGATCGTCGGCGATTGTGTCTTCGCGGGTTCCATTGGCCGGACCGACCTCCCGGGGGGCGACTTTCAGACGCTCATGGCGTCCATCCGCCGCGAGATCCTCTCGCTTCCCGGTGAGACGGTGCTCTATTCCGGGCACGGTCCGGAGACGACCGTGGCGCACGAACGGGATACGAACCCGTTTCTCGCGCCTCAGTTCGGCGGGAGCCAGTTCGCTTGAGTGACCCGTCGCGTCCTGGGCGCCGGATCGTTCGTTGACGCTCGTGGTCGGGGTCGGTAGCTTCCCGCCGCCCTACTTCGACGGGCGGGAATCCCGGCGAGCAAGGGTGCTCGGCGGCGCGAAACTCCGAGAGTCGGATGAGTTCCGGTCGCCGTTCGGCCCTGCGGTACCCACATCAACCGCTGATCCGTTGTGGACGAGCCGACCCGACTCGCCGTCTTCGTTTCCGGGAGAGGGAGCAACCTCCAGGCGCTGCTCGATCACTTCAACGGGCGAGCCTCGACGATCGCGAGGGTGGCGCTGGTCGTAGGAAGCAGCCCGAACATCGAGGCGCTGGACAGGGCGAGGCGGGCCGGGGTCCCGACGTACGTGCCGAGTCGGGGCTCAATCGCCGACGCTGTCGCCGATGAGCTGCTCGACGTGCTGACCGGCGCCGCCATCGAGGTGGTCGTGTTGGCGGGCTACATCCGGCTGGTTCCAGCGGAGGTCGTCCGGCATTTCGAGGGGCGGATGCTGAACATCCACCCGGCGCTGCTCCCGGCCTTCGGCGGTGCCGGGATGTACGGCGACCGGGTGCACCGCGCGGTCCTCGAGTCGGGAGCGCGCGTCAGTGGAGCCAGTGTTCACCTGGTGACCGAGCGCTACGATGAGGGACGGATCATCGCGCAGTGGCCGGTGCCGGTGTTCCCCGCTGACACGCCGGATAGTCTGGCGGCTCGCGTGCTGAAAGTTGAGCACATGCTGTTGCCCGCCGCCGTGGAGATGCTCCTCCGGCCGGGCGACGGCGGGGCGGGGGATGGTGCGTTCGAGCTGACCGATGCCCCGGCGCCCCCTGAATACAATCTCCGTGACTTCTTGAATCCGCAGACGGAAGTATAGCGATGCCACGCGCTCTGCTGAGCGTATCGGATAAATCGGGGCTGGTCGAATTCGCACGGGGACTGACGTCCCGCGGGTGGTCGATCCTCTCGACGGGCGGAACAGCCGCGGCGCTACGCGCTGCCGGAGTCGAGGTGACCGAGGTATCCGCGGTCACCGGCCATCCCGAAATCCTGGGAGGCAGGGTCAAGACGCTCCACCCTGCGGTCCATTCCGGCCTCCTGGGTCGCAGGTCGAACCCCGACGACCAGCGCCAGATGGCGGAGCATGGCTACCAGCCGATCGACCTCATCGCCGTCAACCTCTACCCGTTCCAGCAGACCATTGCGCGCGCGGGGATCAGCGACGAGGAAGCGATCGAGCAGATCGACATCGGTGGGCCGGCGATGCTCCGGTCCGCAGCCAAGAACCACGAGGCTGTCTGGGTCGTTGTGGACCCCGCGGACTACGGGAAGGTGCTCGAGGCGCTCGACGGAGGGCCGCAGGCGTCACTGCCCCTGCGCCGGGTACTCGCGACGAAAGTGTTCGCGCATACCTCCCAGTACGACGCTACGATCGCGCGCTACCTGGCGGGTGACGGGTCCGGACGGCCCACAGCCGATCTGGCAGACCCGCTCGAACTCCGCCTCGAGCGGGTGCAGGGGCTGCGCTACGGCGAGAATCCGGGACAGCGCGCCTGGTTCTATCGCGACGCGGGTGAGCCGCGAGGACTCGCCGCCTTCCGGCAGCTCCACGGCAAGGAACTGTCCTTCAACAACCTGCTGGACGTTGACGGGGCGCTTCTGGCTGTTTCGGGTTGGAAGGAGGACGACGTCGCGGCCTGCGTGATCGTCAAGCACACGACGCCGTGCGGGATAGCCATCGGCGAGAACGGGGCGGAGGCGTATCGCAAGGCTCTAGCAACGGATCCCGTGAGCGCGTATGGCTCGGTGGTAGCCTTCAACCGCGAGGTGACGGAAGCGGAGGCAGCCCTGCTTCGCCCGAACTTCGTCGAGGCGGTGGTCGCCCCGGGCTTCACCCCGGAGGCCCTTCGCGTTCTTTCGGAAAAGAAGAACGTGCGGCTACTGGAGGGCAGACTCCGGGATGACGCTTCCGACCTCGACTTCAAGCGGGTCCGGGGAGGGTTCCTCATCCAGGATCGGCCGACGCTGGGGCCGGAAACGGAGTGGCGTACCGTTACGAAGCGGCGGCCGACCCGCGAGGAGTGGTCGGACCTCCGTTTCGCGTGGCGGGCGGTCGCGGCAGTCAAGTCGAACGCGATCCTGCTCGCTCGGGACGGGATGGCCGTGGGAATCGGAGCGGGGCAGATGAGCCGGGTCGATGCGTCGCGGATCGCGGTAATGAAGGCTCGCGACAATAGCCACTCGCTCGATGGCGCGGTCCTCGCTTCCGACGCCTATTTCCCTTTCCGGGACGGCGTCGATGCCGCCGCGGAAAGCGGCGTCACCGCGATGATCCAGCCGGGCGG
>CAZJEH010000037.1:3999-22877 GCA_964544905.1 uncultured Gemmatimonas sp.
TCCGCGACGAGGAAGTGATCGCCGCCGCCGACGAGCACGGGATCGCGATGGTCTTCACCGGAGCGCGCGTATTCCGGCACTGAATGGCGGGTATTCGGTCGCTCAGCCAACGGGCCAGAAGTCGCCGACGACGAAGAAGATGTTTGACGCGGTGAATCGGCTGCTCTAGTTTTTCCGTTTACGTCGGGCGTAGCGAACCCCTGCGGAAAGCCCCGCGGGGGTTGACGAGTCCCGGCCGAGGGAACGACGCGGTGAGTCGGCCGATGACAGACTCATCCAACTTGGCGCGTGGCTCGCGCCGACGCTCACCCAGAAGCCCTGATCCGCGTCAGATAGCGCGGAGCGACATTATCTCTGGAGGAACGAGATGAGAGTAAGGAGTGGGTTGATCCTCATCCTCGCGGGCTTCGCCCTCAGTGGGTGCGCGGCCGCCGCTGCCACGGGTGGGGGTCCGGTTACCTCGCCGACGGGTAAGGTCTACGAGCCGGGGACACCGCCCCGCGAGACGAGGTACTCGCAGGCCGCACTGCTCGCCGTGGCGCAGCAGCGTTTCGAGCAGGCGATGCAGGAGGCCCAGAACGGCATCGCCGCGGACAGCGCGAACCCGATCCACTACTACCTGGCGGGCGAAGCCGCCGCGGGGCTTGGCAACTACGAACTGGCCGATTCCTTGTGGAGGGTGGCCGAGCGTATCTATCCGGCCTATGAGCTGGAGATTGAGCCGAGCCGCGAGAGCGCTTGGGTGAATGCCTTCAACCAGGGCGTGGAGGCGTACAACGCTGGGAATCCCCAGGAAGCCATCGCTCAGTGGCGGAAGGCGGACCTGATCTACAAGCTCCGGCCCGATGCGGCCCAGAACCTGGCCGTGCTGCTTACCCAGGAGGAGCAGTACGACGAGGCCATCCAGGTATATCGCGACGCCATCGCGGCGCTCGATCTCGTGCCGGCGACCCGGGTGATCGAGGCGGAGGAGCAGGCGGATCGGAACGAAACGCGGGCGTTCATGATCGAAAGCCTCGTCGAGTTGCTGTCCTTCACCGGCCGGCACGCCGAGGCCGAATCCCTGATCCGGGAGCAGCTTCAGGCCGATCCAAATAACGTTCAGTTGCAGGCGCAGCTGGCAAACGCGCTCACGCAGCAGGGTCGCGCCGCCGAGGCCACCGAGATCTACACGCGTCTGCTTGCGACGCCGAGCCTTCCGGCGGTCGAGCTGTTCAACATCGGCGTGGCGCTCTTCCAGTCTGAGGATTACGAGCGGGCTGCCGCCGCCTTCGGGCGGGTGCTGCAGGTTCAGCCGAACAGCCGCGACGCGCTCTACAACCAGGCCAACGCCCTCTATGCGGCGGAAGCGTGGCAGGATCTGATTCCGGTCGCTCAGCGACTGGTCGAGGTCGATCCACTGAACTCGACGGCCGCGCTGATTCTCGCCCGCGCGCATCGGGAGACCGGCAACAACGCCGCAGCGCTGGCGGTGCTGGAAGCGAACGAGGACTACCCGATCTACGTCGACCTTCAGCTCGCGCCGGCAGCCAACCAGACGATGGTGCAGGGGACGGCCACTGGCAACGCGGCGGCCGCCGGCACCCCGGTCCGGTTGAACTTTACCTTCTACGGTGAGGACGGTTCGACCCTCGGGACGCAGAGTGTGACGGTGAGCGCTCCTGCGCCGGACGCAACTGCCCGGTTCGAGGTGATCTTCCCGCAGGTCGCCGCGGCCTACAGCTACCAGGTCGCGCCGTAAGCGAGGGTTGAGGCGAAGCTTCGGGGAGGGTGGCCGGGTTCGCCAGGCCACCCTCCTTGCTTATTGCCGCATGGATCTTGCGTTTTCGGCCAGTACTCAGACGGATTACACGCCTGCCAACCAGATGCGAACCTGCCCCGACTGCGCCACCGAGTACCCGGAAGACCTCGACTCCTGTCCCGAGTGCGGTGCCGCTCCGGTTCTCAACCGTTGCCGGCGCTGCGGGGAAGAGTACGGCGATCTGGACGCATGTCCGGCTTGCGGGCGGGCCCGCGTGGACTTCCCCTGTGATTCTCACCCACTCTCTCGGGCCGCCGGCCGGTGCGTGATCTGTGCCCGCGCGGTCTGTCGGGAGTGCGAAGCCGGCGACGGGAGGGTCCACATCTGCGAGGAACACGCCGGGACGACCGTCATCCAGGGATGGGCACAGGTCTACAGCACAAGCAGTGAGGTCGACGCTCAGCTCGTCAGCGAGAACCTCGTCGCCGAAGGCATCGAGACCCGGGTTTTCTCCCAGAAGGACAACATGCTCTCGGTGGATCTCGGGGACCTGAGCATTGTCCGCCTGCTCGTCCCGGCGTGGGACTTTCAGCAGGCTCAGACGATCATCCAGCAGCACATGGATCGCCGAGGGGAGGTCACGTTCGCTTGCCCGGCCTGTGGAGAAGCGTACGAACCGGGGACCGAGGTGTGCGCTTCCTGCGGTGAACCGTTGACGGTGAGCGGACGGTGAGCCTACCAGTCGTGGCGGTCGTCGGTCGTCCGAACGTTGGCAAGTCGACTTTCTTCAACCGGGTGCTGGGCCGGCGGCTGGCCATCGTCGAAGACCGCCCAGGGGTGACGCGGGATCGGAACTTCGCCCGCGCCGAGTGGGGCGGGCGAACCTTCTTCATCGTCGATACCGGAGGGATGGTCGAGGGTTCGGACGAGCCGATGGACCGGCTGATCCGGCAGCAGGTCGTCACGGCGATCGAAGAAGCGGACGTGGTCGTCATGATGGTGGATGGCCGCGATGGCCCCCACCCGCTCGATTACCGAATCGCCGAACATCTGCGCAAGACCGAGCGGCCTGTCGTACTCCTGGTGAACAAGGTAGACGACATCGGAAGCCCCACGTCCCTCGCCCACCACGAGTTCTGGGACCTCGGCCTGGGCGAGCCGCTGCCGGTGAGCAGCCTGAGCGGAAAGGGGAGCGGCGAGGCGCTCGATGCCATCACCGCCCTGCTACCACCCGTCCGGACCGGCGAGGAGGACCCCGGGCTGCGGGTCGCCGTGATCGGCAAGCCGAACGTCGGGAAGTCGAGCCTGGTGAACCGGATCCTGGGCGAGGAACGCGTGCTCGTCTCCGAGGAGGCCGGAACGACTCGCGACTCCATCGATACGGTCTTCGAGTACGAGGGTCGAAAGCTCGTGTTCGTGGACACGGCGGGCCTGCGGCGGCAGGCGCGAATCCACGAGAGCGTCGAGTACTACAGCGCGCTGCGAACCGAACGCGCGGTTGAATCGGCTGACGTCTGTCTTCTGCTCATCGACGGGACAGAGCCCATCCACAACCAGGACCTCAAGATCGCACAGAAGGCGTGGGACGCCGGCGCGGGCCTCATCCTCCTCGTCAACAAGTGGGACCTGGTGGAGAAGGACACGATGACCGCGCCGCGATTCGAGAAGGAACTGCAGCAGAAGGCGCCGTTCCTGAAGTGGGTGCCCACGATCTTCATAAGCGCGCTGACCGGCCAGCGCGTCACGCGGATCCTGCCGCGCATTCTCGAGGTGCAGGAAACTCGGACGAAACGAATTCCCACCCACGAGGTGAACGAGGTGCTCCGTGAGCTGGTGGCCCGGTCGAAGCCACCGCATGCGCAGGGTCGCCCGGTGAAGTTCCTCTACGGCACGCAGGCCGCGATCGCTCCACCGACATTCGTCCTGTGGGTCAACCTCCCGGAGGAGGTTCCGGACTCCTATGTCCGCTACCTCCACAACGGCTTTCGTGACCGTTGGGGGTTCGTTGGCGCGCCGATCCGTATCAACCTCCGACGGAGGCGTGAGGAGGACGAGTGAACCCGTGGCTCCTCGTGGCGGCGAGCTACTTTCTCGGGGCGATTCCGAGCAGCTACATCGCCGGACGCGTCATCCGCGGAATCGACCTGCGGGAGCACGGGAGCGGAAACCTGGGCGCCACCAACGCGTTCCGCGTGCTCGGTGCGCGGATCGCCGCACCGGTGATGGTCGCGGATATGGCAAAGGGGTTCGTCCCCACAGCCGTATTCCCTGCGCTCGACGCGGCGGTCAGCTGGCGCTGGGCGATGGCGTACGGCGCGACCGCCATCCTCGGGCACGTGTTTCCCGTCTACATGAAGTTCAAGGGAGGGAAAGGCGTGGCTACCGCCACGGGGGTGTTCCTCGCTCTCTCGCCGGTCGCGGTGGGCATCGCGCTGGTCGCCTGGTTGACGGTGCTCCGGCTTACCCGCATGGTCTCGGCGGCGTCCATCGTGGCGGCGTTGGTTCTGGTAGTCGCCCTCATCGCAACCGAGGATCGCCCCGAGGTCAGGACTCTCGGCATCTTCGTCGCCGCGTTCGTGATCTACGCCCATCGGAGCAACCTTCGCCGGATCATCCGCGGCGAGGAGTACCGCTTCGGTGAGGGAGGAGGACGGGAGAATGGCCGCTACTGAGGCGGAGCGGAGCAGCCGGGCCGCGGTGATCGGTGCCGGCAGCTGGGGTACCGCCATCGCCAACCTCCTGGCCAAGAAGGGGCTCGATACCGTCCTCTGGGCGTACGAGCCGCACGTTGCCGAGGGGATAGCGCGTGAGCACCGTAACCCGGTTTACCTGAGCGAGATCGCGCTGGATCCGCGCCTCCGCGCGACCAATTCGCTCGAGGAGGCGGTGTCCGGAGCGGATCTGGTCGTATCCGTCAGCCCATCCCACGTCGTTCGACGAGTGATGCACGAGGCGGGTCGGTACCTCGCTGAGAACGCCTTGATCGTCAGCGCATCCAAAGGGATCGAAGTAGACACGCTGCGGACGATGGATCAGGTTTTCGAGGAGGTGCTACCCGTTGGTTCGTTGTCGCGCACTGCGTATCTGTCGGGACCGAGCTTCGCGCTGGAAGTCGCTCTCGAACACCCTACGGCCGTGACGATGGCTTCGCGGAACGCGAGCGCTGCCGCGGAGGCCCAGGAGATCTTCCAGACCGAGTACTTCCGCGTATACACGACCGACGATGTCACGGGTGTGGAGGTCGGCGGATCGCTCAAGAACGTGATCGCGATCGCCGCGGGGGTGGTGGCGGGGCTCGGTTTCGGTCACAATACCCTGGCGGCGCTCATCACTCGCGGCCTCGCCGAGATCAGTCGGCTGGGTACCGCGCTCGGCGCGAACCCGCTGACCTTCGCCGGCCTCGCCGGGATGGGCGACCTCATCCTCACCTGCACCGGCAGCCTGAGCCGCAACCGCACCGTCGGACTCGCTCTCGGTCAGGGCAAACCGGTGGATGAAATACTCGCCGGGATGAACATGGTCGCCGAGGGTGTCCCCACGACCCGCTCCGCGCGGGCGCTCGCCCGCAAACACGGTGTGGAGATGCCAATCGTCGAAGAGGTCCATGCGATCCTCTTCGAAGGCAGGCCGCCGCGACTCGCTGTCGAGAACCTCATGCTGAGAACTCCGAAAGCGGAGAGATGGTGAGAATGACACGAGACGACCAGACGCCCCGCGACCCTGCTACGGACGAGGTCATCCCGGAAGACGAACGGACAACCACGGGTAGCCGTCTTCGCCGGCCGCGTCGCCGGACGTTCTACTCGATCGGTGAGGTGTGCGAGCTCGTCGGGGTGAAGCCTCACGTCCTGCGCTACTGGGAAAGCCGCATCCCGGAGCTGTCGCCGACCAAGAACCGGGCGGGGAACCGCGTCTACCAGGCTCGCGAGATCGAGCTGATCTCGCTGATCAACCGTCTCGTTCAGGACGAGCGCTACACCGTCGACGGGGCCCGCAAACGCCTGCTCGAGCTGCGCAGCCAGGGGGCCGCAGCCCAGGAATCGTCCAGCGCGATGAAGGAGATCTTCCTGCGTTCCCTGCAGGCCGAACTGCAGGAACTGTACGATTTCCTTGACCCCGCGCTTCGTTGACCGCCTCTTCGATCGCTAGTAACTTGCGTCGCTGTAAGGCGATACGGCGGTGGAGACACGGCGGGGGCCGCCGACCGGTGCGTCGGCGGCCTCCTTGCTTGACGATTCCGTAAGATGCTCATTCTCTGTACGAACGATGATGGCTATCTCGCCACGGGGTTGAGGGTGATGGCCGAGGTGGCTCGCACGGTCGGCCACGTGGAGATCGTCGCTCCGGACCGGGAGCAGAGCGCGTCGAGCCATTCGCTCACGATGCACTATCCATTGCGGGCGCATCGCGCGAGCGAGCACGTTCGCTACGTGGACGGCACGCCCACCGACTGTGTCGCCCTGGCGGTCGGCGCCCTGCTCCCCGAACGTCCTGACGTCGTCCTTTCCGGTGTCAACCATGGCCCGAACATGGGCGAGGACGTCCTCTACTCAGGTACTGTCGCCGGGGCGATGGAGGCCACCATCCTGGGAATCCCCGCTATCGCCATCTCGTACGCGGGACGCGACCCGGAGGAGATCCCCGCGTACGCGCAGGTGCTGGAGCGGTTGGTCCACAAGCTCGTTCGCCGCGAACAGTTCCCCGCTGAGACCCTGCTGAATGTGAACATTCCTGCCGTCCCGCCGGAGGAGATCCGCGGAGTGCGGGTGACGCGGCTGGCCCGAAGGATCTATACGGACTCCCTCACCCGCGCGAAGGACCCCAACGGAAGAGAGTACTTCTGGATCGGCGGCGGCGGCGTTCAATGGACGGGCGATGAGGACACCGACTTCTACGCGGTCGAGGAAGGGTACATCTCCGTCACACCGCTGCACCTCGATCTGACCAACTACAAGTTGCTCGAAGAGGTGGCGAGCTGGGATCTGGAAACGTGAACGATCGCTACGCCGCCGCCCGTCGCGGACTGATCGAACGCCTCCGGGAGCGAGGCATTCAGGATCTCGCGGTGCTCAGGGCCTTCGATATGGTTCCACGTCACGAATTCCTGCCCGAGGCGGTGCGCCACCGTGCCTACGAGGATGCTCCGGTGCCGATCGGCCACGGGCAGACGGCGTCGCAACCATCCCTCCAGGCGACGTACCTCCAGCTGCTGGATCTGCAGCCGGACGATCGGGTCTTGGAGGTGGGCACGGGGTCCGGCTATCAGACAGCCCTGCTGGCGCAGCTCGTCAGCAACGTCTACTCCATCGAGCGCCTGCGCCCTCTTGCCATCCGCGCCCGGGAAGTCCTGGACCGTCTGCGGATCTCCAACGTTGCGATCCTGGTCGGCGATGGTACGATCGGCTGGACGCGGTACGCACCCTATGACGCGATTCTCGTGGCCGCCGCGGCCCCTCGTGTGCCGGAACCTCTGAAGGAGCAGCTGGCGGTGGGCGGGCGGATGTTGGTGCCCGTCGGATCGCGGGAGCACCAGGAACTGGTCATGGTCACCCGGACGCCTACGGGCTTCACGGAAGAGGTCGTGCTCGACTGCACTTTCGTCCCGCTCCTCGGCCGCTTCGGCTGGGCGGAGCCCGGCAAGCCCGAGTAGTGACGAGGTCGGTCGACCGAACAAGCTACGAGCTTTGGCTGAAGCCGACTCAACCTTTGACCGTGTGCGAACGATTAATCCCAGGTTGGACCGATGAATGCCGTCGCCGAGGATCGGCGTGACGGTAGTCTCGGGTCCCGCGGCGTTGACATCGCCGCGAAGCGCTTTCTACGTTCCGCTCGATGCTCGTCGCCTTCCCGCTCCGGCGGGTCGTGCGCCTCCCGCTTCTGCTAACCATGCCTCATGATGACCTTCACCAGCCCCCAGGACGACGGCGCGCACGCGAAACCCCGGATCGGGCCTGTAGTCGTTCCCGGGCAGAGCCACGTCGATCCACCTCCCCCCAGGACGACCGTCATCCCTCCGCTTTTCGTCCGGTCTAGCGCATCGTCGTCGGAGGTAGGAACCCGGGTGACCACCCGGACGTCACCGCCCGAGATTGCGCCTCGGGACATCGACAGCATTCCCGACGTTCCGGCTATCCCTGCTTCGCTGGAAGTAGTCTACGACGGTGACGCGGTTTCAGCTGAGGCGATCCAGGCGGAGCTGGATGAATCCGCAACGGAGGTTCTGGAGACGTCGACCGGCGGCCCGGAGACCACTGAGGTCATTGCTGTGGAAGGGCTGGACCGATCCTCCTCGCCCATGCCGCCAACGGAGGAGGTCGGCGGATCCGAGGATGAGTCGTCGCTGCCGTCCTGGTTGCGGGCTGTGGAGCGAGACCTCGAGACCGACATCCCGGCGACGACACCCGAGGACGAATCCGCCCCGATCGAGCCGGCGGCATCCTGGCCCGGGGCCCCCCCGGCCGAGGAAACCCCTGACGCCGAAGCCTTCGACCGTGCCGCTGACGGCGTGTGGAGCGCGCCGGAGGAGGTTCCCTATGAACCCCTGGAGGCCCCGCGCTGGCAACCGGAGCAGTCGATCGAGGTTGGTGAGCCGATCGTCCAGGAGACGTCCATCGAGCCCGTTGAGTTCGGCGCCGCCGACTTCACCGATAGCAGCCTGGACGACCCGTGGCGACAGGCCACGGAGTCCTGGGACACGCAAGAACCGTCGGAGAGTTCGGTGGCCGCAGCCGCGGATCGGGAAGTGGCGGCACCCGCCGACGACCCGGCCGCGCTGGGTACTGGCTCGGCAGACGATCATGTGGAGCAGCTCGCCCGCCGGCTGGAGCAGATCGCTGCCACCCTCCGCGACTCGGGACCGGACGCTCTGGCGGGTCCCACGTCCGATCCGCTCGGGGCGCTCATCGCCGCGTACCTGCTCGGCTCGTCGGAGAGGCCAGGAGTGCCCCGCGGTTCCAGCTAGCGGACAGGCCCAGGCGGTCCCGTCGGGCTAGGCCAGTACCGCGTTCCACCCGGACCATGCTCGCTGCGCCCTGGGCGCTGCGCTTCGATGCCGTCCGGAGCCGAGAGAGTGGTGACGCATATCGCCGCCGGCGCGCGAGGACCGATGCACGGGTCCCCAACGCCTTGCCCACGCCTCTTCACACGCCGTCACTGGCGTGTCGACCTTCGGGGGGATCCTCCGACAACAATTCGACGGGCCCGCCAGCGCGATTCCATCGTCCGCCCACACCGACTCCGCCGTCACCCAAGCCTCCCCTGGTCAGACGACCCGCCCCTCCCCGGATGCCGGCGGTCATCCCACTCCGGTTGACCGCCAATGCAACGGGGCCTATCTTGATATGTTTACCCATCATGTGGCGAATCTCGCCCTCGTAGCTCAGGCGGATAGAGCGACGGATTCCTAATCCGTAGGCCACAGGTTCGAGTCCTGTCGGGGGCATTGGAGTGGTGGCCTGCAACTCTTCTCGACACCGGATATGGCGCAGTCGATAGCGAGTCGGCCGCGGCGGCCGCAACAGACCGAGCCGGATGACGTAGTGCTGGCTCGCGCCCTGATGGTCGCTGAGTGGGCAAGGAAGAACGTCACGTTGATCGTTGTAGGCGCGGTCGCGATCGTGGCTGTGGTCGCCGGGTTCTTCTGGTACCGGGCGGACCAGGCCCGGCGACTCGACGAAGCCGCGATCGCCTTCCTGCAAGTCGAGCAGGCCGTCCAGACCGGGGAAGACGTAATCGCCACGCGTGAATTACAGCTCTTCATCCAGCGGCACGGAGACACGCCCTATGGCGACGAGGCGCGGATCTTCCTGGGGCAGGTGCACCTGCGCTCGGGCCGGCCGGCGGAAGCCATCGAGGCGCTTCAGCCCGTCGTCCGCCGGATGGAAGATTCCCCCGTCGGCGTCCAGGCCGCGATCCTGATGGCGACCGCCCAGGGGGCCTCGGGTGATCCCCAGGGCGCCATCCAGACATATCTCCAAGCAGCGGAGGCGGCCGACGAAGCCTTCCGGCGCCAGGAGGCCCTCGGAAACGCGGCGATCCTCCGGCAGCAGACGGGTGATTACGCGGGTGCCGCCGAGCTGTACAGCCGGCTGGTCCAGATGACGGAACCGGGTACCTCGGATCGTCTGCTGTTCGAGATGCGGCTTGCCGAGGTGGAGGCGCTGGCGGAACAGCAGTAGGGTCATCCGTGCCGCCGATTGGCCCGGCCCTAACCAACGCTCGACCAGCGACCGAATGGTAACCGTCCTCGCGGCACTTCTTGAAATCCCTTACCACTTCATCGATCCGGTCGCGATCCCGCTTCCGGGGCCGGTCGATGTCCGCTGGTACGGCCTCGGTTACGTCTTCGCGTTCACCGTCGGGTACTATGTCCTCCGGTACCTCAGCCGGCAGGGGGTCCTAAGCCTCGACTACGAGGGGATCAGCGATCTCATCTTCTCGCTGATCATCGGAACGATCGTGGGGGCCCGCCTCGGTTACATCCTCTTCTACGACTTCGACTCCTTCGCGGCGAATCCCGCGCGGATCATCCGGCTGTGGGAAGGTGGCCTTTCCTTCCATGGCGGACTGGTAGGTGTGGTTCTCGCTTCCGCATGGTTCGTACGGAAGCATCGGGTCTCGCTGGTCCACCTCCTCGATTCACTTGCCCTCGGAGTTCCTTTCGGCATCTTCGCCGTCCGCATCGCGAACTTCATAAACGGGGAGCTCTACGGTCGCGTGACCACGGAGGCGGTACCGTGGGCGATCCGATTTCCTACCGATCCCGTCGCGCTGCGTCTGCTGGAGCTCGATCGGAGCGGCCTCCGCGATCGAGAGCTCGGGATCCTCGAGGCACACGAATCCGGCGCGTGGGAGGCCATCCGCGATCAGGTGCCGCTCCGGCATCCGTCTCAGATTTACGAGGCGCTGACGGAGGGCGCGTTACTGGCCCTCATACTTTGGGGGATCTATCTGATCGCCCGCCGGCGGGGCGTGCGCCTGCCTACCGGATTCCTTTCCGGGGTGTTCCTGCTTGGCTACGGGCTCTTCCGATCGTTCGTCGAGCTATTCCGCCAGCCGGACGCGCAGTTCCGCGGCCCCGACGACCCGCTGGGCACCGTCCTCGGACCGCTGACGATGGGACAGACCCTCAGCCTCGCCGTCATTGCCGCCGGCATCTACCTGCTGGTGAGCTCGCTTCTCAAGGCCCGCCGCGATTCCAGCGCTACGGGATCCAGGAAGTAGCGCCGGCTTGGCATGTCCCGGTCACCGCGCCCCGGCCAGGTTCGGGCGCGACGGCCGGTATCCTGCTCAGCTCGAGCACCTATCCGAGTCTCTCGACCTGACCATACTCCGGAACGGTGCACTCCCAGCCGAGGGATTCCTCGATGTGGAGGCGAAGAGCGTCCGCGGCAGTGGGCTCGCCGTGGGTGATGAACGTGCGGCGCGGCGTGCGACGGAAGTGGCGGAGCCAGGCGAGGATCTCGGAGTAGTCGGCATGGGCGGACACGTTGTCCAGCGACTGGACCTCCGCCCGGACAGGGACATACGCCCCGTGGATCTTCACCGAGGCCGCTCCGCTGAGGATCGTGGCCCCTCGCGTACCCGCGGCCTGGTAACCCGCGAAGAGGATCGTGTTGCGGTTGTCGGGGGCAAGCGCCTTGAGGTGATGGACGACACGCCCACCCGTCGCCATCCCGCTTGCCGAAATGATGATCCGCGGCACGTCCATCCGGTCGATCTTCTTCGAGTCCTCGACCGACTCGATCACCCTTGCCGTCTTGCAGACGGCCACGCATTCCGGGCCGAGCCGGGTTTCGTGAGCATGATCGCGATAAACGCGGATCGCGCGACCGGCCATGGGGCTGTCGATGAAGATTGGAATATCCGGGATCCGCTTCTGATCGAGCAGCCGATGGAGGTAGTAGAGGATCGACTGTGCTCGCCCGACAGCGAACGCGGGGATGAGAACCGCCCCACCCCTGGCCGCCGTGCGTGAAACGACATCCGCGAGCTCGTCGAGCGGGTCGTCCGGTTTGTGCAGCCGATCGCCGTACGTCGACTCGATGACGAGGTAGTCGGCTCCGTCCAGCGTCTCGGCCGGCAGGAGAAGGGGTTCGTTTGGACGGCCCAGGTCGCCGCTGAAGAGGAGGTCATGTTCCGACCCCGTCAGGCGGACGAACGCGGATCCGAGCATGTGCCCCGATCGATCGAAGCGCAGCACCGTCCCGCCGGGCAGCGTGAAGTCCACACCGAAGTCGATGGCTTCGAAGTACTCGAGGGACTCCACCGCATCGGCTTCGGTGTACAGCGGCAGCGCGGGACGGTGCTTCGAGTACCCGTAACGGTTGGCCGTCTCGGCCTCCTCTTCCTGCAGGTGACCGGAGTCCGGAAGGAGGACTGCACACAGGTCGCGGGTAGGCGCCGTGCAGTAGATCGGGCCCCTGTAGCCATTGCGGACCAGCAGGGGTAGATACCCCGAGTGGTCGATGTGCGCGTGGGTCAGGATCACCGCGTCCAGGCTGTCCGGCGGGAACGGGAGGGGCTGCCGGTTGCGCAATCGGAGCTGTTTCAGGCCCTGGAAGAGGCCGCAATCGACGAGGAAACGGCGCCCGCCGCTTTCGACCAGATACTTGGAGCCGGTTACCGTGCCTGTTGCTCCAAGGAAGGTGATCTGCATGTTCTCGGACGTGATGTCTGGTGTCGTCGCCTTGTGGCCGCTCCGCGCCCTCGATGTGGTCGGCGCCTCGGGAGAATGGACGCGATGAGGTATTCCTTGCAAGTGCGCCGGCGGCTTCCCGCGATCCTGCTGGCGGGCGTAGTCGCGGCCGGATGCGATGCCGGCGGAGATTCCGATGCCACGCTGACGAGTCGCGGTGAGGCCGCCGATACCAGCGGTGTGACCGCGGCCGACAGCCCGAGAGCCACGGATGCTCCCGGGGACGATCCCGGGCCCCCGCCGGTTGAAGCCGTTCGCGAGACGATCTCCATCGAGGGGTCCGTGGAGGTGATCGACGCGCGAAGGTTCAGGGCTCCGGACGCGTTCCCTATCCCGTTCGAGACCATCGTCCCGGGCGACATGGAGATCGCGTCCAACGGAATCGACGGTTCCCGGGAGGTCAGGATCGTGACCGCGTTCGCAGGGATTCGGCGCCCCGACGCCTACCTGTCGATTGTCGTCCTGCCGGGCGGGACTGATGAGGAGGAGGCAATCGAGCGTACCGCCGCGCTCGCCGATTCGCTCGGCGGCATAGCGGATGAGCGCGAGACCCTTCCCTGGGCGGTCCGATCCTTCCGGTTGACGGGACCGCAGGCCGGTTTTATCGCCCTGGGTGAGCGCAACGGAGGCTGGTTCCAGCTACGAACCAGCTATCCGCCCGAGTTCGGAGATGGGATGGGTCCGCGGATAGCACTCATCCTGCGCCGGTGGAAGTGGGCGGACGGCAGCGCCTTGCTCCCGAACCTATCCGACCAGTGAGCCTTTTTTGCTGTTCTGTTCCGCGGGCGCCCAGACCCCGCCGTGCTCGCCCTCGTCTCCGAGTACCCATGAAGATCCTCGTGTCGTTCACGTTCGTCGTCCTCGTCGCGACCGGCTGCGTTGCGCAGACGGCGACAGAGACACCGCGAGTCCAGCCCCCGCCGCTGACGCCCGAGGAGCTTGCCCGTTTGCCGGTAGACACGGCTCGGGTGCTCGGGGATCTTCGATTCCTCGCTGATACCGCCCGGGAGGGGAGACGGACGGGAACACCGGGCAACGAAGAGGCCAGGCAGTACATAGAGGCGGCATTCCGAGAGGCGGGCCTGCTCTCGCTGGGTGACAGCTACCTGCACCCATTCGCGCTCGACTCGGGTCGGTCCCAGGAGGGACAAGGGGTAAACGTCATCGGCTACGTCCGTGGGCGGCAGAGTCCGGACGAGTACATCGTGGTTACCGCCCACTACGACCATCTCGGTAACCGCGGTGGGACCATCTACCCGGGAGCCGACGACAACGCGTCCGGAACCGCCGCGCTCCTCGAGATCGCGCGGCAGGTGGCGCGGCAGCCGGGGCGTCGGTCCATCATCTTCGCCGCCCTCGACGCAGAGGAGATCGGTCTCCAGGGCGCCCGTGCCTTCCTTGCGAACCCACCGGTGCCGCTTGAAGCGATCGAGCTGAACATCAATCTCGACATGGTGAGCCGGAGCGAGGCCAACGAACTCTACGCTGCCGGGACCTATCATCATCCGGGCCTTCTGCCCCTGGTCGAGGCAGTGGCCGACAGCTCCCGACTCGAGCTGGTCGTCGGACACGATCAACCCAATCTCGCCGCCGGTGACGATTGGACGATGCTGTCCGACCACGGGGCGTTCCACGAGCGCGGCATCCCCTTCATCTACTTCGGGGTGGAGGACCACGTCGACTACCATCGCCCCACCGACACATATGAGAATCTCGATCCGATCTTCTTCGTGCGGGCGGTGGCGACGATCCTGGACTTCATCCGGGAGGCGGACGAGCGCTGGGAGCGCCCAAGGTAGGTAGGCAGCTCTGAAACGGCGGGGGCCTGAGTCCGCCGAAAGGCCTGGCTGTGATCCTCTCGGGCTAGTGGCATGCTTCGCGAGTCGGAACGTGGAACTCACCCCTTCGTCACCCGAGCGAAGCCGAGGGCTGCACTTCCTCGAACGCTGCGGTGTCTTAGTAGTAATTATCAAGACAGACCACCGGTTCTAGAGGGTTCCGAGGGCTGCGTTCGGCTGGTGTCTGCCGGCTCCAATCCCGCTTGTCCTCCCATTTCAGACCGCCTAGGGTTCCCCGGCGCAAGGCCAGCGACGACCCCGAGGGGGACTTCATTTCGTCGGACCTCTTCAGCACCCGGAGGTGGTCGCCTCGTTGTCGTCTGGCTAGATTCAGCCCGATCGTGCACCTGGAGTCCTCGGCACGTCCTTCCGGTAGAACGGACGTGGGCTCCGGGTGTACCCAAGCGCAGTTCTCCCAGTCGAGTCAGTGTACACGGTCGCCAGCGGATGGAAGCACAAAGCATAGGTCTCGTCGTCGCATTCGCGGCTGGCCTTCTCTCGTTCCTGTCCCCGTGCGTTCTGCCGCTTGTCCCGTCCTACGTGACGTTCATCACCGGGATGAGCCTGGACGAGCTGACGGCCGATGCGGACCGGGCGGAACGCGCCAACGTCCGCCGCGTCGTTCTGGTCCACGGCATCCTGTTCATCCTGGGGTTCACGGTCGTCTTCGTGATCATGGGGGCCTCCGCTACCTTCCTCGGGTCACTCTTCATCGCGGCGCGAACCTGGATCGAGCGGGTCGGGGGTCTTCTCCTGATTGTATTCGGGCTGTACCTGCTTGGTGTGCTCCGGCTGCCCGGGGCCGCGCGGGAATGGCGTGTCCACCTCGGTGAGAAGCCGCTGGGATACCTCGGGACGGTTCTGGTAGGGGTCACGTTCGGCGCGGGATGGACGCCCTGCATCGGCCCGGTGCTGGGCGGGATCCTTACCCTCGCGATGACCACCGGCTCGGTCAGCAACGGTGTGGGACTCCTGTTCGTCTACTCGTTGGGACTGGCCATCCCGTTCCTCCTCGCCGCCCTGCTCCTGCAGCGGTTCCTCGGCACGAGCCGGCGGATCGGCCGTTGGATGCCCTGGGTGAGTCGAGCAAGCGGGGTGCTGTTGCTCGCCCTCGGAATCCTGATGCTGTCGGGATCGTTCACCCGGCTGAGCGCGTTCCTGATGCAGCTCACGCCGGCGTTTCTGCAGAATCGCTTGTGATGATGGTGAAGACTTCAGTCGATGCCGTAACCCGCCCGGAGTCCGCACCGCTGACTCTGCCCGACCGGCTCCTGGGCTTCATCGGCGGTGCGATGATCGCGGCGGCGATCGGCTTGCTTTTGTTCAGCGGTATCCGGTCCGATGGGGCTGGGCCCCAGCCGCCGGCCCTCAGGTTGGTTTCTCCCGGAGATGGCGATATCGTGCAGGCGCCCCTCACGCTCACGTTCCTCAGCGAGGTCCCGCTCACCCCTGGACCCGGCGGATGGGGGACGGGCGAGTATCATGTGCACGCGATGATCGACAACGTGGAGGTGATGGCGGGCCCGTCGGACGTCGTTCGGGGAACCGACGGCCATTATCGCTGGACCATCCCCGCGGCGGGTCCCGGTAAGAAGTCGATCCGGCTGTTCTGGTCGGATGCCAATCATGTACCCGTCGTGGGAGAGGCTCAGGCGGCGATCTCGGTGCGGGTGGTCGGCGAGGGGGAAGGCACCGAAGTCGACCATGGATCGGCGCACTGAGGTCGGAGACTCCGACTAGCATTGCGCGAAGTAGAGCGCGGATCGGAAAGGAACCGATGATGGGCAGTGTGAGGATAGCGGAGATCGAGCAGCGGATCCGGGACGGCGGCAGGATCTCGGTCGATGACGCCCGCGTCCTGTGGACCGAGGCCACCGACGATGAGTTGCGTCGCATGGCCGGCCACATCCGCTCGCGCTACCACGCGCCTGATCGGGCCACCTACCTGATCATGCGCATCATCAACTACACGAACGTCTGCGTCGCTCAGTGCGACTACTGCGCGTTTTACGTGCTCCCCAATCAGCCGGGCGGATACGTTCTGTCCCGTAAGGACGTTTTCGCCAAGATGGACGAGCTCCTCGAGTTCGGCGGTGACCTGGTCGGCTTCAATGGCGGCTTCAACCCGAAGCTGCCGCTGCACTACTATTGCGACCTGTTCCGGGCGGTGCGGGACCGGTACGGAGAGCGGATCGAGTTCTACGCGCTCACGATCGCCGAGTTCATGTACCTGGCAGACCGGGCGGGCCTGAGCTTCGCCGACGCTGCCCGGGAGCTGAAGTCGGCAGGGGTCTACTGGATAACCGGAGGCGGGTCGGAGATCCTCACGGAGGACTTCCGAAAGCGACACGCGAAGTTCAAGTACACCGTGGCGGAGTATTTCGAAGCCCAGCGCGCGGTGGTCGAAGCCGGCATGCGCACGACCGCCACCATGGTCATCGGCTTCGACGAGACGCTCGAGGAACGCCTCGAACACCTGGAGAGGACCCGCGCCTTCCAGGACGAGACCGGCGGCCTCTTCTCGTTCCTCTGCTGGACCTACAAGCCCTACGGCACGGCATTCGGCGGGCGGGAGATATCCCCGGGCGAGTACCTACGCCACATCGCGCTGTCGCGAATCTTCCTGGACAATGTGAAGCACGTGCGCACCTCTGTGCTCACCCTCAACGAGGACGCCTTCCGCGCGCTCGAGTTCGGAGCCGACGATTTCGACCTGCCGATCGAGGACGAAGTCACGCAGAAGGCCGGGGCGCGAATCGACCTCGACCTCGACCGCCTACTGGCCATCCCCCGGTCGATGGGGTTCAACGTCGAATATCGGCGTGCGGAGCGGCCGTTCGCCCTGGCCGACGCTTGACGACGGTGCAGTGGAACCTCTTCGGCTGGACCGAAGGGACGTCGGACCGGGAGTCTGCCGCAGTCGAGACGAAGCCTGCTGCGCAGGAGGATGAAGACCCGTCGCGCCGGGTTCTGCAGGTCGTGGCTTCCGGAGGTGCCCGTTTCGAGCGGTTGGTGATCACGCGGAATCGGCGGGTGATGGCATCCGTCGCGGGCGGTGGGCGCGTGTTGCGGCTCAACGAGGCGTTCCTGGGCGCTCCGGATGAGATCCTGGAGGCGGTAGGGATCCTGTTCTCCTCACGTGACGGAGGCAGACGGTCTCACGCCCGCTCAAAGATCAGCGCATACCTCGCGACTGTCCCTTCCCCGCCGCCGCCACGGCGATCGAGCGCGCGGGAGTCCCGCCCCGATCGCTCCGATGTGCCTCTCATCGAGCAACTCCGCGACGAGTTCCGGCGCATCAACGCCGCGCACTTCGATTCCGCCCTTCCCGAGGTGCCCATTCGCCTTAGCGGCCGCATGCGCCGCCGCAACGGGCATTTCAGCGTTTCTCCCCTTGAAATCGCGATCTCGCGCTCGCTCTTCACGCACGCCGCGGAGGGCGAGGCCTTCCACACGCTGCGCCACGAGATGATCCATCTGTGGCAATGGTGGAGCGGCAGCTCCCTCGGCCACGGGCCGGACTTCCGTCGCCTGGCAAGGGAGCTCGACGTGCACCCGCGCGCGACCCGTTCGGTCTCCTGGAACGGCGACCGCGACTGATCTTTGTAGCCGCGTTCGAATCGCCTCCAGTCTCACCCTGACCCCGAATTCTTAGCCATATCGTCAAACGGCGTCCCGTCTCGGCTGGCGGGGTCCACCCGATTCATCGGTTCTGCCTCGGTACTACAACGCCACGCTGCAGGTCCCTCACACGCTTGTAGAGCCTCGCTGGGCCGTTTTGACCCAGGGCACGCATCCCACAACTCCGAGGTTGGCCCGGAGCGAGCGCCGATTCTGCATAGTCGCGTCGAGGATCTCCAGTCCGTTCGTCGCGCACTAGCAACGTGGCCATTCGGAGAGTCCACGACCCCCGCCTGCGCTCGGCCCTTTGCGGCCCCTCGGCCTCCGGCGATACTTTCCCGGTCCGCTACAGACCGATCCGTCGCGAACTCAAACGATCCAGATCAGCGAATGGCCGAGTCCGACCTGATGGATAAGCTCGTGGCGCTGTCCAAGCGCCGAGGGTACGTCTTCCAGTCGTCCGAGATCTACGGCGGGACGGGCTCGGTGTGGGACTACGGCCCGCTCGGCGTCGAGCTCAAGCGGAACGTGAAGGACGCCTGGTGGCGCACGATGGTGCACGAGCGCGACGATATCGAGGGAATCGACGCCGCCATCCTGATGCATCCGCGCGTCTGGGAGGCGTCCGGCCACGTCGCGGAGTTTGCCGACCCGCTCGTCGAGTGTCGCAACTGCCATCGCCGGTTCCGGGTGGACATCCTGCTGGCGGAGAGCGGAGCTCAGTCGCTGCCGGAAGCACGCTGCCTTTCCTGCGGGGTCACCGGCAACTGGACCGAGCCGCGCCAGTTCAACCTGATGTTCAAGACGTTCATGGGCCCGGTCGAGGAAGAGTCTTCCATCGTCTACCTACGGCCGGAGACCGCCCAGGGTATCTACGTGAACTTCCTGAACGTGCAGACGACGGCGCGCCAGCGGATCCCGTTCGGCATCGCGCAGATCGGCAAGGCGTTCCGCAACGAGATCACGCCGGGGAACTTCATCT
>CAZJEH010000038.1:0-22857 GCA_964544905.1 uncultured Gemmatimonas sp.
GAAGATCGGTAAATCGTTATCCCCAAAGCATATACAATCAACTCAAACCCTTCTGCAGAAACTCAGAATATCATCTTTATCCCACTTGAAAACCGGCGGGCGAAAGCCCTTCTGGGTTCGAATCCCAGGCCCTCCGCTGTACGTCCAGGATCGATCGATAGACGCCATCGTGAACGGGTCCGCCTCGGAACGAGGTGGGCCCGTTCGACTTTCTTCGTAAAGCGCACTCGCCGCCGGACGGCGATGCTCCCAGCCGGCTGCCTCGCCTGGCTCGGACTGCACGACTTCAGGACACGACGAGAGTGTTCGATTTCCGCCCTGGACATCTGGGGGTCCGAGACGCACGGCCCGGACGGAACCGTCTACCCGAACTGGATCCAGTGGGGCGAGATCGCGCCTCCCGAGCGGCTCACGTCTCGACATGGCTCGCGTCGCGTTGATCCGGACAGCTTCGAAGCCACGGTCTCCTTCGCCGATCGTGACGGGCGGACGGAGATCACCCTCCGCGCGCTCTTCAGCAGCAAGGCGCGGCGGGATTACGTGGCAGAGCATTTTCGCGCCCTCGAAGGCGGGCAGGAAACGCTGGAGCGGCTGGAGGCTTATGCCGTCGAACTTGCGACGGTCGCGAAGTGACGGGCCAGGATCGCTACGTCCGGCAGTCGCTATGCACCTCCATTCCGAACGCCAGGAGCAGTAAGATGAGCAAGCTGGTCATGTGGAACCTTATCTCCTTGGACGGGCTGTTCGAGGGAGCGCAGCCATGGGATCTCGAGTTTCTCCAGTACGCCTGGGGCGAGGAGCTGGAGCGGTTCTCTCTCGAGCAGGCGGAGGAGATCGGGGCGCTCGTCTTCGGCCGCCGCACCTACGAGGGGATGGCGTCGCACTGGCCAACTGCCACGGGCGCCATTGCGGACTTCATGAACAGGGTGCCCAAGTACGTGTTCTTCCGCACTCTGGATCGCGTGGACTGGGCCAACACCACCCTGCTGAGGGAGGACGCCGGAGACGCGGTCGCGCGGCTCAAGGAGCGGCTCGGGAAGGATCTCTTCGTTTTCGGTAGCGCCGAACTGAGCGCAGCCCTCAGCCGGCGCGGCCTGTTCGACGAGTACCGCATCGGCGTCGTCCCGGTGACGCTCGGCAACGGGACACGACTGTTCAGGGCCGACTCGCCCAAGCTGGAGCTTCGGCTGGTGGAGTCGCGTCCGTTGGGTAGCCGATGCCAGTTGATGCGGTGTCGGCCCGCCGATGTCGCGACGGTTGTCGGCTGAGAGGGGAGCGGCGTCTCGAGCGCCCGGGGTGCGGGCGGGGTCGCGAGCAGTCGGTAGGGCGGCGGAACGGGAAGAGGATCGCCTCAGCACAGCTGCTTCAGCGCAGGCTCGCAAGCCTCGCGCGCGCCTCGGCGACCCTCGGTTGCACCTCGGCGTCGCCGTGTTCCCAAGCCCCGATGACGGGTTCCCAAGCATCCCGCGCCTGTCGGGCCTCGCCCAGAGTCTCGTAGACGCGCGCCAGCCGATACCAGGTGACCGTATAGTTGGCAAACGGTGCGATCGGATGCTGTGAGGCCCGGTAAGCTTCTTCCGCCGACTCGAATCGGCCGAGCTCACGGTAGATCTCCCCCATCCAGAACGTCCAGTAGTGCGCTGAGAACAGGCCGTCCGTGGAGAGCAGGAGGTGGGCGGCGGGTTCTGCCTCGCCATCCCGCTTCCATACCCAATAGGCTTCTGCCAGGCGCGCTAGACTCCCCTGGCCGGTGGCGAGGAGGCGCTCTCGACCACGCTCGAAGGCTGCCCTGTCGCCCAGCGCTGTGGCCAGTAGGGCACCGCAGAATGCATCCCCCTCCGACCCCTGTATCGATCCCGGATCGCCCATACCGGCTCGCAGGGTCGTTTCCGAGACGCTCACGTAGAGGAAGGTCAGTTCTGCCATGGCACATCTCCTCTCGTCCGTCCCGAGTAGCGCCGGATCGTCGAGAAGCTCGATCGCCTCGACAAGGCGCCCCTGATTGGCCAGGTTCCGCGTCAGTTCCCTGAGGAGTTGCGCTCGTGGGAGGTTCACGGGCGCCCCCACTGAGGTGGACGAAGCTCGCAGCGCGCTTCGCAACAGGGTTTCCTGTCTCCGCAGGAAATGCGGCTCCAAGGGGGGCGGACCCAGGTCCGGGAACTGTGAGGCAGGTAGGGCGAGCAGACTGTCGAGGATCACAGGCAGGGCGAGGCTATCCCCGGTCCATAGGCGCATCCCCAATTCCAATCCCCGTAGCCGGGGTTCCTGGGGATCGGTCATGGCGCGGTAATCGGCGATCCGGCGGGTCGCTTCCACGCTATCCCCTCGAAGGATCGCGTATTCGATGTAATGGATGCGATAGGGGGCAAATGCAGAGTCGAGTTGGACTGCTCGTGCGAAAGCCGCTTCGATCTCGGATGGGTGCTTGATGAAGGGATAGTGGATGTAAGCCTCACCGAGGAGATACCACGCCTCCGCATCGTTCGGATATAGCTGCACGGCTTCTTCGATCGGGTTTTCGAAGATCGTGGGATCGCTCGGGCTCCGGATCATCCGGTACGTCCCGTTGACGAGGAGGCGCTCGCGCTCCGGCAGACGGTCGGCCAGGCTGCGGGCAATTTCGCGATGCCGCCGCTGAAGAAGCTGATCGTCCCCGGGAGCCCAACCGAGGGCGAGATCTACCCTGTGATGGGCGAGGGCAAACGTCGAGTCGATCTCGACAGCCCTGAGGAATGCGGCTGCGGCATCGGTCCACCGCCCCCTCCGATAGTGCCTCTCTCCCTCGAGATATGCGTGGAGGGCCTCCGTCGACCGCGTGGTGGCGGCCGCAAGGTCGACTTTCGGCAGGTCAGCCACTTCTCCTCCGAAGAGAATGCGGAGCAATTGGAGACCAAGATCATCGACCAGAGCATACGGTGAACTGAGCGACCCTTCGATCTGCACTGAGCCATGGCGGCGGGCACTCGCCAGGTCGTGGATCCGAGCGACGAGCCGAACGACGTCGCTGTCGATGGAGACTGCCGATCCTTCGATGACGTACCGCGCTCCGGTGCTTCCTCCTATACGCAACGCCGAAGCGAGATCTACGTTCGCGGCATCACCGAGTTCGTTTCGCCAACGACTGAGAACCGTTCCGCCGTCGACGGCTCGGATCCCCGCTACCCCATCGAGGCTGGCGGACAGGAGGTCCACCACCCCCTCTTCCCAACCCTCGAGGTCCGTCCCCGAGACGCGGAATGGAAGTACAGCGACAAGCGCCGACTCTTCCGCGCTCAGGGATGTCGCCACCGCACGAGGAGGTTGTTGCCTCGTCCACGCGAACAAGCCGGCAGCCGCAGTGAGCACGAGCAGGGTCCCGACTGCGGAGGCGAGCTTCCGGCCCGTGCGAAAACCGCCAGAAGGTCCGGTTTCCCACGTCGCCCGTCGGGTGCCGGGTCTGGAACCTTCCACCGTCGTCGGCTGCTGGGCCGTTGGCAGGATCCGACGTGGCGCGAACGCGGGAAGCGGTGCGGGGTGCTGGCGGTGATCAGCATCGAACTTCGTCAGGGCGGCGACCAGATCGTCCGCCGCGTAGCGTGCGGATCTTTCCTTCGCCAGGCAGGTCAGGACGATCCTCTCGAGAGTCGGGGGCACGTCCAACCGTAGCTTGGTCAACCCGTCCGGCTCGTCGTTGCGGATGGCGTGCACCACTGTCGCGTCGTGCTCACCCTCGAAGGGCCGGCGGCCGGCGAGCATCTCGTAGAGGACGACACCGATGCTCCAGATGTCGGACCGTGGGTCGACGCTCTCGCCGCGAGTCTGTTCGGGGCTCATGTAGGCGATGGTTCCGGGGGTCCATCCTTCCCGCGTCGGCCCGGCGTCCGTGATCCTCGCGATGCCGAAGTCCACGAGCTTTGCCACGCCCTGCGGGGAGCAGAGGATGTTGGACGGCTTGACGTCCCGATGGATAATCCCGGCTGCGTGAGCCGCGGAGAGCGCCGATGCAACCTGCGTGGCGAGCGAGACCGCTTGGGGGATGGGTAGTGGGCCTCGCGCGATGGTTTCCTTCAGGGTCCCGCCTTCGCACCAGCCGAGCGCGATGAAAAGGCCACCGGGTTGCGCCTCACCGAGCTCGTGAACGATGCCGATGTTGGGGTGGTCCAGAGTGGACAGGGCGCGTGCCTCCGAGCACAGGCGTGCGCGCGCACGTTCGTCCGCGGCCAAGGCCGGCGGAAGGAACTTCAGGGCGACGGGACGCCCCAACTGGAGGTCGACGGCGCGATAGACCACTCCCATGCCCCCGCCGATCCGGGCCAGGATCCGGTAGTGGGAGACGAGGTCGCCGGCATGGAGGAGGTCGGCGTGCGAGGGCGTCAGATCACCCGGCACACTCGAGGCGAGCAAGGGCCCGACGCGCTCGGCCAGACCGTCGAAGAAGGTCGACGATGGCGCGGACGCATCCACCAACGACGTCAGCTCCTCGCGCAGCGCCGCATCCTCCCCGGTTGCGTCCGCGATGAATCGCGCGCGATCATCCCGCGGAAGTGAAAGGGCACGCTCCAGCAACAGGCCCAGGCGTTCGCGCTGTTCGTCGTCCATCACGATCCTCCGATCCGTGGATCGTGGGAAAGCGGGTTCCTCGAGTCGGAAACTCGACGGAAAGTCTACCGAGCGCTATCGCACCGATGGCGGAATCGCATTCTCCGGAACTGCGTCTCTCCACAATACGCCGGAAGCGGAAGCACCCTGTCAATCCTGTTCGCGGGATCGCAGGGCCTCGTTCAGCATCCGCCGCATCTGGCCGACGTAGGCGTTCTGCTCACTCAGGAGATTGTCTACGATCCTCGAGACAACCTCGTCGACGGCCGCCCTCCCGGAGGCCATCAGAGAATCCAGAGTCTGCCGGGCAGCGAAATGGTGCTGGATCGAAATCGTCAAGAAGCTCGTCTCGAATGACCTACCGGTCGCCTGCCGAAGGTTGGCAACCTGGCGGGGGGTCAGCATACCGGGCGATTCAGTGAACACCCCCTGGTGTTCGACGCTGGGGGTCGACCTTGAAATGACCGAGGCCAGCGACGGCTCACGATCCCGCAGCCACTGCGCGATGGCGGCGATGTCGCTCTCGTAGTTGCTGCGCATCCGCATGGCGAGAGTTCTCAGGCCGCGCGTCTCCGCTTTGTTCACGGCCAACTCGAGAAGTTCCATGCCTTCGAGGTGATGCGCCAGCATCGCTCTCATGAACCGCATCTCCGACTCGGAAGTGCGCTCCCTGGCCTGTCGGGCGCGAGCCTCGTAAAGGGCCTCGAACGTGGCGCTGTCCATCGTCTGGGCCGTCGCGGGTCTACATACGGTCCCGACGAGAGCGAAAACCCATGAAGCGAGAGCGACGTTCAGATACGTTCGATTTCGGTTGGAACGGCTGGTATGGGGAGAGAACATGAGCCACCTTCCAGGGTGAGTTGGTGTGACCGCGGGGACCGACTGTGGCCAAGGAGGGCGAGCAAGCGTGCGGAAGACGATGCTTGAGACGCTCATGCCCTCTCCCTATCATCACAGTAAAGCTCGCGGAAACGGCTCATCTGCTGCCCGCCAACGCCCTTGACCAACGAGACGTCCGTAACGCGCCTGCTGGAGCAGGCTCGCGACGGAGATTCCGCCGCCCTCGACCGACTCTTCTTCCTGTTGTACGAAGAGCTGAAGACACTCGCTCACCGACACCGCCGAGGATGGTGGGGCGACGAGACGCTCGGCACTACAGCGCTCGTCCACGAAGCCTACCTCAAGTTGGTTGGACAGCAGCGGATAGACGTCAGCGGCCGGGCTCACTTCATGGCGCTGGCCGCGACGGTCATGCGCCACATCCTGAGCAACTACGCGGAAGCACGTCGGCGACAGAAGCGTGGTGGCGGTCTCCGCAGGGTCTCTCTGGAATTCGTCGACGGTGCAATGGCCGACGAGCTCGACGAGAATGATGCGCTGTCGACCCTGGATGATGCTCTCAGGAGACTCGAGCAGACCAACGTGCGATTGAGCCGGGTGGTGGAGTGTCGGTTTCTCGCGGGGATGTCCATCGCGGAGACGGCGGTCGCGCTGGATTCCTCTCCCGCAACGGTGAAACGCGATTGGGTGCTGGCGCGGGCGTGGCTCTATCGCGAGTTGAAAGCCGAACGAGGGTAGTGAAGGGCTCGGCCCGCGACGGTACGTCCGCTCGTTCGCGTCGCCACAAATCGCAAGCTTCGCCCGGAGCGGACTATCTATCCAACCATCATCGGACGTTCCAAACGAGCCTGCTGTTATCGACGCGGACTCTAACGGTCTCGTCAGATCTTACCGGCTACGACAACTCTCCTTTGTCAGAACCCGAGCGAGAAACGGCGGCCGAACTTCGTTCGACCGCCGCTCCGCATCCCACCCTACTGTCGACTACGTCACCGCACGTCGATGTACGCGTACATCTTCGCTTCCGTGAAATGGGGCGTGACGTAACAGATCACCAGGTAGCGGCCCGGCTCGTCGAATGTCCCGGCCGGCGCGGTCCACTGCATCGCCTCCGCCGACAGCGGGCCCATCACGATTCGGTTTTCGGGGTCATCGATGATGAAGTCCTCGAGGACGAACGGTGGGAAGGGTACGTCGACGTCCTTCAGCGTCGCGTCGCTGACCTCGATGTCCTCGGGTGTCGTGCCTGGAGCGTAGATCGCAACACCGTGGAACGTTCCCATGTCGAAGGTCACCGTGCCGCCCGCCGAGAGATGCGTGACCCGAGGGCTGATCTTGTCCTTAGCGTGGAACGACGCGTCATGCTCGCCCGGGGGGAAGAAGATAGTCCCTTTGTCGTCCCTCCCGAACGTCAGTGTGACTGCGGACGGAAATGCGGCGGATTCCCCACGAGCCAGCGCAGGGCTGGACGCCGCCGGGCTGATCGGGTCGGCCTCCGCACAGGCGCCAGCGATCGCAAGGACTGCGACGAGGTGCAGCGATCTCTTCATGAACATCTCTCCTGTGTTGGATGGGATTGAAGCGAACTTGTGCGCAGTATAGCGCCGCGACGCGTGTATCAGGATAGGTCATCAGACCCCGGTACGCCCCGCGGCGGGATTCAACCGTCGTCCCGACCGGTCGATGGGTCGAATCCGGCGGACCCCGCGGCCAGCCCGCCCGGGTCCGGGCGGTGTAAACAAACGTATACCCGGTTGACGTCGCCTGTCCCCTCATTTTAGTTTCCCGCTCGGACGACCCTCGGGCCGCCCGCTCGAATCCGATGATTCTGCACGTCTGGATCGCGGCGAATCGTCCAACGAAGGTCATCGACGTCTCCCGCCCGATCCGTCAGGGTCCGCTACCGCATGGTCAGCGCTTCCGAACTCAGCAAGTACTTCGGTGGTAAACGCGCGCTCGGTCCGGTTTCATTCGAAGTCGGCCGCGGCGAGACGATCGGCTTTCTAGGCCTGAACGGGGCGGGGAAGACGACACTCCTCCGCATTCTCGCAGGCGATCTCCGTCCTTCTGGTGGCCAGCTGACGATCAACGGTGCCGACGCCGTTCGCGAGCCGCTGGCGGTCCGTCGGCTGGTCGGCTTCCTGCCGGAGCTACCTCCGGTCTACCCGGACATGCCGGTGCAGGAGTACCTGCGCTTCAGCGGCCGACTGCGCGGGATGGAACCGGAGGCCGTCGAGCGTCGGTTGGGCGAGGTCGAGGAGTTGACGCACCTGACCGAGGTGCGCGACGAGCTCATCCGGAACCTCTCGCAGGGCTACAGGCAACGGGTTGGTCTGGCTCAGGCGGTGATCCACGAGCCTGAGCTGCTGATCCTCGACGAACCCACCCACGACCTCGACCCTGCACAGATCGTCGAGATGCGGGCCCTGCTGAGGACCTTGAAGAGCCAACATACCATCTTTCTCTCGAGCCACAACCTACCGGAGATCAGTCAGACCTGCGATCGTCTCTTCGTCATCGATGGGGGCGAGATCATCGCCTCGGGGACGGAGGAGGAACTGTCGGTCCGGCTGCTGGGGGCGGGAGGGGTCGACGTTACTGTGCGGATGTCCGCAAACGGCGGCTCCGAGTCGACGGCGGTCATCGAAAGGATCCGGGGCCTTGACGGAGTCCGCGAGGTCGCTGTCCAAGCGTGGGAGGGAGACGAAGTGACACTGACCGTCGACTCGGACCGGGATCGCCGCGCCGAAGTCTGCAGAGCACTCGTCGAAAGCGGGTTCGCGGTCGTGGGGCTGCAGAGGAGCCGGCGCAAGCTCGAGAGCATCTTCCTGGACCTGGTACGCGGAGCGGACGGTGCGGGCCATCACGGTCATCCTGAAGCGTGAGTTAGGGGCTTACCTCAAGTCGCCGCTGGGGTACGTCGTCGCGGCGATCATGCTGCTGATCGACGGACTTCTCTTCTACGCCGAGGCCCTCGGGCCGGCGGCCGGTGTGCGGCTGTCCGCCGAGGTCGTGAGCCGCTTCTTCTTCAACACGAGCGGTCTGGTAGCCATCGCTGCCGTCGCGCTGTCTGTGCGTCTCCTGGCGGAGGAGCGGCAGATCGGCAGCATGGTCCTGTTGCACACATCGCCCGTGCGCGATCGCGAGATCGTTCTCGGCAAGTTCCTGTCAGCTTTCATCTTCCTGGCGGGCATCACCGTCGCGACGATCTACATGCCCCTGCTGGTCCTGGTGAATGGCAGAGTCTCCTGGGGACACGTCGGGGTGGGATATCTCGGGTTGCTTCTGATCGGAGCAGCGGTTCTGGCGATCGGATTGTTCGCCTCTTCGCTGACGCGTCACCAACTCGTCGCGGCGGCGGTCGGAGCAGCCCTCACCGGGCTGATGTTCCTGTTCTGGCCGCTGTCGCTGGTGATCGATGCGCCACTTTCGCGGGTCTTCGCCGGCCTGGCCCTCCACGGCCGGCACTTCTCCGGATTCCAGATCGGAGCGCTGCACCTGCGAGACGTCGTCTACTACCTGTCGGTCGTTTACTTCTTCCTCCTGCTTTCGACAAAGACGCTGGAGGCGCGGCGATGGGCGTGAACAGGCGCGCACCCTGGTGGCTCACCTGGCTTCTCGCCGGCGGGCTGCTGTCGATCTTCGTCGGGGAAAGGATCCTCGGTACGGCGGGGCTGCCCCGGCTCGTCCTTTCGCTGGGCGGGGCGGCTGCGGTGATCGCGTGCGTGGTCTGGCGCGGGCTCTCCTGGCGTTCGGCCACGGACGAGGGGAAGTCCGTCGAGCGGCTGTTGTTCCTCGCCTATCTCGGCTGCGTCGTGGCGCTGGTCGGCTACTTCGTCTCCAGCGTGGACGGGATGCGGTTGCTGCGGATCGAGTTCATGGACCCCCGCGATCGCATGAGGTACACGGCGATCATGCAGGTCCTCTGGTCGATCCTCCTCGCTTCCTCACTGCTGCCCGCCCTGGCCGCGCAACTCGGCATCGCGGCACACCGTCATTCGCCCACCGGCGCCTCTGGGGTCGAGGCATTTCGGATTCGCGAGACAGCGGCGGCGGGCCTGACGGTGGCCTTCGCCGGCGCGCTGCTCTTCCTGGTCGTCTTCATCGCTTCCGACAACGACAAGACGCTCGACCTCAGCTACTTCAAGACCGCGACTCCCGGTACCGCCACCGAGAACATCGTGGCGAGCTTCGAGGAGCCGCTCCGCGTCCTGTTGTTCTTCCCGACCGTGAACCCGGTGAAGGACGAGGTGATGCGGTACTTCCGCCAACTCCAGAACCGGACCGGGAGGGTTCAGATCGAGGAGTACGATCGGCTGGCGTCGCCCATGGTAGCCGGGGAGTTCTCCGTCATCGAAGATGGGACGATCGTCGTGGCGCGCGGCGACCAGAGTGAGCGGATCTCGATCGGCGCGGAGATGAACACCGCGAGGTCGCAGCTTCGCACGCTCGATCGACTGGTGCAGACCGCGCTGATGCCGATGATCCGCGAGCGCCGGAGGGTATACCTCACCACGGGCCACGGCGAGATCAACGACCCGCAGACCGCGCACTACTTCAACGACGTCCCGCTCGGCAGGGTCGAAACGCTTCGTGAGATCCTGAACTACCTGAACTACGACGTCGCCGACATCGGCGTGGCCAGCGGGCTGGCCTTCGACGTTCCGTCGGATGCGGCCATGCTGTTGATCATCGGCCCGCGGCGACCCTTCATCGACGCGGAGATTGCGGCGATCGAGCGATACCTCGAGCGCGGCGGGTCGATCCTGCTGGCGCTCGACCCGGGGACCGAGTTCCAGATGGGTGGATTGGCGGACCGGCTCGGGGTGCGGTTCACCGATGAGCCACTGGTCGACGACCAGCAGTACGTCCGCCAGCGTGGCGATGTCTCCGACCGGCGCCTACTCGTCACCGATCGGTTCCTGTCGCACGAGATCATGACGACGATCAACCGGGCGGCCCCGGGCTCCGGGATCCTCGCCGTAGGGCCCGGTCGGCTCGAGGAGGTCGAGGGTGGGGGCGGGAAGCCCATCTTCATCGTGCGCTCGGCGTCTTCCAGCTTCGCGGATCTGGACCGTGACTTCGAGTACGACGACGGGACGGAAACGAGGAGCACCTACAACATTGTCGCAGCCATCGACGGCCTGACGCCCTCCGGTAGTGCGGGGGAGGATGCGTCGGCCGAACGCGGCGAAGGCCGCGCGCTCGTGTTCGCATCCTCGGCGATGCTTTCGGATGCGGTCATCACAAGCCTCGGTCTCAATGCCGCACTGGTGGCCAACGGCGTCCGCTGGCTCGGCGGCGAGGAGAAGTACGCTGGAACGACCGAGTCGGAGGAGGACGTGCCCATCGTGCATACGCGGGACGAGGACGTGGCCTGGTTCTATGCGACGATCCTCGGCGCGCCTGCGCTGGTGCTCGGTGCGGGCCTGGCGGGAGTGTACCGCCATCGTCGCCGCAGGAGGGAGGCATGAGGCTGGCAGCTTTTCACGGCGTTCTTCTGCTCGTCGCGCTGATCGTCGCCTACCATAGCTGGACGAGCGAGAACGTTTCGGCGCTGGCGCCGGGCGCCGTCGTGCTGTGGGACGCCGACGCCGACGACATCAGGGCAGTCACCTTCGAAAGCGAGGATACGGACGTCCGCATCGAGCGGAGGCAGGACGAGCGGGGGCGGTATTTCTGGGGGCACGTGGTGCGGGTGTTGGAGACCTACCAGACCCCCCCGGCCGATTCGGCCGGCTCGGCCGCTCCGATCCGCGTGGTGACGCAGGATACGGCCGAGTTCCTCGTCGGACAGGAAGGGGACACATGGATGCAGCAGGCGGCGCGTCTCACGGCCGTTCGCGACCTTGGCGTCCCCGACGACGAGCAGCGCGAGCAGTACGAGCTCGACGATCCGGTCGCAACGCTGACCATCGAGCTGGGCGGGGTCAGACGGACGCTGCTGATCGGAGGTGGGGTGTTCGGGACGGGCGACCGCTACGCGCTGAACCCGGACAATGGCCGAGTCTACGTTCTGTCGGGTAGCTTCGTCCTCACCATCTCCGATGGCGACCGCAGTCTCATGGATCGCCGTTTCCACGATTTCCAGTCTCGCGATGTCGCGAGCGTCGTGATACGGACGCCGGGTGGAGAGCGGCGGTTGCAGAGAGTCGAGAAACAGACGGGACCCGTCGAATGGGCGGTGGAGGGGTCTGAGGAAGCGGACCAGACCTATACCAATTTCATGAACCGCGTGGCGGGGAACTGGATCGTCGAGTACAAGCCGGAGGTACCGCTGGAGACGCTGACGAGCGTCGTGCGCATTGAGTACTTCACAGGAGCCGGCCGGCAGATGGGCTGGCTGGATGTACTGCGTGGTCCTCCGAACGAGGAAGGGGTGACGCCGTACTACGTCCACACGGAGTTGAGCCGCGTGCCCGCGCGTATCTACGAGAGTGCGGGTGAGCAGATCGCGGCGGACGCGGAGCAACTGTTCTGACTACTCTTTCAGACGGGTAGGCTGGGCGAGCGCGATCGGGCGCGGCGGGATGCCGACCAGGCGGGCGGCGGGTGGAACTCTCGTGCTTCCGGGAAAGTAGGACAGAGTGTCGAGGCCTTTGGCTTCGACAGGCCGGTCGAGACGGCATTCCCCGGAAGGATTATGCGTCGTACCCTCTTGGTCGCGTGCTGGGCCATCGCGGTCCTGCTGACCCTCGCCACGCCTGCCTCCGGTCAGGAGGGGTTCTTCTTCGGTCCTCCCCGTACCAAGGTGGCGTTGCGTTCCGGCCTGATGCTGCATCGCGCCGGGGGGGATCTCTTCGACTTCTTCCGTTCAGAACTGACCCTGGATCGGAGCGACATGCTCGGTCCGAGTGCTACCGGTGAGGTGGGCATCTATGCGGCGCCTCGCCTCGACCTGGTTCTGGGGGTCGGTGTCTCCCGCGCAGAGCCATCGACGGAGGTGCGGGACTGGCTAGACGAGAACGACCAGCCGATCAGGCAAACGACCTTGCTCCAGGTCGTTCCCGTGACCGCCTCGCTACGCTTCTATCCGTTGAGCCGGGGCCGCCGGATCAGCTCGCTCGCATGGATTCCGGCCCGGACCACACCCTACATCGGAGCTGGAGGGGGCATCGCCTGGTACCGCCTTCGCCAGAGTGGAGAATTCGTCCAGGAGGATCCCGAAACGGATTCCGGCGTCATATTCGCAGACGACTTCGCTTCGAGCTCGACTCTCGGGATTGGACACGTCTTCGGGGGTGTGGAGTACTGGTGGACCAAGGGATCGGGTATCAGCCTCGAGGGACGGTACAATTTCGCAAGAGCCACTCCGGAAGGCGACTTCAGCGACTGGGACACTCTCGACCTGAGCGGCTTGCAGCTCAGCCTCGGCGTGTTGTTCCGATGGTAAGGAGATCACGATGAGGATCATGGGAATGCTGCTCGCGCCGGCGTTGGGAGTGCTACTGAACGCGGCCGTGCCTGCCTACGGGGCCGCACAGGCCAATGGTAGCTGGTTGGCATGGTATGGTTGCTGGACGGCGGCGGAGGAGGGCGTGACATCGTCTGGAACGCTCTGCGTCGTTCCCGGCGAAGATTCAGTGAGCGCCCGCTTCCTGACTGTCGAGAACGGAGCCGTGACCGGCGAGACGGTCATCCGCGCCGACGGCGTCGCTCGTCCCGTTGAAGAGGGGGGATGCGCGGGGACTCAGAGCGCGCACTTCTCGGGAGACGGCCGTAGGGTGTTCACGCGCTCCGACCTCACATGCGCGAACGCCGCGCGGATAACCACCGGCATACTCGGATTCGTCGCGCCGAATCGCTGGGTCGACTCGCAGGGTCTGAGTGTGAGGGATCAGCACGCCGCACGAACCATCCGCTATGAAGCGGCGTCAACGGCGGGGATGCCGGTGGAGGTCATGGAGGCTCTCCCCGGCGATCAGCGGCTCGCCCGCGAGGCGGCTCGCCTGGACGTTTCGGCGCCGATGGCAATCGCGGCCGTGATCGAGGCGGCAGGAGAAGTCGCACCCCCCGCACTCGAAGGGTTCCTCGCCCAGGCCGAGCAGGGTGTTCCGGTGACGGCGTCGGACCTCGTGTTGCTCGATGAACACGGTGTCGCGCCGTCCACGATCGACGTCCTCGTGGCCCTCGCGTATCCCGAGCGTTTCGCGGTCCGAGAGCGGCCGGATGAGGAATATGCCGCGGCTCGTCCCGCCGCGATGCGGACGGCCTGGATCCAGGACTTCTGCTACGATCCGTTCTGGTCCGGCCTGTACAACGATTGCTTCAACAGCCTCGGCTACCGTGCGTTCGGTCTGTTCGGGTACTCGCCCTGGGGGTACGACCCGTACGGATGGAGGTACTCGCGGACGCCCGTGTTCGTGATCGTGGAACCGGAGGAGAACGACGGCGGCAGGGTGGTCCGAGGACGAGGCTACACGGCTGGGAGCCAGGGCGGTACTCGTCCCGCGTCGCGTCGTGACGGTGGTGGCGAGTCGTTGTCACCCTCCTCTCGACCCCGGGATAGCTCCGGCCCGTCGGTCTCTTCGGGGTCCAGCGGCCCGTCGCAGGATCGCGGCTATGCGCCCAGCGGTGGATCCGGTTCTACCCGAACCGCCAAGCCGCGGGATTCGGAGTAGGTCGGGCAGGATCCCCCGGACCGATCGCGAAGGCCGACGCTTCCCGATGATCGGGATGCGTCGGCCTTCATCGCGTTTCTGGGAGTTCGAGCAGTGCCGCCGAATGTTGCCGTCGGGACCGGGGACAAAAACAGAGCGACCCCTCGTCGATGGCCCCGCAGCCGTGCCCGCCCTCAAGGAATAGCGGGGGTAACGTCGGCGTTCTTGTTGCCACCGGAGGAGTCGCCCTGTTTTGAGGCCCCATACCTTTTGAAAATCCTGTGCCGGATAGTGGAGCAAGGAAAAACCTTGCTTTTCGGTGACGTGGCAGGGCGGTGGATGCGAAAAGATTTCCGGTGCGGGAAAACAGGTGGCGGCGGAAATCCTGTACTTCGGCATACGGGCTGGTCGGCGAGAGGGACCCGGTCGACACCCCTCGATACCCGGCCGGTGACGCCGAGAAGGGTATGAGCGGGATCGCGTTGTCGCCGGGCGTTACACCCCGTCACCAAGGGCGACAGTCCATCGGCGACGTTCAGAAGCGCAGAGTCGGGGAGCGGACGGACGGCTGTGCGGTCCAGCTTCTCTTTCGGGGGCGGTAATCGGGTCCTGTGGGCGCAGCAGGCGGATGCCAATCCTCGGCAATCGCCTACTACGGAAGGCGCGACATGCGGACGTTCCCTACGGCGCCGTTGCCGGACCGATCCCGTCGTGCTGACGGTTCGCGATTTCGGTAGCGAGCTCGTAGATGATTCCGTCCTTCAGGCCGACTCTCGGAACGAGGACACGATCACAGCCGGCGAGCTCGGCAATCCGGTCGAACAGGATCAGCGCCGGCACGATCACGTCGGCGCGGTCCTTCCTGAGGCCAAGGCGCTCGATCCGCTCAGGCAGGGACATCGCGAGCAGAATCTCCAGGGTCCGCGCCATCTCCCCGCGCGTGATCGCGCTCACCCCAGCCGCATCCGGAGTCGACCCGACCAGGTCGGCAATCACCTCCGCGTTTCCCCCGGTCGCGATGACGCCGACGGGATGACCGCCCTCTGCTGATGGGAGCGCAAGGTCCGCAAGCGACTCGAGGATCAGGGCCTGAAGTGCCGAGGGGTTTCCGGCCGACGCCTGGAACCGCTCGACCAGGCGTACCGCACCTAGAGGGTGGGATTCCGTCATCCGGATGCCCTGGCGGTCGACGATCGAGATCTCCATGCTTCCGCCGCCGAGGTCCACGAGCACGAAAGGCCTATCCCCCAGCGGTACCCGCCGGCTCACCGCCACCCACACGAGCCTCGCCTCCTCCGTGCCCGAGATGGTCTCCAGATGGACGCCGCAGTCACGCCCGACCATGTCGACCAGCAATGCCCCGTTGCGGCACTCCCTGACCGCGCTGGTCGCAACGGCGCGGTATCGGATCACTCCCAGCTCGTCGATCCGGGCACGGAATCGACGACTCGCCTGGAGAACCGCTTCGATCGAACGCGGCTGAAGCGCGCCGGTTGTGAAGGTGTCGTGGCCCAAGCGGATCGCGAAGCGCTGCAGGTCCAACTGGCGATATGTATTGGGATCGCGAAACTCGGCCGTTACGAATCGAATCGCATTCGAACCCACGTCGAGTGCGCCGACTCGAACGGGAAATCCGTGGTCATTGAACCGCGGTCGGTCCGTCATGGTACGCAATGGGGTAGTCGTTTCGCGCGTCGCGACCTGCGCTGATAGACAGGTGACGATCCGCCAATCTTGACCGAGAAGGGCGGTCCCGCGAGGGTAAGCGGAACCGCCCGGAAAAACGTCGCCCGCACGGGGTACCGCGCGGGCGACGGAAGTCCCAGCAATGCCCGGCGGTTCGTCACATCGTGTACGGCGCCAGGATCCGCTGCCAGGCCTTCGACATCCTCTCATACTCACCGGGGCACCGCACGGCCCGTTCCTGCGGCAGGCTGCCGCTCGCAACGATTCCACTGTACTTCGACGGGTTGGATCCATAGATCCAGCACAGGACGTTGTACAGGCGCACGGGACCAAGCGAGTGTTCGTCCGCGAACTCGGAGTCGTCGAAGGAATTGGTCGCCGGCTGGATGGCCAGAACTCCGTTGAGCGCGGCCTCCGCACCCTTGTCGCCACTGTTCTCGACGAGCGTGACTACAGCCAGCTGGTCGGCGGCATCCTCCTCCCGTCCGGTGATCGGGAGGTCGAGGTTGTGCACAAGAGCGTGTCCGACTTCATGCATCATGATGAAGCGGAAAGCTCCCTGTACCGCTTCCTGTTCTTCCGCCGTCCAGCCGTCGCTCCCGCCGAAGATCATCGCGAGCTCTTCCAGCAGTTCGTAGCAGAACACGATGTCGCGGTCACGAGGGCTGTAGTAGGCGTTGACCATCTGGCACTCGTCCAGCCGCAGATCGATGTTCGTCGGGAGGATGAAACGCGAATTCAGGTTGTCGGAGATTTCCTCCAGCGCCCGAACCTGCTTCAGCTGCTGCCCCAGCGATCGGTACGTCGGGTCGGGGATGTCGACGTACTGATACATCCACTTCCCGCCCCCCGCGGTCGTGGTGACCGGTGCTGGCGTGGAGGGCGCCGCAGCGGACAGGGGTTCGATCGCGAGCGTGTAGCTCCCTGTCTCGCCCGGCGCGTAGGAGTTGGCCTGGATCGCGTAGATACCGCTGCTTCCGAGGGTCACCTCGAGCTGAGCGTCCGTTCCGCCCCCGCTGTCGTCGTCGTAGGCCGTAACACGGAACTCCCCGCCGTTGAGCGTACCCCACCTCAGATACGCGTCGAATTCGTTGGACGTGAGCCGGATCCTGATCCTCTCGCCCGCCGTGCCGCTGTAGACGTACTGGTTGTAGTACGAGCTGTCTGCCAGCATGGGATCCGCCGTCCGAAGCACCCCACTGACGCGGCTACCGGCGGCGATCGACGGGAATCCAGCGGTGGTTGCAACCGGTGCCCCCCCAGCGCTGGCCGACGCCACCTCGAGGGTGAAGCGGCCGGTCTGGCGGGCAGACAACGAGTTGGCGCGGATCACGAGCAGCCCGTCCGGGCCTACAGTCGCTTCGATCCGGGAATCCGTGCCACCCGCTCCGTCGTCGTCGCTCTGCTCCGACGAGAAACGGTCACCCACCATGCGGCCCGTCGTCAGATAGGTGTCGAAGTCGGGCGACCGCATCGTAACCACGACCTGCTCGCCCGGCCGGCCTCGGTAGGTATACAGCTCATAGTAGGAGTTGTCGCTCATCACGGGGTCGCTCTCGTCCAGTCGGCTGTTGACCGTCTGTCCGAGCCCGATGGTGGCACCCGCGACGGTAGATGCCCCGACGCTGGTGAGCGACAACGTGTAGCGTCCGGTCTCATCCCCGGAGTAGGAGTTCGCCTGGATTCCGTACAGGCCGTCCTCGGCGAGGACCAGCTCGAGGCGGGCGTTCGTCCCCCCGCCGCCGTCATCATCGGACCTGAGGAACTCGAACTGGCCATTGCGTATCCGTCCCCATCGCAGGTAGGCGTCGAAGTCCTGAGAAGCCAGCGTGATGACGACGGTTTCGCCAGCCCTACCCTGGTACTCGTAGAGGTCGTAGTGAGAGTTGTCGCTGAGACGCGGATCGGTCGATTCGAGGCGGGCTACTCTGGTTTCGCCCGGGCGCAGCGTCCGCGAATTCGAGGAGTTCGCCGCGCTCGACGTGACCTCCAGCGTATAGCTTCCCGTTTCGCCCCCGCCGTACGAGTTCGCACGGATCGCGTAGGTGCCGTCCGTGCCAAGGGTGGCGATCAGGCGTGAGTCCGTGCCCCCGGCGCCGTCGTCGTCCGAGTCTTGCGCCTGGAAATCGCCGCCCCGAATGCTGCCGCCCGACAGATAGGTATCGAAGTCGGACGATCTCATCGTGATGGAGATCTCCTCGCCCGGACTTCCCCGATAGACGTACAGGTCGTAGTGCGAGTCATCGGACAGTCGCGGGTCGCTACCGTCGAGGCGCCCGTGGATCGTCTGTCCCGCAGCTATCTCCATCGCTCCGGCGGACCCCGGCGCCGGTGCCGACGCGCCTCCGACCAGCTCGACTGTGAGAGTGTAGGCCCCTGTTTCATCTCCGTCGAAGGAGTTGGCGCGGATGCCGTAGCTCCCGCCGCTCCCGACGGTGACCGTGAGGCGTGAGTCCGTCCCCCCGGCGCCGTCATCGTCGGATTCGTCGGCGGTGAACGTGCTCCCAGCCAGGCGGCCCCAGGAGAGATGTGTATCGAAGGCGTCGGAGCGCATCGTAATGACGATCCGATCACCGGCACGGCCTTCGTAGCGGTAGAGATCGTAGTACGAACCGTCGGACAGACGTGGGTCGCTCGCCTCAAGCCGGCCGGAGATCGTCTGCCCGGCCCGGATGGTGCCAGTTCCGGATGGTGCCCCCTGGGCCTGCCCGCCAACACGCTCAACGGTGAGCGTGTAGGCGCCGGTCTCGTCCTCGAAGATCGAGTTCGCCCTGATCCCATAGCGACCGGACGGTCCGACGATCACCTCCATCCGCGAATCGGTGCCTCCGGCGCTATCGTCATCATAGTCCTGCACATCGAGGTCGGAGCCGTTCAGCGGTCCGCCCGACAGGAACGTGTCGAAATCGGCCGATCTCATCGTGATGACGAGCCGGTCACCGGGCTGTCCCTGATAGGCGAAGAAATCGAAGTAGGTGTCGTCCTCGAGCTTGGCGTCGCCAGCCTCGAGGCGACCGGTGATCGTCTGGCCGGCCGAGATCGGTGTCTGAGCGCGTGCGGACGTTCCGATCGTGAAGCAGAGGACAAGACTCAGTACAAGCGAGCCCGAGCGGCAAAAAGGGAGCGGTGTTGTCATAGACGTAGGGATTTCGGTGCGGGTCGGGCTCGGATGCACTGGAAAAAAACCATGCGGGTTCAACTTCGTCGCCCGCATGGGGTCGGTGATCGGCCATGTACGAAGGAACGAGGTGTCGGAGTCGGCGAAGAGTCGACGTCCGCGATCGCTGCGAGCGCCAGTCATGCACAATGGCAATTCGACCTGGGCGCGGCGTCGTGCGCATAAGCATCGGCCTGCCTCGGGCGGCGCTTGATGGCGCGGAAGTCGAAGGCGCACCCTGGGCCGCGGCTCGAACCTTTCGACGGCTCCGCTGAAAGGCCAGATTGTCCGGCGAACGGCGTGAGACCGCCGCGTAAGGATTTCCCTTACGCCATCGACCGGGGTTCCCCCGATGGCGAACCAGCGCCGATGACAATTGTTTCATCGTCGTCCCCCCAGGGGCGGCTGGCTCCCTACATTCGAACGAGAGTTTGAACGACCGGATCATCAGGGCGGTCCGCCGCCAACCCGTCGACGCGACCCCCGTGTGGTTCATGCGGCAAGCCGGTCGCTCGCTGCCGAGGTATCGCGAGCTGCGCGCGGAGGTCGGGATGTTCGAGATCCTGCGCGACCCACCGGCCGCGGCGGAGATCACGATGCTGCCGCTCGAGTACTTCCCCGTCGACGCCTGCGTGCTCTACAACGACCTGTCGACGCCATTCCTCGCAGCGGGGTTCCAAGTGGAGATGCGGCCGGGTGTGGGACCGGTCGTGGACCGCCGAATTCAATCGCCCGCGGACGTGGCGAAGCTCAGGCCCTTCGACCCCCGCGTAGAGCTCGCCTTCGTGATGGACCAGATTCGCTATCTGCGCGAGCGGGTCGAGGTTCCTGTCCTGGGCTTCGTCGGCGCTCCATTCACGCTCGCGTCCTACCTGATCTCCGGACCGGGCTCCCGCAGCCTGGAAGAGACGAAGGTGTTCATGTGGCGCGAGCCCGATGCCTGGCGTGACCTCGCCGCCTTCTGGGCAACTCACATGGCGGAGTTCGGCATTGCTCAGTTCGAGGCGGGGGCTCAGGTCGTCCAGGTGTTCGATTCGTGGGCAGGGCAACTCTCAGTCAGGGATTACGAGCGGTTCGTCATGCCGCACATGGTGACGATCTTCGAGCGACTGACCGCGGCTGGCGTTCCGTCGATCAACTTCCTCACGGGAAACCCCCGGCTCATCCCGCTGATGGCCGAGGCGGGAGGCGACGTCATCGGCGTCGATTGGCGGATCCCGCTCGACGAGGCGTGGCGTTCCATCGGTGACGGTCGCGGGATTCAGGGCAACCTCGATCCCCTGGTCCTGCTGGCGGGGCGCGACCCGGCGATCGAGGCCGCCCGAGACATCCTCGATCGCGCCGCCGGCCGGCCGGGACACATCTTCAACTGCGGCCACGGCCTGCATCCCGCGACCGATCCGGACGTGGTGCGGGCGGTGGTCGATTTCGTCCACGAGTACACTGCCTGAACAAGAATGGTGGTTTCCCTGTCAGATCGCGGATCCCCGAAGATCGGTGTTCTTCTCCTGAACTTCGGGGAGCCCGAGGAGACGACGGAGGAGGTGGTCGTCCCCTTCCTCGAGCGAATCTTCGCCCTCAACGCTCCGCTCATGGGGGGCAACCCGGACCCGGACGCCGTTCGTGTCCACAGCCACCGCTTGGCTGTCGAGCGAGCCCCAGGGCTGATCGAGGAATACCGACGGATTGGAGGCTCGCCGCTCCATGCACAGTCGCGGGAGCAGGCGGAGGCCCTGCAGACGGAACTCACCCGCCGCGGCTACGACGCGGTGACCTTCCTGGGGATGCAGTTCACCGAGCCGTCCATCCCTGGAGCGATCACCGCGGCGCGAGCCGCTGGCGTCGACTTTCTCGTCTCGATTCCCGTCTATCCCCTCTGCGGACCTTCAACCAATGTGGCTGCTCTCAAGGGCGTCGATGCGGCCCTCGAGGCTGAGGGATGGAGCGTTCCCGCCGCGCAGGTGACCGGATGGCATCGGCACCCCGCGTACGTGGAGCTGCGGGCGGACGCAATCAGACGCCTGCTCGCGCGGGAGGGCCTGTCCCTCGCCGACCCGCGTACCCGTCTCGTCTTCTCTGCCCATGGAACGCCGATGCGCTACATCCGGGACGGGAGCAGGTACGAGGCGTACGTCAAAGAGTTCTGTGCCGGTCTCGCTGCTGCCGTCGGAGCCTCTTCGTACGAGATCGGCTACCAGAACCACACGAATCGACCGGGCGTCGAGTGGACACAGCCGGACATCGAGAAGGTGATCGACGGGATCGACGCTGATCGTGTCATTGTCGATGCCGTCTCCTTCATGCACGAGCAGTCCGAGACGCTCGCCGAACTCGACGGTGATCTGCGGGAGGAGGCAACCGCTCGGGGGTTGGAGTTCCACCGCGTGCCGATCCCTCACCGAGCCCCGGAGTTCATTTCGCTGCTCGCGGACCTCGTCGAATCTGCGCTGCGCGCGCAGACGGGGTCGCCCGCAATGGGACCCATCGCACTCCGTCGCTGCCGGTGCAAGCCGGACGGCGCGATGTGTACGAACGGGGTAGAAGCTGTTCACGCGTGAGCGAAGACTACCGGGGGCCTGCTCTGGCACGCCGACGAACGGCTGTGTGCCTGGCATCGCTGAAGCCCAAGGAGGATGGATGAGGTACTGGATCAGATTCGTCGCGCTGGCGCTGACGGCTGGAGCGACCATCGTCTCTTCAGGTTGCTCGGAGGCGGCTGCGGCCGACGTCAGGATGACCGTGTACGCCACGCCTACCTGCGGCTGTTGCGGGGCGTGGATGGACCACATGCGGCAGAACGGCTTTGCGATCGACGTAGTCTACCGCGACGACCTGTCGCAGATCCGGGCAGAACATCACCTTCCGCCGGAACTGGTTTCTTGCCACATCGGGATCGTGGACGGCTACGCGGTGGAAGGGCACGTTCCAGCAGCAGTGGTTCGTCGCTTGTTGCGTGAGCGCCCCGAGGTTCTGGGGATCGCGGCCCCGGGAATGCCCGCCGGCTCGCCGGGCATGGAGATGCCGGATGGGTCCCGCACACCCTACGAGGTCTTCTCCTGGAACGAGGATGGGCCGGTCGACGTCTACGAATTCGTCAATTGAGTCTTTTGAGCTGACCGATTCGCGAGATCGGCACGTGGCATCGCGCGGGGGATGATCGAGCGCACGGCGGTCGCCGTCATCGGCGCGGGCATCACGGGGCTGACGCTGGGATTCCACCTGCGCACTCTCGGAATCTCGCACGTCGTTCTCGAGGCGTCCGACCGTGTGGGAGGCGTGATCCGGAGCGCGCGGGTCGGCGATCATCTCCTCGATTGGGGCCCGCAGCGACTGCGGCTGACACCAGGCGTCCGGGAAATCCTCACCGCCCTCCAGCTGACTGAAGAAGTCGTCACCGCTCCTTCTGACCTACCGCTGTACGTGTACAGCTCGGGGAAGCTGCGACGCGTACCCTTCTCGGCACCCGCCTTCCTGCTGTCGGACATCGCTCCCCTGGGCGCTCGACTGCGGTTGCTCCTGGAGCCCTTTACCGCGGGAGCGCGGCCCGGCGAGACGGTAGCGGAGTACTTCATCCGCAAGCTCGGGTCGGAGTTGTACGAGAACCTGGCCGGTCCCCTGTACGGTGGGCTTTACGCGTCCGACCCCGCCGACATGACCGTGGCGCTGTCTCTGGGCCACGCCCTTCGGGAGTTCCGCGTGGGTCGCAGCCTCGTCCTCGCCTTCCTCCGGCGGGGGGGAAGGGCGAGCCCTCCACCGGTCGCCGGCTTCCGCGAAGGGATGGAGACGCTGCCACGGGCGCTGTATGAGGCGAATCGTGCGAACGTACGTCTGAGCGCTCCGGCGATCGATCTGCGAAGGGAGGCAGGGCGCTGGGCGGTCGACTGGGCGGGGGGAACGCTGCTCGCCGACGCGGTCGCGATGACCACTCCGGCTTCTGTGACGGAGCGTCTGCTCAGGCGTGAGTCTCCCGCAGTCGCAAACCGGATCGCCGCGCTT
>CAZJEH010000039.1:0-22225 GCA_964544905.1 uncultured Gemmatimonas sp.
GGACGACGGGGAAGGTCAGACGGTTTCGACACACTCTCCTGCGCCGGGATGACGATTGGGGAATACGGCGCCGTAGGCCGCTCACGGTTTCGTGCCAGCGCGAACGGGCCTGGATCGAGGGTTTTTGCACAATCTCTTCCATCGCGATGACGTTGGATGGTGGTTTCGGCGGCGCCCAACGCACAGCGGGTTAGTGGGATGACCGACCACCGGCCAGTGTCGACACACTGCCGAAGGCCGGAATCCATTGGGCCAGCAAAAGGATAGGACCAATCCTTCGCATTTAGGGCTTATTGACGGGTCGCGGCCTGCGCCGGGACGACGGGGAAGGTCGAGGTGGTTTCCACACACTCTCACATTGCGGGGATGACGGGCCGAAGTCGGTAGTCTCGATACGGTCTGGGTCCACTCGCCCTTCGATCGCAGCCGATAGAGTCTCAGCGCGTTCGAGGCAGCCGATCCGGCCCGGTTCGGCTCGCGAGGCGTTCCGCGAGCGATCGTGTCCTCCCGCCGCGGACCTGTCGCATCTGCGTTCACCTCACCTCGAGCCCCTCCCCGTCCGGCCTCAGCGTCACCCGCCGCACCCGGCCCGTCTCCATCACGACCACCGTGTCCAGCGAGACGAGGGTGGAGTCGCCTCTACCCTGCGTCAGGCGGTGCAGTTGGACGCGCACCCGGTGCTCACCCGGTTCGAGACTTCGCTCGTCCAGCACGAACAGAGGCCGGTCCTCCTTGATTCCGCCCCGGATCAGGTGCGCGGTGTCCGCGGTAGCGGAATCGATACGCGTGATCAGCGCGTAGGCCGCGTCGTCCGCCTCGCAGACCTCCGGGCTCCGCATGTGGGCGGGGAGAGCGGCCAGCTCCTCCGGGGTGCGCGACCGGCAGTTCTCCCGTGCCTGGACGGTCATCCGCCAGGAAAGCCTCAACACCGCCGCGTCGGCACCGGGTGGGCGATAGGGCGCGCGCGCAAGCCCGACGATCGGCGCCATGAGCGCTGCCGTCACAACGACCCCGAGGACGTACCGCGCGATCATACGGCCTCCGTGGCGTCGGCCGCCTCCTGCCGTGCGCGGCAGAGGGTCAGCAGGTCCGGCGAATCTTCCTCTCCCGCTCTTGCCAGCGCTTCGATCTCCGCCGCGAAGGCGGTAACCGCCCGGTGGAGCATGACGCCCTCCCCCAGCGTCGCCTCGATCAGCCGGACACGCCCCTTGTCGACGCGATCCTTCAACTCGGCCTTCCGCCCCTCGAAGAGCCGCTCGCGCGCCCATGTCAGACCCTCGCGGGTCCGGCCATCGTCTTCGGGGCAGCCGACCACCAGCACGCCACCCGCGCCACCACGCAGCAGGAACTCGACGGTCGAGGAATGCAGGCTCCCCACGCACGAGACGGGGAAGAGCAGGGCACCCGTGCGCTCCGCCTCCGCCGCGGCCGCGCTCCAGTCGCATCCCACGATGATGACGTCGTCCTTGGTCGGCCGCTCGCTCGCCAGGAAGTTTCGCACCCGCTCCAGCTGCTCACGCCCACTCCCTTCCAGGACGCCGATCGCCATTGGCGGGCACGAGCCGATACAGATGCCGCAGCTCGTGCACAGGTCGGTCTTCACCCGGGCCACCATCCCCTCGCGGCCGTGCCGGCGGGGCACCATCTCAATGGCGTCGTAGGGGCAGTCCTCGACGCACTGCTCGCACCCGGTGCATGTCCGCTCGTTGACCTCCGCCGGTCCGGGGAGGGCTTCCCGCCGTGGTCGCGTAATCCACGGCACGGCCGCGAACCCCACCGTCAGCATGGCTGCGCCCACCCACGCGGCCCATGCGGGCACCCGCTGCGAGATGGGCAGCCAGAAGCCGAAGAACCAGTCTGTCCGGACGAGGTCGGGTTGACGCAGGAGGTCGGCAGCCGGGCTCATCGTCAGGGGCCAGAGCAGCGCCGCTGCCGTGAAGGCCGCCACCGTCCCCCACAGGACACGACCATGCGGCACCAGCACGGGCCTCGCGACGCGAGCGACGTGCAGCCACAGCAGCAGCCCCACGCTCAGCGGCAACGCGATGTGCGCGAACAGATTCACGAAGAAGAACGCGCTCGGCAGCGCTCGCTCCCCGGTGAACGACCGGCTGATCGGCTCGCTGAAGATGGGCAACGCGTCGAGGAGGCGCGCCCCCTCGACGGCGAGCACCTGTGCGTGGTCGTCCCAGACCAGCACGTAGCCGGTCCAGCCGGACAGGAAGATGACGCCCAGCAATAACACGCCGCTCACCCATGCCAGCGCGCGAGGCCCCCAGCTCCGCCGCTGTGCGTACATGCGGAACGCGTGCACCGCCGCGGCAACCACCGCCCCGTCGGACGCGAAGCGGTGTAGCGCCCGGATCCATCGGCCGCTCCACGCCTGCTCGTTCAGCCGCGCCACAGACTCGTACGGGGTCCCTATCCGGTAGAAGACGAGCAGGTAGATGCCGGTCAGAAGCAGCACGGCCAGCAGCACTACCGTCACCGCGCCGCTGTGGTACAGCGGGTTCCAGCGCGAGCCGTAGACGCGGTTGAGAACGGCGTCGATCCTCGAGAGGACGCGGAAGCTCAGGCGTGGCTTCGTCCCCATCCTCGAACGTTGCTTCGATTCCATCAACTCCCGCGGTGGTTGAAGGCCGTACCGCCGACAGGCCGGCTCCCATCGTCCGGCCGGGTCCGAAGCCGGGCGGCTCCGACTCGGGGATCCGCCGGCGCCGCTGAAAATCAACGGCCAACCCCTCGAGCGGGCACTGGTCCGCCCATCCGTTCCGTCGCTATGCGTACCGGTCGGGGGGCGCGAGCGGTGTCGGGAATCCCCCGATGTCGAATGGGGGAAAATCCCTATGGTGCCGAGGCTTGCCGCCGAATCATCATATGCCCATGATAATATGGACTGTGACGGCGGGCAACCGCGCCCCCGCCACCGCGCCGGTAACCGAACTCACGCGAGGACCGCCTCGCCGTTCACATCTCACCAGACTGGGCGCACATGGATACCCAACCCGTCGACCGGCCCGTCGAACCGGACGAAATGCCATTCGGCCAGCGTCTCTTCGACAACTGGCCGCTGCTGATGATCGCGGGAATCCTGATCATGCTCGTCATCTACACCGGCTGGGGGCTGTGGGAGATCGTCTCGATGCCACGGGGGACACTGCCATGAGCGCGCACGATCCCGGGCTCCCGCGGGAGCCCATGCACACGGGGATGGTCTCACCGAAGGGGCGCTGGTGGGTCCCCGTCCACGGAACGGAGAAGGTCTGGTTCGCCATCGCGTTCGGCTGGTGCATGGTGCTGTTCGCGATGATGCCGTTGTGGCACTGGAAGGGTGGGCAGAACGCGTCGGGCATCCGTAGCCGGGTGGAGCCGGCGGCGTTCACGGAGCGCGTCAGCCAGTTCGTCGCCGACTACCAGGTCGGGGAGATGAGCGGGATTCCGGTGGTCGAGCCGCCTCCGGGGAGCGACATCTACCTGCTCGGCCGGATGTGGAGCTGGTATCCCATCCTGAAGCTGCGGAAGGATACCGAATACACCCTCCATCTCTCTTCCATCGACGTGAATCACGGATTCTCGCTCTACCCGGTGAACATCAACTTCCAGGTGGTCCCGGGCTACGACTACGGCTTGAAGATCGTCCCCACCGAGGCGGGCGACTTCGGCATCATCTGCAACGAGTTCTGTGGCATCGGCCACCACATGATGCTGGGCAAGGTCCTGGTGACGAACGAGGACGGAACGATGCCCGGTGAACCTGCTACCGCGATGGAGGTGGCGCGATGAGTACGAGCGTACCGATGCGGGAGATCGGGCCACCGTCGGGCCCGTTGCTGGATGAGCTGTTCCGCCGTTGTGGTGTCACCGGACTGCTTCTCCACAGGCCCGCGGAGCGTCTGATAAAGGCGAACGCGGTGGCGGCGACGGTGGCGCTGCTGATCGGCGGCATCAGCGCGATCCTGATCCTGCTGACCCGCTGGCAGGCGGTGCACCTGCTCGACCCGGTGATGTTCTATCGCGTGCTGACCGCCCACGGGATCAGCATGCTGATCTTTTTCATCATCTTCTTCGAGATGGCGGTGCTGTACTTCGCCGCCGGGCCACTGCTGAACAGCCGGATCGCCGCGCCACGCTTCGGATGGTTCAACTACGCGCTGATGACGGTCGGCGCGGTGCTGGTGGAGTGGATGATCTGGACCGGCAAGGCGGACGTGCTGATGACTTCGTACGTGCCGCTGCGTGCCGACCCGCTCTACTACCTGGGGATCATTCTCTTCGCCGTCGGAGCGCTGTTCGTCTGCTTCCAGTTCTTCGCGACGCTGGTCGTGGCGAAGCGGGAGGGGACGTACGAGGGCTCGCTGCCGCTGATCACTTTCGGGGCAGTGGCCGCGGCGATCATCGCCGTAATCACCCTGCTGCACGGGGCCGCGACGTACATCCCCACCTTCCTCTGGTCGGTGGGGCTGATGGACGTCGATCCGCAGGTCTACCGGATGCTCTGGTGGGCGCTCGGCCACTCGTCGCAGCAGATCAACGTGGCGGCGATGGTGGCGATCTGGTACCTCCTGGGCGCGTTCACCGTCGGGGCGGTGGTGCTCAATGAGAAGATCAGTCGCACCGCGTTCGTGCTGTACATCCTGTTCATCTCGATGGCCTCCGCGCACCACCTGCTGGTGGACCCCGGGTTCAGCTCCTCCTGGAAGGTGGTCAACACCAGCTACTTCATGTACATGGCCGTGCTGGCCAGCCTGCTGCACGGGTTCACGGTTCCGGCGGGGATCGAGGTGGGGCAGCGTCTCCGCGGGATAACGACCGGGTTGTTCGGCTGGATGAAGCGGGCGCCGTGGGGCGACCCCGGGTTCAGCTCGCTGGTGCTGTCGGTCGTGGTCTTCGGCTTTGTGGGCGGCATCACCGGGGTGACGATCGGGACGGAGCAGATCAACATGGTCGCGCACAACACCCTGCGTGTGCCCGGCCACTTCCACGCCACGGTGGTGAGCGGTACCGCGGTGGCCTTCATGGGGCTCACCTACTACCTGATCCCGCTCATCTTCCGGAAGAAGGTCGCCTTCTGGCCGCTCGCGCAGATCCAGCCGTACCTGTTCGCGGGCGGGATGCTGGTGTTCTCGATCTTCATGTCGTTCTCGGGCGGGTTCGGTGTGCCGAGGCGGCACTGGGACATCAGCTTCAGCGGTGCGCCGTTCGAGCAGGCGTTCCACCCGGCCGTCGACGCGCTGATGGCGACGATGGCGCTGGGCGGGTTGATGGCGGCTGTGGGCGGCGGGCTGTACATCCTGATCACCGTCTGGTCGGTGTTCTTCGGTAAGCCGTTCACCGAGGCCGAGCTCGCCCCCGGGGTGAGGGGGGTGCCGGCCGGGATCGTCAGGCCGCCGCGGACGGTCAACCTCGCCGACGAAGCCAACCTGCCGAAGGGCCGGCTGGGAACCGCGCCCGGGACGATGGTGCTCGTGCTGGTGTTCCTAGCGGCGTTCGCGGTCTACTACTTCGCGAACTGGAAGCTGCTCTCGTTCGTGTGGAGGATCGGGTGACGAAGGGCGACGCGCCTCCTTCCGGACTGTCACCGGAGGAGGCGCAGGCGGCGGCGGGATCGGTCGCGCTGCTGCTGATCACCGCCGCCTGGTGGGCGCTGGCCCTATGGCCGGTCGACGATGCACCGGCGTGGCTCGAGCGAACGCGATTCGTCTGCTTCAACGTGACGGAGAGCGGCCTGCCGGACGCCGGGGGCTGGATCGGGCTCATCGGCGGGCCGCTGGGGATGGGGGTGATCCTGGCGACCGGTTGGAGCGCCGGGTTCAGCGAACTCCTGGCGCGCGCCCGGCGATCCGGGGCGGTCGCAGTGTCGTTCGCGGCGGTCGTCGCCGGGTTCGTGCTGTTGATGGCGGGGGCGGCCTGGCGGGTGCAGGACGCGCGCGCCGCGGTACCCCGGGCGGAGTTGCCGGGCGGGCTCGCGCCCGAGGACTACCCGAGGGGTGATCGTCCCGCGCCGCCGCTCGGGCTCACGTCACAGCTCGGGACGGAGCTGACGTTGGAGGATCTGCGCGGACGGCCGGTGTTGGTGACCTTCGCCTTCGCGCATTGTCAGACGATCTGTCCGCTGGTCGTCCGGGACGCGCTGGCCGCCCGCGAGGCGCTGCACGGGACCGCGGTCGAGCCCGCCGTGCTCGTGGTGACGGTCGACCCCTGGCGCGATACGCCGTCTCGACTGCCCGCGATGGCCGAGGAGTGGCAGCTCCCCGATGACGGCGCCTGGGTGCTGTCCGGCGAGGTGGATGCGGTGCAGCAGGTGCTGGACGCCTGGCAGGTTCCGCGCGATCGGGTTGAGGCGACCGGCGAGATCATCCACCCGCCACTGACATACGTCCTGGATGGCGAGGGCCGGATGGCGTTCGCGTCGACGGGCCGCGCGGACGCCCTCATCGCACTCCTGCGGCGGCTCTGATCGTGCGAGCGCCCGCCGCCTACCTCGCGCTGACCAAGCCGGGCATCACCCTGTTCATCGGCGTGACGGCGACGGCCGGCTACGTGACTGCGAGCCGCGGGTGGGAGTCGCCGGGCACCTTTGTCGCCATGCTCGGCTCGACGATGCTGATGTCCGCCGGTGCCGCGGCGATGAACCAGGTCGCGGAGAGCCGCTGGGACGCGCTGATGCGGAGGACTCGCGGGCGGCCGATCCCTTCCGGGGCGGTCGCACCGGAGTCGGCCCGGTGATTCGCCCGGGCGCTGACCGCCTGCGGGCTCCTGCTGTCGCTCGCGCTCCTCCCGGCAGCGACGGCCGGCTTCCTGGCGATCTGCTTCGCGACCTATGTCTGGCTCTACACGCCCCTGATAAGACGAACGCCGCTCTGCACACTCGCCGGTGCGGTTCCGGGCGCGCTCCCGGTGCTCGCCGGCTGGGCGGCTACTGGCCGACCCATCGGTGTCACGGCGATCGCGCTCACCGGCGTGCTCTTCATGTGGCAGATCCCGCACTTCCTGGCGATCGGCTGGCTGGCACGAGCGGACTATGAGCGGATCGGCTGCCCGATGCTTGGGGTGGTGGAGGCCTCGGGGCGGGCGAGCGCACGCGTATCGCTGGTGTACGCGTGCGCGATGACCGTGTGCGCGGCGGTGCTGGCCGCCGATGCGGCGCTCGGACCGATCTTTCTGGTCGGCGCAATGGTGACCAGCGTCGCGTACGTCGGGTCCGCCTGGAGCTTCGCGCGCTCGCGCGAGACGCGTTCCGCGCGCCGTCTCTTCTTCAGCTCGCTGCTCGTCCTCCCGCTGCTCCTCGGGGCGCTGGTCACGGACCTGGCGGTTTCCTGACGCTGTCAGCCCCCCCAGGAAGCCTGCTCTACCGGGGATGGCTGCCGACCGGAGCGTCGGGTGCGTGCCTACCAGGACTTCGCGAACGGGGTGCTACCAGGATCGGGGGCTCCTCGGGACCGCGCTTTCCGGCGGGGGGTCAGCGCGTGTCCACCCGATCGTTCCTGACCAGCTGCCGCCCCCCGAATGTCAACGGCAGCGGATCGCCCCCCAGCGGCGCGTCCGCACGCCCCGGCCGTTGGGCGTGGATGTGGAGGTGCGGCTCGCTCGAGTTTCCACTGTTGCCCACAACTCCGAGCGGCTGTCCCACGCCGACGGAATCACCCGTCACCCCGCGAACGCTGCCACGCTGCATGTGCGCGAGGAGGATCCAGACGTCCCGGCACTCGAGGATGACGTGGTTGCCCTCGAGCGTCTCGGGTGCCTGTCCGGGCGGCCGCGAGTCCGGCTGCCCGTCAGATGATCTCACCACCGTGCCGGCGCACGGAGCGCGAATCGTGTCCCCGAAGATGGCGTAGTCCTCTGCCGCGCTGGCGAACGGGCCGGATCGCCGTGAACCCCACTCCCCCACCTTGACGATGTCGATGGCATAGCTCTGCCCGCGGTAAGGCCGGGCGCGCTCGGCGTTCAATGTCTGCAGATGAAGGTTCACCATCGGGTTGCTTCCGCCGTTCGCAACGAGGTACACGCCGTCGTCCAACGGGAAGGCGAGTTCCACGGCCTGGCCAGGGATCGACCGGTGGCCGAGGACCGCGATCCCCGATACTGCCGCCAGTCCCAGGATCGCGAGCGCTCGCAGGGTCGTCCACAGACCCTGTGGCACTCTGCTCCGTGATGTCTCCGCTTCCCTGGGTCGAAGGAGTGGCCGAACCGACGCGGCCGCGAGGAACAGACCGAATACGCCTGGCAGATACCAGGGGACGGCGATCGCCGGAAGGGCCAGGGATACTGCCAGGAGGTAGACCGCGGCAAGCACGATATCGGCCTCGAGGGAATGGCGGGACCTCCGGCGGGCCGTCGCGACCCGACCGATCAGGATCAAGGGGATCAGAATCTGGAAGATCAGCAGAACCGGCATCGGTCGAGCTGGGGAGGTGAGAGAGGATAGTCGAGGGAAAGGTATGGAGAGGTTTGGAACTCGCCATCCTACGTGGCCCCCGGGGAACCCGCTGCTTGTCTTCAGCCCGTCGGTTCCTGCGCCTTCCCCGTCCGCGAGGCGATCTCCCGCCGCACCACCGGCGCGACCTCGGTTCCGAACAGCTCGATCGCCCGCATCACGTCGGCATGAGGCAACGGCCCCACGGTCAACTGCAGCAGGAACCGCTGGTGCCCGAAGATCTCGTGCTGGAAGAGGATCTTCTCGATGACCTCCTCCGGGTTGCCGACGAAGTTCGCACCGCGCAACGTGCGAGACAGCTCGAACTGCTCACGCGTCATCGGCGCCCAGCCGCGCTCACGGCCGATCCGATCCATCGTCGCCTTCAACGAGGGAAAGACCAGGTCCGCGGCCTGTTTCGAGTCCTTCGCGATGAAACCGTGCGAGTTGATGCTGAGCGCCGGCGTCGGGTGCCCCGCGCGGGCGGCGGCATTCCTGTGGATCTCGGCGAAGGGGGCGAACCGTTCGGGCATGCCGCCGATGATGGCGAGTGCCATCGGCAGTCCCAGCGTTCCCGCCCGGGCGGCCGATCCCGGGTTGCCGCCGACGGCGATCCAGACGGGAAGTGGGTTCTGGATGGGGCGCGGGTAGACTCCCTGCCCATGCAGCGCCGGACGATACTTCCCGCTCCACGTGACGTGCTCGCTCTCCCGCAACCGCAGCAGGAGGTCCAGCTTTTCGGCGAACAGCTCGTCGTAGTCATGAAGGTCGTAGCCGAAGAGAGGGAACGACTCGATGAACGAGCCACGCCCGGCCATGATCTCAGCCCGACCGCCGGAAAGGAGGTCGAGCGTCGCGAACTGCTGGAAGACGCGGACGGGGTCATCCGAGCTGAGAACGGTGACCGCGCTGGTGAGCCGGATGCGCCGAGTCCGCTCCGCGGCGGCCGCCAGCACGATCGCTGGCGCCGAAACCACGTAGTCTGGCCGGTGGTGCTCCCCCACTCCGAAGACGTCCAACCCGACCTGGTCCGCCAGCTCGATCTCCTCGATCAGGTCGCGATAGCGCTGCCGGACGATCTCCGTCCGCCCGGTTGTCGCCGACGGATCGGTCTCGCCGAAGGTGTAGATCCCCAGCTCCACGGCTCTGCCTCATGCGTCGTGAGTCCCGGCCGGGTCGGCACGCAGCGCGCCGAAGGGACCCGTCGGGATGTTACATATGTGAACCAACCGGAAGATCGGGGTCCCACGCGGAACTCACAAGGTGGGATGACTGCTTGAAGCGGGCTCAGGCGAAGGCGCGCAGGGATCGGGGCGGTGTTAGGCCGATAGTGGTTCGGACCGGTCTTCAGGCTACGGTTTCATACCCGGATCGAGGATACATCAGACATCTATGCATACCATCGGAAGACTGCGCCATCTCACGCAAAGCCGCACATCTCGAGGCGAGAAACGACGGCCTCCGCGGAACAGCGGAGGCCGTGCGAGTTCAGTCAGACATCATCGAGAATGACTGAATGATTCGGAAGCAGCGATGTTGGCATCCCTTCCGCGGCTCCTCGTTCCGCCCGATCGCGGCTTGGCGTGAGATGCTCAGCTCCATTCTCGCGATCAGGCCGCCTGCTCGCGCTGCTGCTGGCCGACGGTCGGTGACCCGGCCGTCGTGCCCGTCTGCGTTTCAGCCTTCCGTCGGCCGAGGACGGCATCCACACTGATCTGGCCAGCCCCCGCCGAGACCAGGAAGAGGTAGATGATCGCGTACAGGAGCGCGAGCTCGCCGCCGTTCTGGATCGGCACGGGCCCCTGGGGCAGGTGGGCCATGAAGTAAGCCACCACCATCTCGCCCGCGAGCAGGAACGCAACCGGGCGCGTGAGCAGCCCGATCGCGATGAGGAACCCGCCGAACAGCTCGAGGATGCCTGCCAGCCCCATCATCGAGTTGAGGGGCGCTGTGGCACCGGGCGCGCCGAACCCGCCGAAGATGCCGAGCAGCTTCTGCGCTCCGTGTTGCATGAAAAGCAACCCCGTCCCGATCCGCAGGACCGAGAGCAGCACCGGCTCCACCCGTACGAGCGTGGCCGCCAGCGGGCCCGAGGGCGCGTAGGTTTTCCTGGATGACACTTCGTTGGCCATCGTTTCACTCTCCGATCTGTCGTCTGTTCGGCCGACCCCCCGGTCGGCCGGGACACGGTTCCGACAAGTGTCCGATGCGGCGATTCCGAAAGTCCCGGGCCACTGCGGAACCAGCCAAAATGGCGTACGATCCTGTTGCAGGCCGCAGCCGCGCGGGACCGCCCGTGACCGTTGACGCCGACCGTATCCGGTGACATAGGTACTAACAGCGCAGGTCAGCCGGAAAAGTTCCCGACATCGGTGGCGGGTCGGAGACGATGGCCCCGGCCGAATCCGTCGGCCGGGGAGTGACGCCAACCCCGGAAGAAGGGAGGGCCATGGCGGATCCACCCGACCAGGAGGGCGTCGATGCGGTAGACCGCCGCGCGCGGGTTCGGCAGGAGTCTGCCACGCCCCGCGGACCGCGGGTCTGACGGGCGACGCGGATCCTCACCCGGGATCGACGGGGGCCCTTTTCCTCCGCGCGGGGAAAGCATCGACGGACACAACGACGACAAGGTAGGCACGAATGCGACGCGGGCTCGGGAGAGAGCTTCTCCCCGGGCTCGCGCTGCATTCCGGTGCAATGGTGATCCGTCCGAAGTCCCTGTGCCACACAATGTTATGGTAGTGGGGAGCCAGGGGAGGGCTGGGGTGTACACAGGTCGGCGCGCTGCCTGGCAAGGACGACGGCGGCGCGTTTTGGTTTTGCGGCGAATCCCGGATGAGTGCTGGCGATAGATGAAGACGGGCCTGGCGGAAGATGTGACGGAGGCCGCGGATCGCGGGGCGATGACCCTCTCGCGGCGGGACAAGATGCTCGCGCTGGCCGGTACGTTGGCCGCTCTGCTGATGGCCGGTCTGGATCAGACCATCGTGGCGACGGCGGGACCGGAGATCCAGCGCGCCTTGCAGATCCCGGCATCGCTTTACGCGTGGATGACCACCGCCTACCTGGTCTCCGCGACGGTGATGCTGCCCATCTACGGCAAGCTGTCCGACCTGCTCGGGCGCAAGCCGATCCTGTTGACGGGTGTAGGGCTGTTCCTGCTCGGCTCGCTCCTGTGCGGTGTCGCGCCCAACACCTGGTTCCTGATCGGTGCCCGGACCGTGCAGGGCCTCGGGGCGGCGTCGCTGTTCACCACTACCCTGGCGGTGATCGCCGACCTGTTCCCCCCGCACGAGCGCGGGAAGTACATGGGGTTGATCGGCGCGGTGATGGGGATCACGAGCGTGATCGGCCCGCTGGCCGGAGGCATCATCACGGACCTGCTCGGCTGGCACTGGGTCTTCTTCGTGAACCTGCCGGTGGGGATCGCCGCGATGTGGCTCATCGTCACCAGGATGCCGGCGCTGGGAGGCCGGAACGGGCCTCAGGTGCGGATCGATTACGCGGGTTCCTTCTGGCTCATCGCCGGCGTGGTGCCGCTGCTGATCGCGCTGTCGATGGGCGGAAACGGCGGGGCCGGGGATAGTGCCGGCTGGACCTCGGCGCCGGTGCTGGCGATGCTGATCGGGGGTCTCGCCTGCATGGCGGTCTTCGTCTGGACCGAGGAGCGCGCCGAGGAGCCGCTGATCGACCTGGCGCTGTTCCACAGCAACCGGGTCGTCGGGTTGGCGACGCTGACGATGTTCGTGCTGGGCGCTACCTTCCTGTTCACCATCGTCTTCCTGCCGCTGTTCCTCGTGCACGTGGTGGGGATCTCGGCGACGAAGGCGGGGATGAGTCTGACCCCGTTGACGCTGGCGATGGTCGCGACGAGCGTCCTGTCCGGACAGGTGGTGTCGCGGGTAGGGCACGTGAAGGAGATCCTGGCGGGTTCGCTCGCGCTCGTCGTCGTTGCCTTCCTGGTGATGGGCCTGACCCTGGGACCGGACTCGACGCAGCTCGAGGTCACCCTGAAGATGATCCTGATCGGCCTGGGGATGGGGCCGACGTTGCCCCTCTTCCCCCTCATCGTGCAAAACGCCTCGCGCCCGGAAGACGTGGGCGTGGTGACGGCGGGCGCGATGTTCTCCAGGTCCCTCGGGCAGGTGATCGGGCTGGCGCTCTTCGGGACCGTGTTCGCGACCGGTTTTGCTTCGACGCTGGATGCGCGGGTGGGCGAGATCGTGGCCGGCTTGCCGCCCGCGGCGCGCGAGGCGGTCGCCAGTTCCGTCCCGGCCTTCTCGGCGAACGGCGAGGGTGCCGAGATCGCGTTCGATCCGGGTGAGGCCCGGGAACGCGTCGAGCTCGCGCTGAACGGGGGGCGCTCGGATGATGGGCCCGACCGCGTGGCCGCCATTCGCGCCGTCGACGAGATCCGCGAGGCGTTCGAGGCGTCGCTCACGGGATCCGTCTCCCGGCTGTATCTCGCCGGGGCGATCCTGGCGTTCGCGTCCCTCGCGTTGACGCTGCTGACACCGATAACGCCACTGCCGATCGGGCGCGGCCCGGGCGCGCGTGCCCCGGCCATCCTGGACTGACCGCGCCGACTGAGCGGGCTCGCCCATGCCCGTGCCGCCGCTCCGATGTTGAAGCCCGATGCACGACGCCCCGAAGGCTCTTCCTCCGTCGCCAGTCGTGGAGGATCACCCGTTGCTACGGGTCCGGTCCTTCACGACCACATTCCCAGCGCCGCTGGGTGAGCTCCACACGCCCGACTGGCTGCTGGACCGGTTGCGGATCGATGCCGATGCCGGCCTGTCGGCGGCGCCCGAGCTTCGTACCGCGATCCGCGACATGCTCCGGCACGGCGGGTACAGGCCGGCCGGTCGAGGCAAGCCGGCCTCCGAGTACCTGCTGAGGGCCGCCACCGAAGGCACGCTCGGCTCGATCAACCTCGCTGTCGACGCCTGCAACGTCATCTCCCTCCACTCGGGTTTTCCCATCAGCGTTGTCGATCTCGAGCTGCTGACGCCACCCCTGCGGATCGCCATCCCGCCGGCCGGGTCGAGCTACGTCTTCAACGCCGGCGGCCAGGAGATCGACCTGACGGGACTCGTGTGCCTCATCGACGGCGCGGGTCCGTGCGCGAACGCCGTCCGCGACTCGCAACGGACGAAGACGCGGCCGGAGACCACGCAGACACTCTCGATCGTCTGGGGAGCGAGGGGATGGGAGGACGAGCTCGCGGCGGCGGTCGAGGCGTACCAGGAGTTCCTGCGAAGGGCGGGGGCGACCGTATCAGCGGTCGGCTGAGTGGCGCGGCGTCACGCGAACTGGGGAGGTGAAGGGCGGCCGCGGGGTGGGAAGTGCAGAGCCCTCGGCTGCGCTCGGGATGACGGGAGGGGGTCGCAATGCGGGTGGCGGGCGTTCGGGATGCCGGGGTGGAGGCAAAATCGGGATGCGGAGGTAGAGGCGAATTCGGGGTGTGGGGGGAGAGGGTGTTCGGATAATCAGTATGAAGGATAGAGGTATATTCGGGCAGAGCGACAGAGGTCAGGCGGGCTGAGGATTCGGTGACTCGGGATGACGGAAGGGGGGTATCGGGACGGATTCAAAGACAGGTAGAGGGAGCCGGACGACCACGGAGTACAATCGGAATGACCGACGGATGCTGACCGGCGGCTGACCTGTCTCCGTCACCTAGGCGGCCCTCCGCGCCCGAGTCCGCGGCCGCGTTTCCCGCGACGTGTCAGTCCATCCGGGCGGTACGACCGGCGGATGCGGGCGGCCCGCCAGCAGCCGCAGCCCGTTCATGGCGACCAGCAGCGTGCTCCCCTCGTGTCCGACCACCGCCAGCGTGAGCGGTATGCCCACCGTCATCGCGATCACCACCAGGAACAGCATCCACAACACGCTGAACCAGACGTTCTGCCGGACGATGCGGCGCGCCCGTTTGCCAAGGTGGATGACGTAGTCGACCTTCTCGACGTCGTCGCTCATCAACACCACGTCGGCCGTCTCGATGGCCACGTCCGTGCCTGCCGCTCCCATGGCGATGCCGAGCGTGGCGGTGGCCATCGCCGGCGCGTCGTTGACCCCGTCGCCGACCATGGCGACGCCGCGGGAGCTCTGGGCGAGGATGTGGACCGCGTCCACCTTCTCGTGGGGCAGGAGCCCCGCCCGGACCTCGTCCGCGCCGAGTTGCGCCCCGAGGGCCCGGACCGCCTCCGGGTGATCTCCGGACAGCACCGTGATCCAGCGCACCCCTTCGTACTTGAGGTGACGGACCGTGGCCGCCGCGTTGTGCTTCAGGGCATCGCCGAACGAGATCGTGCCGATCGCGTCCTTGTCGACGCCAACGTAGACGACCGAGCGGCCCTGCGACGTCTGCTCGGCCACCCAGCCGCGAAGCAGCGGCGAGATCTTCGCGCCCATGCGCTGGGCCATCGTCGCGTTTCCAACCCATGCGACGCGCCCCGCGAGCTTTGCCGATACCCCCTCCCCGGGCACCGCCGCGAAGTCGTCGACCGAAGGGATATCGATCCCCCGGGCGGCGGCCTCCTCCAGGACGGCCCGAGCCAGGTGATGTTCGGAAGCGCGCTCGACAGCCGCCGCGATCGCGATCACCGCCGCTTCGTCCCCCTCCTCGTTGGTCATGGCGGACGGCCCCGCGCGCAGCTCGCGCAGGATGTCCGCGAGGCTGGCCACCTCCAGGATTCTCGGCCGCCCCACCGTCAGCGTGCCGGTCTTGTCGAAGGCGACGGTATCGATCGTGCCCGCGAGGTCGAGGTAGGCCCCGCCCTTGAAGAGGATCCCGTGACGGGCCCCGTTGGCGATGCCGGACAGGATCGCCGACGGCGTCGATATCACCAGCGCGCACGGACTGGCCACCACCAGCAGCGTCATCGCCCGGTAGAAGGAGTCCGCCCAGCCGCTCATGCCCACGAGGACGGGCACCACGGCAACCGCCGCCGTGGCCGCGAGCACCAGGAGCGTGTACGGGTGCGCGAACCTGTCGATGAAGTGCTGCGCCGGCGCCCTCTGCTCGCGAGCCTCCTCAACCAGCCGGATGATCTTCGCCAGCATCGTCTCCGAAGCCTCACGCGTCACTTCGACGATGAGCATTCCGCCCTGGTTGATCGTCCCGGCGAATACGGGGTCGCCGGCTGTCTTTCTGACGGGGACGGACTCGCCGGTGATCGCCGCCTGATCCACATCGCTACGGCCCGAGAGCACCTGTCCGTCGGCTGCGATCCGCTCTCCCGGCCGGACGATGATCCGCTGCCCCGGCCGCAGCCTCTCGACCTCGATGTTGCCGATCTCGTGCCCCTCCTCGTCGACGAGCGTTGCCTCCTGCGGCCGCAGGTCTAGCAGATGAGCGAGCGCATTCCGCGTCCGCCCCATCGCGTAGTGCTCGAGCGTGTTGGAGAGGCTGAACAGGAAGATGAGGATGACGCCCTCGAGAGGGCTGCCGACAATCGCGGCGCCCACCGCGGCCGCGCCCATCAGGAAGTCGATGGAGAGCTGGTGATCGTCCCGGAGGGTTTCCCAGCTGTCGCGGGCGATGCGCAGACCGCCGACGACATAGGCGACGCCGAGCGGGAGCCAGCGCCACGGCGCCGGCTCGGCCGGCCCCCACTCCAGCGCCGCGCCGATGACCATCCCCACCGCCACTACCAGCGTGACGCGCAGGTAGTAGATCGTGTCGGCGGCGTCCTCATCCTCCGACGTGCGGGAGAACACGGCCCGGACCAGTCGTGCGAGGCGCGATCCGGGTCGGTGCATCGATCCGCTCGCCGGTTGCGGCGCACCATCTGTCGGGACCGATCCGCCAGCGTCTCCTGCGGATTCGGGGCGCGCCGGGCGGCCATCATCCAACACCCGGCTACGGTCAGCCACGGAACGTGATCCGATCGAGTCCTCCTGGCGGTTCCATGCCCGCGGCGATCCAGCGGCTTGCCGCGACTACCAGGGCGTCCTCGATCATCCCGATGAGCTTGTCCGGCGCCTTCAGGCGCTCGGTGACGTAGGTCCGGACGTGGAAGGCGGCGAAGGCTGAGGCCACGGCCGCCCCGGCCCCCACCAGCGCCGGCAGGAGAACCTGGTGACGGCGGCTTGCGGCATAGGTCGCGGCCGTCAGCGAGCCGATCACCGCCCGGCCGATCAGCGGACCGGGCGACGTGCGATCCGGGGTCCTGGGACTCTTGTCAGCCGCCATCTCGCCACCGGCGAGCAGCGCCAGCACCCTCGACGCGATCGGGGACGAGAGAAGCCGCTGCGCTGCGACGCGCGGCGCGGGTTCCCCCTCCTCCGCCAGTTCGTACGCGAGCAGCGCCGGCGCCGCCATGCTGCGGACGCCGGTGATCGCCCCCAGCGCCGCCGACGTCGCTAACACCGGATCGATCCGTGCACGATAACTCCTCATTCCTACCTCATCATCTGTCCGATCCGTGAGGTCCCCGCATCAACCTAAGTAAACTGCGTGGATCGCGCGAAGCTCCCGAGGCGCGAAATGACCTGGCCTGTCGTCCACCTCGCGGCCTCCTCGTTCCACCCGAGGTCCTGTTGCGAGATGAATTGAAGCACCGACCAGAAATCGCTATTTTTCACGGCTAACCCTGAGCACATCCTGCGAACCGTATCGGGAGACCGTTTGAGCTCGCGTGCAACCAGTGGACCGCACCGCGGTCCGAGCAGCCATTCATCGGACGCACCCCAGCGCATGGACTTCCTGCGCGCCATCGTGGCGGAGGACCTGCGCACCGGTCGCGACGGCGGGCGACTGGTCACGCGCTTCCCCCCCGAGCCGAACGGCTACCTCCACATCGGCCACGCGGCCTCCATCTGCCTCAACTTCGGCATCGCCGAGGAGATGGGTGGTGTCTGCCATCTACGGTTCGACGACACAAACCCCGAGACCGAGGAGGCTCGCTTCGTCGAAGCGGCCATCAGGGACGTGAAGTGGCTCGGCTTCGATTGGGGCAACAACCTCTTCTTCGCGTCCGACTACTTCCCGCGGATGTACGAGTTCGCGGAGCATCTGATCCGCGAGGGGAAGGCCTACGTCGACAGCCTGACCGACGAGGAGATCCGCGAGTACCGGGGGACCGTCACGGAGCCGGGTCGGCCCAGCCCCTACCGCGACCGCTCGGTGGAGGAGAACCTCGATCTGTTCCGGAGGATGCAGGCCGGCGAGTTCCCCGACGGGGCGCACGTGCTACGCGCGAAGATCGATCTCGCGTCGCCGAACATGCTGCTGCGCGACCCGGTCCTGTACCGGATCCGTCACGCGCACCACTACCGGACGGGGGACCGCTGGCGAGTCTATCCGCTCTACGACTTCGCCCACCCGATCGAGGACGCGCTGGAGTGCGTGACTCACTCCATCTGCACGATGGAGTTCGAGAACAACCGGCCGCTCTACGACTGGGTGGTCGAGAACATCCCCGTCGAGTGTCGGCCCCGGCAGTACGAGTTCGCCCGGCGGAACCTCGACTACACCGTGCTCAGCAAGCGGCGGCTGCTCGAGCTGGTTCGTGGTGGACACGTACGCGGTTGGGACGACCCGCGCATGCCGACGATCGCCGGGCTCCGGCGACGCGGATTCACCCCCACGTCGATCCGCACCTTCGCCGACCTCGCCGGAGTCGGGAAGACGGAGAACCGCACCGACATCGGCAAGCTCGAGTTCGCGATACGCGACGAGTTGAACCGTACCGCGCCACGCGTGCTGTGCGTGCTGCGGCCGCTGCGGGTCGTCGTCACGAACTATCCCGAAGATGCGACGGAGGAGCTCGACGCTCCCTACTATCCGTACGACATCGGGCTGCCGGGTTCGCGGCCGGTCCCCTTCACGCGCGAGATCTTCATCGACCGTGACGATTTCATGGAGGATCCGCCCGCGGACTACCACCGACTCGCGCCCGGCCGATCGGTGCGGCTCCGCTATGCCTACGTGATTCGCTGCGACGAGGTGGTCCGCGGGGAAGACGGCGAGATCGTCGAGCTGCGCTGCAGCTACGATCCCGAGACGCGTGGTGGCAGGACGGCGGGTGGCGAGCGGGTTCGCGGGACGATCCACTGGGTATCGGCCACCGCCTCCATTCCGTGCGAGGTGAGACTCTACGACAGGCTCTTCACCGTCCCGAACCCCGAGGAGGGTGAGGAGGACTTCAAGACGTATCTAAACCCCGAGTCGCTGGTGGTGGTGGAAGGCGCGCGAGTAGAGCCGAGCGTGCTTCGGGACGATGACGACACCCGCTACCAGTTCGAGCGGCTTGGCTTCTTCTGGCGCGACCCGGTCGACTCGCGGCCGGACGCGCTGGTGTTCAATCGCATCGTCACGCTTCGGGAGACGTGGGTCCGCCCCGGAGAGGGCACAGTCGAACCGGCAACCACGGCCGACCGCGCACCAAGGGAGCGCAGGGAGTCGTCTGCGACGGCCGACAAGGCACCGGCTCGCACGCGTGAAGCGCATCGGGAGGAGCCGCGAAGTCCCGCGCTCGAGGAGAAGCGCCGGAAGCTCCTGGAGATGGGTGTAGCGCCGGTCGAGGCAGAGATACTCACTCGGTCCGAGGAGACGGTCGCGCTGTTCGATGCTGCCCTGCGACCGGGTGTGAGTCCGCGGACCGTCGCCAACTGGGTCGTCCACGAGCTGCCACGAGAGATCGACGACCAGGACGGCCGTCTGCCGCCGTCTGGTGAACTGCTCGGCCGGCTTGTGGCGCTCGTGGAGTCGGGCGCGCTCTCCAGCAGTGCCGCCCGGGAAGTCCTCCGCGAGATGGTGGAGACGGGCGACACACCGGAGGCGATCGTCGACCGCAGGGGGCTGCGGCAGGTGAGTAACCGCGATGCGCTGGCACCGATCGCCGCCGAGGTCGTTCGGGCTCACCCGGAGAAGGTGGAGGAATACCGCGCCGGTCGGGCCGGGCTGATGGGTTTCTTCATCGGCCAGGTCATGCGCCGGACGGGCGGGACCGCAAACCCTGAGGTCGTCAAGGAGCTGCTGGAGGAGGCGCTGCAGCAGGGCTGACGCGGGTTGTCAGCAGCCGCACGGGAACCCCGCCGTTGACCGTGCGCAGTCGTTCCTCCCAGGACAGGCCGGTATGCCGCGGCAGCGCGAGATCCGGCGCGAGCATGGCGACAGACCATCCCGCAAGGCGTGAACGCGCCCAGTTCCCGAACGCCGCGTAGAGGTCGCGCAGTCGCTTCCGCTCGCCGATGCGGACGCCGTAGGGCGGGTTCGTCACGAGCCAGCCCCGGCCGGGCGGAGGCGTGGCTCGGGTCAGCGCGGCGACTTCCAGCTCCAACCCGGCCAGGCCCGCGCGGGCGGCGTTGTCGCGCGCGGCCCGCACCGCTCCCTCGTCCCGATCGCTTGCCCGGATCACCGCATCCACCTCGCGCACGCGCGATCGCGCGTCGCGCACGATCCGCTCCCAGATCTCCGCATCGAATCCCGGCCAGTCGGTGAAGACGAATCGCCTCGGCCTTCGGTCGGCGGCCGCAAGCCCGGGCGGAACGTTCGCCGCGATCAATCCCGCCTCGATGGGTATCGTGCCGGAGCCGCAGAACGGGTCGAGCAGCGGCGCGCGCGGGTCCCAGCCGACAGCCAGCAGCATCGCCGCGGCGATCGTCTCCCGGAGCGGCGCTTTCGCGACGGCCAGCCGGTAGCCCCGGCGGTGAAGCAGATCGCCGGAGGCGTCCACGCTGATCGTGCACTCGTCGCGCAGGAAGCGGACGATGATGAGCTGGGCGTCGGAGCCGGGTTCGTCGTCGTCCTCGGCGGACGGTCTCAGGGATGGGCGCCCGAGTGCGGACTCGTCACCCTCGTCGTACGCACTCCGAAGTGGGTCGCCCGCCGGTGTGGAAGGCTGTGGGGCGTCCGCTGCCGGCCCGATGCGGTCAGCCGCATCCGCGCTCGCACTGCGAATCCTGCCCGATCCCCCGCGAGATGGGGGTATCGACGCGGCAGCCGAAGTGGCGTCGCTGTCGCCGGCCGGTTCCGCTGCTAGCGTCGCGCTCGGTGTCCGGCTCCGCGGGGTCGCGCCGACCCGATCCGCCAGGATCCGCTCGAATCGTTCGGCTATGGCGCGCTCGTGGTACAGCTTCGACCGGGTGCTGGACACGCGAAGCTGGATGACCCGACCCTCGGGGAGGTACGGGCGCCAGTCCACTCGCCCGAGATGGCGCTCCAGCTCGATGAAGCTGCGGGCGCGGAATCGCGCGACACGTACGACGACCCGACTTGCTGTCCGCAGATGCAGGTTGGCGGAGAGCAGGGACGCCTGGTCGCCCGCCCATTCGACGCCTCCGGCGACGACGGTCGGGTCGACACCGAGCCGACGCAGCTCCCCGGCGGCGATCGGCTCGAGCCCGGGGGCCGTGATGGCGAAGCAGGAGAGGGATGTGGTCAAGCGGATCCGGCAACGGCGGGTCGGGTCGGCGACGGTCGCCGGAGGAACGTCCGCGGGCCGGGCTGGGGGCGCATCGTGCGCAGGGACGGCGGCGCCCCGGTCAGCGCGCCGGTGCCGGAGCCGTCAACCTTGCCGCGCCTTCTCGTCATTCTCAGCCCGGTACACGATGATCTGCTCACGCTGGGTGCGCGTCAGATGAGCCGCGATGGCGTCGAACGCTTCCGGCGACATCCGGGCTCCCTTCAGCCGCGCGCGCCAGAGCTGGAGGCCTTCGGTGAACGCCCCGACCAGGTCCGCGTCCGTCAGATCTGCCCGGTTCATGTGGGCCCACTCGAGGTTGGCCCTCGAGAGACACGCTCCCCTCAGCGACGCGTCGTCGAGATTGGCGTGCGAGAAGCTCGCGCCGAGCAGGTTCGCGCCGTCGAGCTTCGCTCCAGCCATGTTGGCCCAGTCGAAGGTGGCACCCACGAGGTTCGCGCGTCGGAAATCGCATCCCCGCAGATCGCAATGCCCGAAGTTCACACGGCCGAGCTTCATGTAGCTGAAGTCCTTGCCGCGGAGATCGAGTGGCCCGGTGTTGTGCACCGCCGTCGCGGGCCAGTCGAGCAGATCGTGCATGTGCATCATCATAGGGACCTCCGAGTCGTGCCGTCACCCGCGTTGCAGAACCGCGGGCGCGGCGTCGAGATGCCGCCTGGCGAAGATCGGCGCGCCAGGCACAGGTTGATCAATACGAACACATCTGGCGTCGTACGTACAGTCCGTGTGACAGGAGCGCCAATCGACGGTCGACCATGCGCGCCGCCGCGCGGACGCAGCACCCGCCGATCACCCGGGCGTGCCCGGACAACGGGGAACTCTGACTCGACGGCTCAACGCCGCGGAGATGCCTGCTGGCCGCAGAGTTCCAGCGCAGCCACCCGAGCACCGCGCTGCTCTTCTCCTGTCCGTCAGGCGCGTGGTGAACCGCCTGAAAGGATGTACCCCTCGTCTGTGACAACGATCACGCGGTTCTAGCGCCCGGCACCCGCGAGCGTCGGCGGTTCGGAACCTCATCGTCACCCGGCTTTACTCACGAACACGGTATAGCTATCTCGGCGGATCGAGCCGTTCCGCAGTGCTCTCCCACCCGATCGGGACCGGTCCGCGAGCGTCGGCACATTCGCCGCGATTGACCGTTCGGCCGCGCCGGAACCATCTTCCCGATTGGATGCGCGGGCGTCCCGCGCAGTTCGCAGCAGGTCATTCTCATCCGGGGAGGTCAGCCGATGGCGCTGGAGTTCGAGATATCGATTCCCACGGGCGTGCGGGACGGCGCGCCGCTGCTCGTCCTCCTTCATGGGCGCGGGAGCGACCGCTTCGACCTGCTCCGGTTGCGGGACGGACTGCTCCCCGACGCTATCGTCGTAACACCGCA
>CAZJEH010000040.1:0-22166 GCA_964544905.1 uncultured Gemmatimonas sp.
CAAATGGATTCTCGCTCGCCGAGAGCTCGCATTACGTTGTTGTGAAACGCGTTATAAGTATGCATCCGCGCATCGCCAGGCGGATGGATCCCGGCCTGCGCCGGGATGACGATGGTGGGTTTCGGTTGCACCCGACGCACACCGGGCCCGTGCGACGAAGGACCATCGGGCAGTTTTCACACGGCCTCTTTCGCCGGGATGACGGGGCTGGCTTTCAGCCACATCTCATAGACACGAAGTCCATCCGATAGGGACACTCGAGCAGTTCTGACACAGTCTCCTGCGCCGGGATGACGGGGAACGGCGGTGGTTTCGACACACCCTCCTGTGCCGCGATGACGAGGGCGGTTTTCCCCGTCACCCGCCCGTACCGGATTCGGACCTCGCCGCGCTACGCCATCGGGGTTTCCGACCACGACCATTCGATCAGGACATCCTGGAGAGACGCCACGAGCAGAGGCACGTCGCTCGTCGGCGAGCCCCAGATCCGCACCACCCGCTCGGTCCGGGACACCGATATCCAGCAGCCCGAAATTTCCCGCGGCTCCACGTCCTGGACGCGCACCCGGGTCACCCGTACCCGCAGGTGGACGGCGGTTCCTGTGGGCATTCTCGCAAGCGCGGTCACCGCAAGCGGATGGGCGCAAGTCCCCGTCCTCAACCCCGCCGTTCGGACCGCCGAGACTTCACCGTGGAACGTAAGCCGCCCCCTGTTGTAAGATGACCCGGCTTACGCACACCTGGATGTTCCAGTGACCGGCCCGCTCACGCGGTGGCCGGTTTCTCTGTCGTCCCGCTGGCAGCGAATACACGTGAAGGAAGGTTTTTCCTGGGTTCGCGGGCTGCTTTCCCAGCCGCTTTCCCGTTCGATATCCACGTCCTCCCGACAGCGGAGGCGTAGTAGGGGGGCCTGGGGAGCCGGCCTCGGCCTGCTGGTGCTCGCGGCCCTTGTCATCGCGGCGTCCTCCTGGCGGGCGATCAGTTCGCGGCCTCCCGTCGTCGCATACTCCGAGGTGGCGGCCGCCCTCGATGCAGGGATGGTCAGTCTCCTCGAAGTCGGGCGCGGAGGCACCGAGGTTGTCGCCACATTCCGTTCTCCGCAGAACGGGAACGAGGTCGTACGCGCCGTACTGCCCACGAATTCGCTCGGGCTCGTCGACCTGGAACGCTGGACGGAGGCGGGCGCGCGTGTCGAAGTCAGGCGTACCGTGGCGTCCTCCGGGCAGATCGTTTCGCTGCTGGCTCTGCTCTTCTTCGCGGGCGCCCTCGTCGCCCTGATCCGGACCCAGCGGGGGAGCGCTCGCCGGTTCGGCACGACGCCGGTCGACCGGAGGCTGACGCTCGCGGATGTCGGCGGGGCCAAGGAAGCGACCGAGGAGCTGCGCGACGTCATCCAGTATCTCAAGAACCCCGCGCGCTTCGACGCGATGGGTGCCACCTGCCCGCGGGGCGTCCTCCTCGTCGGCCCGCCTGGGACAGGGAAGACACTGCTGGCGCGGGCCGTCGCCGGTGAGTCCGGTGTCCCGGTGCTCGTCGCTTCCGGCTCGGAGTTCGCCGAGATGTACGTCGGTGTCGGCGCTCGGCGCGTCCGGGACCTCGCACGTCAGGCGAGAAAGCAGGCTCCATGCATCGTCTTCATCGATGAGTTCGACTCGGTCGGCGGCCGCCGCGGTCGGCCCAACCGGACGGGCGAGGAGGAGACCACGCTGAACCAGCTCCTCGTCGAGATGGACGGGATGGCGAGCAACAGCGGCATCGTCTGGATGGCGGCGACCAACCGCGAGGATATGCTGGACCCGGCGGTCCGCCGACCCGGGCGCTTCGACCGCGTGGTCGAGGTCGGGTTGCCGACGGCATCCGATCGGCTCGAGATCCTCAAGGTCCATGCGGCGCGCCGACCACTGGCCGACGACGTCGACCTCGAACGTCTGGCGGCCGTCACCGTGGGCTACTCCGGTGCCGATCTCGAGAACCTGTTGAATGAGGCCGCCATCATCGCGGTGCAGCGGGAGAGCGAGATCATCACGGCAGAGGACGTCGAGCAGGCCCGCGACAAGGTGATGCTCGGCCGACTGCGCTCGGGCGTGGTCGTCACGGAGGACGAGAGGCGGCTCATCGCGCTCCACGAGGCCGGACACGCGGTGGTCGGACTCGTCGCCTGCCCCGAGGACAAGCTCCACAAGGTGACGATCGAACCACGTGGCCGCTCGCTCGGGGCGGCGCACTTCGCCCCGGACGCGGATCGTCACCTGTACTCCCGACGGTATCTGGAAGGAGTGGTGGCGAAGGCGCTCGGGGGTCGCGCCGCGGAGCTGGTGTTCTGCGGGCCCGACGGGGTCACCTCGGGTGCCGGCAGCGATCTCGTGCACGCGACGAGCATCGCGCGTCGGATGGTCGCGGAGTTCGGAATGAGTGCGGAAGTCGGCCTGATGAGCGCCGATCCCGCGGCTCAGGGCGGAACGCCGAGCGGGCACCTGCAGGGGGTCATCGATCGGGCCGTGCGGACCTTGATCGAGGTTCAGGCGGCGCGGGCGGAGAAGATCGTCCGTGAGCGCCGGGACGCGGTCCTCGCGCTCGCAGACGCTCTCGAGGAGAAGACGGTCCTTCTCGCGGACGAGGTGCGGGAGATCTTCGCGGCCAACCCGCCGACGCCGCACGATGCGCCGGAGACGGAGCAGGCGCTGGTCGCCACCATCGAGAGCTGACCTCCCTGGTTGGCTGAATTGATGAATTTCAGCACTGCAGCGTTCGAGGAAGGGCAGACCCCTCGACTGCGCTCGGGGTGACAAACAAGAAGTAGCTCGGGGTGGGAACGAAATAGGTTCGGGGTGAGAAAGAAGTAAGGTCGGGGAAAGAAGTAGGTTTTCACCTTCCGACTCGTGGGAAAATCCCACTCGGGCGAGTCCCCGACGAAGCATCGCGAAAAGAGCGGGCGGCCACGCGGCCGCCCGTTTTCTTCAGGGCAGGAGATCCACCCTCAGCCGATACTCTCCCCGTTCATCCGCGAACAGCGGGCTGGCGCGAATAACGTACTCGCCCTCCGCCGGAGGGACGAAATCGATCCGCGAGTTCGTGCCCCCGCCACTGTCGTCATCCTCAGCCAGTTCCACGTAGGTCCCGTTGGTACGTCGCCCCACGGACAGGCGGGCGTCGAACGCTTCCGACACCAGCTCGATCCTCACAGTGGCGCCGGCCGGAGCCCGGAACGCCCATTCGTGGTAGGGCGCGTCATCAGCCAGGCGCGCATCCCCTTCCTCGATGACGGATACCACCGCCTGACCCAACTGGATGACGCCACCGGCGGGCTCGGAGCGCACCGCCCCCGCATCCCGCACCACGAGGCGGTAGTTCCCCTCGCCCCTGCTGAATGGCCTCACCCGGACGCGATACTGGCCAGCCTCCGGCAACGTCATCACGAGGCGGGAATCGGTCCCGTTATCACTCTCGTTCCAGTCGTCGTTGACCGCGAGCTCCATGAACGCGTCCCGCTCGCCGGTCCCGACCACCAGGAAGGTGTCGAAATCGTCCGAGCGGAGGAGGAATTCGTACCTGCCGGGACCGCCGACGTTCAGCACCCATTCCTGATACGGCGTCCCATCCTCGAGAATCGCGTCCGTGGATGTCAGAGTCCCCGCGACCTCCTCGCCGATGGTCAGATTGCCTCCCCGCGGTTCGACCAGGACGGGGTCGAGCGCGGTCGCGGTGAGTGTGTAGCTACCCGTCTCGCCAGAGCTGTAGGAGCGGACCCGCACGATGTACTCCCCGTCCGCGGTAGCGATGAGCACCGCCCTGGCGTCCGTGCCGCCGAGGTCCGGATGGTCGTCGTTCGAGGCGACCTCGACAAACCGCCTCCCGTCCATCCTCCCGATCTGCAGGTAGGCATCGAACTCGTCCGACTCGAGGTCGAACTGGATGCGCTCGCCCGCGGTGACTGTGACCAGCCAGTCGGCGATGTAGTAACCGTCCACCTCCGCCCCCTGCGGGCCGAGCGCGTCCACGACCGGGGCTCCGCGCGTGAGCGGACGGGCGGGGGGCAGCTCGACCGGCACGGCCACACGAATGGCGTAGGCTCCCCCTTCGCCTCCACCGTACGCGGTCACCCGCGCGATGTACTCGCCGGTCGCGGGGGGTGTGAAATAGACGCGCGAGTCCGTCCCCCCGGCACCGTCGTCGTCCTGCTGGAGGCTCATGAAGTTCCCGTTCGACATCCTGCCGACCTCGAGGTAGGTGTCGAAGTCACGCGAACGGACGACGATCTCGAGATCCTGGCCTGCCGACCCGCGGAACGAGTTCAACGACTCACCGGTTGCGCCAACGGTGCCGGCCGTTGCGCGGCCGAGCTCCAGGGGAAGCACGCCACCGCCCGGTTCCCGCACCTGCAGCGTGAAATCACCCGTCCGCTCGTCCGCCGAGCGTACGACGACGACGTGCCTGCCCGACTCGCTGGCTGTGATCAGGGCGAGGGCACCGGCGTCCAGGCCGGCCTCGCCTCCGGTCGCGACGTAGTCGATCACACCCGCGACCCAGCGCCCGATCCGCACCTCCGGTTCGAAGTCGCTCGCCTGCGCCAGCGCTTCGTACGTCACACCCTCGCGTGCCTCGAACTCGAACGCCTGGAAAGGGGTGCCGGCGAAGGTCGGTGAGTCCGGGGTCAATCTCCCCTGCACGCTCTGTCCTACGGTGACCTGCGACAGCCGCTGCTGGCCGCCGACCGGAGCAGCCGAGAAGCAGAAAGCGGCGACGACACCGCAGACGACGATGTTTGAGCGCATGGCTGGATCCCCCGTTCTTGCTCTGGATGGTGGCCGCCGGATGAACGCCCGCCCGCCGACCGCCAGAAATCAGACACGCGTCTCGCGGCTACGGTTCCGGCGAGCGCGGGCACATCGCGCGAGATACGTCGCGCGGGTTCGATCCTGCGAGATCGGCCCCCACTCTCATATCCTTCGGACTCCGGGGAGACGAGGCCTCCGCAACCGGTCTACCGCGAACAGAATCCACACGCTACCGCGCGACGTGCACTTTTCGCTACCGCCTAATTCGAGAGCGCGGACGGTGTGTCGAACACTGGCCGCCAGAGCGCCCTTTCCGAGGGGGTGCGTGCGGGACCGGACCGCCGCAGCCTCCAACGACCCGGCTGCTTCAGCCTGCCCGGTTAAGCACGAACGGCCGCCCGGATGGGCGGCCGTTGTCTGGCTGGCCAGCGCGGTTCTCAGCCGAGCCGCACGACGTTCTCCGCCGCGGGGCCCTTCTGCCCCTCGACGATGTCGAACTCCACACGCTCTCCCTCAGCAAGCGTCTTGAACCCCTGCATCTGGATCGCGGTGTGGTGGACGAAGCAGTCCTTCGTGCCGTTCTCGGGCGTGATGAAGCCGAAGCCCTTGGCATCGTTGAACCACTTCACTGTGCCGACGGTACGCATCCCGTACTCCTGGTTTGGTAGATCGATCTCGAGGTGCGGGAATCCGTACCACCGAGCTTTGCTAGCGGGCTCCATCGCCCCCCGCGCGGGCGCCGGCGAGCCATACAAAAAGCCTGAGCACGCGTGCCCAGGCCATTACCACAGACTGGCGGCTCGAGCCACGAGGAACGAGCCTGCTCGCCGGGCGGGCAATTTATTCGACCTCTTGAGGACTGTCAAGGGTGACGTGTGGTGGCTTGGTCATCTTACCATTGAGCTATCTCGGGACGGTCGTGTCGCGATGTCCCGCCGGCGAAGTGGCGACGTCCCGCAACCCTTGCGCGGCGCGGTGATCTTGACACGGCGCGGGCGCCGGACTTACTCGTCCCCACGCCGCCGGTCACTGCCGTTCCCGTACCGGCGGCCCGTCTCGTGAATCGCTGCCCGGATCGGTTCGTCGGCGCCTCCCCGGGCCGACGGCGCAGCGGCTTGACGATCCAGACAAACACATCGCCCAACGTTGCGCGTCCGCGCTCATCGCACCCGCCGCACTCCGGTTCGCTCGCAGCTGGCAGCGCTGATGATTGCGGCCGGCCTGGCATCCTGCGACCTGCTCGTCGCACCTCCGCACGGTCCGGAAGGCCCGGGACGGGGCGGAATTGAGGACGCCGTGGCCGCGCTGGTCAACGACCATCGCGAGTCGCTCGGATGCCGCCGGCTCGTGTGGGACGACAGGATCGCCCGGGTGGCGTTCGAGCACTCCGTCGACATGCTGGAGCGCGACTACTTCGGCCACCAGGATCCGGACGGGCGCGGTCTGCGCGAGAGGTTGCGCGAAGCGCGGATTCCCTTCGCGCTGGCCGCCGAGAACATCGCCGAAGGCTTCCGCTACGAGGACGCGGCGAAGGCGGTTTTCGAAGGTTGGATGACCAGCCCGGAGCACCGCGAGATCATCGAGGACTGCGACTTCCTCCTGCACGGCGTCGGCTTCGCGGATTACCGCTGGACGCACGTCTTCATGCGGTGACGGGCTGACCGTCCAGCTCCCGCTGCGGCGAGCCCGGACGGTGCGTTTCGTGTGTCCGGCCGTCAGATGTTGCGCGACCAGTCCTCGCGCCTCTTCATCGCGTAGAGCTTCCGGTCGGCCGCAGCGAGAAGCTCGTCGATGGAAGCGAGCTCCGGGTGGTACTCGGCGACGCCGGCGGAGATTTCCGTGGTCCCCGCCAGCCGCGCCTGAATCCTCCGCACGAGGGCCGACGCTCCCTCGCCTCCCTCTTCCGGAAGGACGATGAGGAACTCGTCGCCGCCGAAGCGTACGACGAGGTCCGACCCACGCACTTCTTCCTGCAGCACTTCCGCCACCTCGCGCAGGATGCGGTCGCCGACGAGGTGCCCGAGCGTGTCGTTGATGGCCTTGAAGTTGTCGATGTCGATCAGGACGACCGAGAAACGCTTCCCACGCCGCGCGGAGGCCCAGACGTGCCTCATCAGGACCTGCATGTGCCGGCGGTTCGCGAGGCCGGTCAGCGGGTCGACGAGCGACAGGCGGTGGGCTTCCTCCACCGAGTAGATGCGCAGCAGCGCCCCTTCCGCCAGCGCGGCGAGGTTGCGCATGAGGGTGAAGTCTTCCGGATCGACGAGCCGCGACTGCCGGCGTTCCGCCAGCATCAGCACGCCGCTATCACCGACGGGGACGTGGATGACGAGGGCGGCCGAGTGCTCCTCGAACATCACCCCCAGTTCGGCGAAGGGCATGCCGAGGTCGGCGCGTGCCTCGAACGAGGTGATCATCCCCGGCGCGGTGAAGCGCGGGTGCATGCGGGTGGTCAGCCGCGGGTCCATAGCGTCGACCAGCCGGCCCGAGGTGCCCGGGATCCCCTGCCGCTCGCGGTCGTACAGGAGGAGGAACGCGCGGTACCCGCCGACGATTCGCGTGGTGTACTCGGTGAGATACTTGGCCACCGCCTCGGGGCGATCGGCGCGGTTCAACTGAGCCGACAGCTCAGCCAGCTGATCGGGCAGCCTGGCCCGCCGCCAGAGCCGCATGTGTTCGCGCTCCCAGGCCGCGGCGCCCGCCGCGGCGCGGTTCAGCAGATCCTGGTGCGACTCGCCACGGGGGATCCTGCGGATAGCCGAGCCGGCGATGAGCAACGCGTGAGTCCCGCCCAGCTCGAGAAGGAGCGTGCCACCCTGAGTCTCCTCGCCGACGCGCACGACCGGCCGACCTCGCGGCTCCGTGTCCGGGCGAAGGTCGTACGCTTTCCACTCCAGCGGGGCGGGGGATAGCGGCGTCTCGGCTCCCTCGGCCGTGCGAACGGCAAGCAGCAGCGGCGGAATCTGGTCCTCCGCCCGGCGCATGCCCTCGCCGTTGCCGGTGTTCGGACGTGACGGGGCGGTACCCAGCCCGCCGGTGCTCATCGACGGTCTCAAATGGTCTGGCGCGGTGTGTTGCGGGAGATCGGTGCGGGCGGGATCCTGCGGCTCGGAGGGCATCCGATTCGTCGCGGGAGGTCCGCTTCTATCATCCGACGAAGTTTTGCCTGGCATCATCCGACAATTCCATATTTATAAAGGCCGCGCGGCCGATTCGCAATCAGAGTCATACCCTGGCGAAGGCCGCCTGGACTGCGGCACCCGAACCGATCTGTTTCAGGCACAGCGTGATCGATTTTCACTGCCATATCCTTCCCGGCGTGGACGACGGGGCGGGCGATCCCGAGGAGTCCGCGGCGGCCATCGAGCGGATGTACGCTCAGGGGATCCGGGAAATCATCGTGTCTCCACACGTCTCTTCCTCGGCGCTCTTTCGCCTCGAGGAACGGGAAGCGCTGGAGACGGGACTCGAGGCAGCCTGGGATAGCCTTCAGCGACTCCGTGAGCGGCACCCGGATCTTCGGCTGCATCGGGGGGCCGAACTGATGCTCGATCACCCCGGCCCGGACCTGGGTGTCGACTGGCTCCGGCTGGCTGGCACCCGCTTCATCCTCGTGGAGTTCCTGGGGATGATGATCCCGCCCCGAGCCGCCGACGTACTGGGTACGATCATCCAGCGCGGCTACGTGCCGGTGATCGCCCACCCGGAGCGCTACCGCAACGCTTCGCCGGACTGCCGTGAGGCACGCGCCTGGCGCGCGGCGGGAGCGCGTCTCCAGGTGAACTGCGGTTCCCTTCTCGGCGGATACGGTGCGGACGCGGAGAGACGGGCCTGGTCACTGCTTCGGACCGGCTCCGCCGACTATCTCGCCAGCGACTATCACGCACGCGGGACCTATCCCGTCGCCGAGTGTGGCAGAGTGCTCAACTCGGTTGGTGCGGCGCTCCAGTTCGAGCTGCTCATGAGCACGAACCCTGCCCGGCTCCTCGAGGGGCTCGATCCGGTCGAAGTTCCACCCGCCGAACCTCCGCTTCCTGCTTGGAAACGCTTCGTTCGTCGCGGTCGGTTCTGGTAGCTCGCGGTGGCTTCGGGAGACGGTCCGGGGGCGCTGCGGGTGGCCATTGTATGTTGCAGTGATTGCCGCGAAGTGATACACCCCGGACGGTGTGTAAGGAGTCGTTGCACGCCGCGAAAGGCCGCCAGAATCCCGCAAAATCCGAGCTTTCCGGGATGGGCGCCGCGTATGGTCTGGACCTTGCCCCCACCCGCCGTGCCCCGATCGCGGAGGACGGAGGCGGTGACCGCGAATCGAAGGGGAGTCAGCGAGGTCTCACTCGACAAGAGCACACCTGCCGCGAGGCGGGGTCGCAGAGCCGGGCGTCTCGAAGTACAGAGACAGGCCAGCCGCCGAAGGTGAGCTGAGGTCTCACTCGACAAGAGCACACCCGTCGTGAGGCGGGGTCGCAGAGCCGGGCGTCTCGAAGTACAGAGACAGGCCAGCCGCCGAAAGTGAAATGGACCTCGAACGAATGTCGCACTCCTATTCGATGAGCGGGCGGGACCGAACCGGGCAGACCGGGGGCGAGCCGTCGCCTGCGCTTTCGCGGGCCGACCTCGCGATGCTGCTGACCGCTGAACGGCGGCTGGCGGCCGCGCTCGCGCGACCCGCCGAGGTCCTCCGCTTCTTCCTTGCGGCCGTCGAGGAGACGGCGTCCCTCCTGCGCGTCGATCGCGCTCTCCTCTGCCTCATCGATCCAGAAGACCCGAGGCTCCTGCGGGTGATGGCCGGTGTCGGCGCTCTCGCCGAAGAGGAAGGCGAGGTGCTGCCCGTCGATGGGAGTTTCGAGGGGCGAGTGTTCTCCGGCCTCGAGCCCCTCAGGACGTCGGATCTCGCGGCGGAGCCGGGCCTCTATCGGCCGCGCGGCATCGAGGGGCGCATCGGGCCGGCTCTCGGCGTTCCGCTGCGCCTGCGAGGTCGATCGGTGGGGGTGCTGCTCGCAGCCCGCGAGCCCGGCGGCGTTCCCTTCCTAGAGCGCGACGCCGAAATCCTGCGCGAGATCGCGATCCCGATCAGCGCCGCCATCGAAGCGATGCGGCAGTTCGACGTCGCGCGCCGGAGCCGCGAGGTGGTCGACGCCTGGAACCGCGAGCAGGAGCTCCGGCGCTGGCTCGCTCGCTACGAAACCCTGGCGGCAGCTCGCGTCGAGCTCGTCTTCCGGCTCCTGCCGACCGGCCAGGTCCAGTGGGGCGGAAGCACGGAGCCGCTGCTCGGGATCCCGGCGGGCGGATTCCCCCAGAACGTCGAAGACTTCCTGGCCCAGGTCTCTCCGGCGGACGTCGACGGCGTGCGGTCCGCGATCGAGCGGATCAGCTCCCCGACCGGACCGGCGAGCGTGACGGCCACCTGCGGGCTGATCATCAACGGGACCATCCATCCAAGACAGCTCCGCGCGTGGCGGATCCGCGGCGAGCCCGAGATCGTCGGGATCATCTGTCCGCCGACTGCCGAGGCGTGGAAGGAGCCCGCCGAGGCGGCGGACGTGGAGAAGGCCGCCGAGTCGATCGTGCGGACCCTGAGGCATCAGATCAACAACCCGCTCGCCGCGGTGATCGGCCGCGCGCAGCTCCTCATCCGCGAGGATCGCGTGCAGCGTGAGCACGGCCTCCGTCAGGCGGTCGAGACGATCCTGTTCGAGAGCGAGCGTATCAACCGGTTCGTGCAGCAGCTCCAGTCGCCGGAAGCGATCCGGCGCCTCGCCGAGCGATTACCGGGAGACGATTGACGACGCATCGGCCGCCCGCTGCACGATCGGGCCGGTCCGTCGCGCTGCCTGGATGATCGGGCAGAGGAGCAAGAGAAAGGACTGTGGAATGAGGCACACGAAACTCTTCCGGGCGGCCGTCATGGCGGTCCTCGGTCTTCTATCGATAGTCGGAGCGACGACCGCCGAGGGGCAGGTCACTGTCGATTCGATGCGGACGGTACTCCGACTCCCGGCGCCCGCCACGTTCGCGGTCGGCGCTCGGGGTGAGTGGGTCGCGCCCGGTATCACCATCGGCGTTCCCAGCGGGTTCGGCGCCGATTTCGGGGACGCCTTCGCCGCCCTCGGTTTCCAGACGAGTACCCGTTACGGCTCCCACGACGGCGGGGCGGTCGTCGGTTTCGGTGTCGGTGACGCCCAGCGACTCGTCGGGCTCGAGGTCGCGATCAGCAGCTTCGGTTCCATCCGCAGCTGCTGCCGCGGCGGAATCAGCCCGAAGCTGCATCGCGTGATCGGCGGCAACACCTCGATCGCGGTCGGTTACGAGAACGTGCTCACGTACGGGCACATGCGCGGGGAGGAAGAAGCCACCGACGCCGGGCGGAGCATCTACGGCTCGGCCACCTCGATTCTCCCCGTGCGCGAGGATCCGACCAGCTTCCTGGGATCCGTGGCCCTTACCGTGGGCGTCGGGAACGGTCGCTTCCGGCGCGAATCCGACATCCTCGCCGGGCGCGATCGCTGGAACCCCTTCTTCAGTGGTGGCCTGCGGCTCGCCGACCAGGCGTCGGTGATCACGTCGTGGACGGGGCAGGACCTCGCCGCGGGCTTCTCGATCGTTCCAATCCGGGGGTATCCGCTCTTCGTGACCCCCAGCGTCGCCGACCTTACCACCGAGCCTCGCTTCATCATCGGCGTCGGGTACGGTCTCGACTACGCGTCAATCTTCTGAGGGGGAAGGCAGAGATGATTGCTTCATCGATCCGCACGGCGGCGGGGACTGCCGCCCTGGGGATGGGTTTGATCCTTATGACCGCGGGCGCCGCGGAGGCGCAGCGGACGATCGGTGGGTTCCCGCGCAGTGACCAGTCCGACGTTACCGGGCCCGCCGTCACCTCGGGTGACCAGCTGGCGCCGCTCTTCGCCGAGCCTGGCACCGTCCGAAGCATGGCGTGCTCGGTAGCCTGGGGGGTGCGCACGGCCTCCGACCGTGTTCGTGGCCTCCTGGAATCCGGCAGCCTCGCTCCGGCCGACGCCATCGCATCGGCGGGGACCGGGGGAAGCCTGATGGCCTCGACGAGGCTGGTGTCCGCGCCGCGCGGCCCGCGCTCCATCAGCGAAGCCGCCCAGCGCGCCGTACTTGGGCTGCTGGTAGCCACGGACGGCGCCGGGAACGCGGAGGAACCGGTTCTCGCCGCCCTCGTCCGGGGCAACACCACGGCGACCCGCCAGGCCCGCCGGCTCGTTACCGAGGCGAGGGGTCTGCTGGCAGTGATCGAGACGATGGATCCGCGCCGGCCCGGCCGCGAGGGGCCGACCCGACTCGCACGGGTGACCGGCCTCTACAATGCCTTCGTGGATGCCAGTGCCGACGCGTTCATCGCGTCGCCGCCCGACGAGCTGCTCGCGCTCCATGCCGTCCTGGACGAGTTGGTCCAGGCGAGCATCGAGAACGCGGGGCGTGACGGCGACCCCAACCAGGTCGACGATTCCGGGCTCGCGTGCGCCGGCCCCTCGACGCCGCTCATTCCGGTCGTGGTCGAGGCGCCGCCGGCGGACCGCCCCTTCGAGATGTGCGCGCTCGTGAACGGCGACTTCCGGATCGCTGCCGGCCTGCTGACGGCGGATGGCGACTCGGTGGCGATCGTCGATGATCGTCGGGTTCCGTTCTCCTCGGTCTATACGGCGGCGTCGGAGGTTCCCACGCCGGCCTGGGTCAGCCGGGGCGATGCGGTGACGATCGATGGAGTCCGCTATCAGCCGTTCGGCGTAACGCGCGCGGTTCAGCCGGGAGAGGTGTTCCGGCGCGGCTACCATGAAGGGTTCGAGTACTTCGCGGCCGCCGGAGAGGCGGAGTCGGCGGTCATCTACTTCGTCGCCGGCACGAATTGCGTGGTTCAGCCCTACCGCAGCGTCGAAACGATCCGCGTGAGGGGCTGATCTTCACGGACGAGGACGGGCCGCCTCCACGTCGGGAGATGTGGCGTGGAGGCGGGTGATCGTAGCGATTGCGGCCGACGCTCGTTGAGTCGTTCGGGAAGGGGATGGGTCGTCGAGCCATCGAGCGAAGGCGTGACCGGTGCGGACGGTGAGTCGTCCAACCCGGGGAGCCGCCTGGCATACGCTCCCACTCCCGGGCGACGGACGTGCCGGGACCTATCGACCGAGACACGGATGGTTTCATGACGGCGAGAGGATTTCTGATGGTGTTGATGGTGGCGTTGCTGCCCGGTCTGGCTCATGGCCAGGCTGGCGCGGAGCCGGTCCTGCAGCCGGGCGACACCATCCAGATTCTCGTGAACAACAACGTCGAGCTGAGCGGACGCTTTGCCGTTCGGCCGGACGGGACGATCGGAAGCCCGTTCTACAGCTCGGTCCGGGTAGCGGGGGTTCCGCTGCCGCAAGTCGAGCAGCAGGTGCGGGATCACGTCGCCCGATACATGCAGAATCCGATGCTCATCGTCGATCCGTTCTTCCAGGTTTCGGTCGGCGGTGAGGTCCGGCAGCCCGGAGTCTATGGGCTGGGGATAGGGGCGACGGTATCCCAGGCAGTGCTTCGCGCGGGAGGGATAAACGAGCGGGGGGCGATGAACCGGGTCATCCTGTATCGGAACGGGCAGACCTACGACATCGACCTGACCCGACCCGATCCCACGATGGGAGGCATGCCGATCCGGTCGGGCGACCAGCTCGTGGTTCGTCAGAAGCGTGAGATCTTCCGGAACTACGTTCTTCCGGTCGCCACGCTTGCCGGTGCGGCAGCCGCGATCCTGAACGCGCTCGACAACCAGTAGTGACGAAAAGGACTCCAGCGAGAGCGGATTGATGATAGAGCGCGCACGGAACTCGGAAGGTACCGACCGGCGTCGACCGCGGATGAATCCAATGCCCAGCCAGCACGCGCAGCCTTCCGGCTGGGATCACGTCTCGGCGATATCGCTGGCGGACTTCTTCGGGGTGGTACGCCGGAACCTGTGGCTGGTCGTCGTAGCCGGCCTGGTGACCGCGGCGCCGATCATGTACCGCGTGATGCGGCAACCGCCGGTCTACAATGCGGAGGCGCTGGTCCGGCTGATCGACCTTCGGGGCCAGATGACCGGTGGGCTCCCCGAGCAGATGATGGGGCGCAACGCCGACGCCATCCTCTCGCAGATCGAGGTGCTGCGTGGCCGCTACGTCATCGGACGGGTGGTGGACCAGGAAGGCCTGCGGCTTCAGTCGGCGACCGTCGCCTTCCCGACGGGACTGCTTCGCGACGTCCACGTCGCCGACGATGCGACGGCCTCCGAGTTGACCCTGGTCTTCCGGGCCGATGGCGTACGGGTTTCGTCGAACGGGACCGCGGTTTCGGGGCCGTACGGTCGGCCGCTGAGCGTGGAAGGCGTGACCTTCACAGTGCCGCAGGCGCCAACGGAGGTCGAGTCCGCAGAGTTGTACGTCGTGCCGCGGGAAACCGCGATCGACCTGGTGCTCGAGCGGCTCGTCGCCGAGCCACGCGACCGGACCGACGCGGTGGCGATCCGCTACGCCGCCAACGATCCGTGGACCGCGCAGCGGGTGACGAACACCATCGTCAACGTCTTCCAGAGCGTCAACGCGGAGACCGCGCAGGAGGAGTCCCGCCGGCAGCGGATCTTTCTCGAAGAGCGGCTGGCGGAGACGGACTCGCTGCTGCGCGAGGCGGAAGCGGTGCTGACCGCGTTCCGTACCGATCGGCAGTTCTACAGCTCCGAGGAGATGGTGACCGCCCAGCAGCAGTCGCTGCTGGACCTAGATGCGCGCCGGGCGACGCTCTCGGCGGAGCGCCAGATGTACGGCGATCTGCTGAGGCGGCTCGAGGCGGGCGACCAGGCCGGGCAGTCGGAGGCGCTACAGACGCTCGTCTCGTCGCCGGGAATCGCGTCGAACCCCGTGGTGACGGCGCTGCACGCACAGCTGACCGCCTACAAGCAGGAGCGCGACGCGCTGGCTACGGGCCCGCAGGCGCTGACCGCGGAGAACCCCCGCCTGATCACGCTGAACGGGCTTATCCGCACTGCTGAGCAGGAGCTGGCTTCGGCGATCCGCAGTCACGTGAACGCGGTCGACGCGCAGATCGCGGCGCTGGCGGACCTGCGGGGGCAGACGGCCGCGCAGATGTCGGCGCTTCCGCAGGTCGAGATCGAGGACGCGCGACTCGAGCAGCAGGCCGCCGCCGTCAGGGGGGTCGCCGATCAGCTGCGGGCGGACCTGCAGCGCGCACGCATGGCGGAGGCGGTGGAAGTCGGCCAGGTGCAGGTCGTCTACGAGGCGCCGCTGCCGCTCGAGCCGGAAAGCAACGGGCTCATCTGGAAGGTGACCCTCGGTCTGATGCTGGGGATGTTGCTCGGCAGCGGTGGCGCGCTCCTCCGCGAGTCGATGAACACGTCGATCCGCGAGCCCGACGAGCTGGAGAAGGGTCTCGGGTTGCCGGGTCTGGCGGTCGTTCCTCACGCCACCCATGCGGGAGACGAACGGCCGGCCTGGTTGCCCCGCCGTTCGAGGTCATCCGGTCAGGATCTGGCGATGCTCATGGGAGCCACCGCCGTCGGCGCGGAAGCGTACCGGATGCTTCGGACGAACCTGCTCTATTCCCAGTCGCGGGATGGTCTATCGACGGTGCTCGTCACGAGTGCCGCGCCCGGCGAGGGGAAGACGACGACCGCGGCGAATCTCGCCATCGCCTTCGCTCAGCAGGGACAGCGGGTGTTGCTCATCGACTGCGACCTTCGGCGCCCCAGGATGCACCAGGTCTTCAACGTCGACAACACTCCGGGGCTCAACGAGGTGCTGACCGGCAAGGTCAGCCTCCGCGCCGCCATCCAGCCGACGCAGGTAACCAACCTCTCGATCGTGACCGCCGGTTCGTTCGCCGACGCACCTGCCGAGCTGTTGAGCGGCGAGCGGATGCGGCAGCTCGTGGGGTTCGCGTCCGGGGCGTACGACCTCGTTCTCCTGGACACGCCGCCGGTGCTTGCGGCAGCGGAGTCGATGGCGCTGGCGACGCTGGTGGATGGGGTGGTGCTCGTCGTCCGCGCCGGGCAGACCGATCGGCAGGAGGCCCGGCAGGCCGTTCGCCAGCTCACCGACGTGGGCGCCGACCTGCTTGGCGCAGTCCTCAACGACCCGGATTCGACAGCAGCGCAGTACGGGTACCGCTACTACAGGTACTACGGCGGCGTGGCATCGTAGCGGCGGATGCGTTACGCGAACACCGCCGTCGGCCAGGCGACACAGCGATGGGTCGTGCCGATCGTGGCGCTCATGTGCCTCGCGGTCGGCCTGGCCGTGTCGATCTCGCCGGCGATCGGGGCGGCGGCCGGTCTCGTTTTCGGCGGGACGGCCATCGCCTTCGCGATTCCCGGTTCGGGGTCCCGCGCGTACGGCGTCGCCCTGACCATCCTGCTGGTCGGATACGCCTTCTTCGGTCGCGGTTTCGCCTACCTCGGCGTGCCGCCGCTCTTCATCGGCGAGGTCGTCCTCGCCGTCGGTGTTTTCGCCCTCCTGCTGAACAGGGGCCGTTTCGTCTCCTTCCGGACGCCCGTCATCTGGGTCCTGGCGGCGTTCATGCTGTGGGGGGCTGCCACCACGTTCCCCTATCTCCCGGTCTACGGGATCGACAGCCTCCGTGACGGCGTTCTCTGGGGTTACGCGATTGCCGCCCTCGCGATCATTCCGATCCTGGTGCGTGATCGTCTGATCGAGCGGGTGCCCGGCCTGTATGGGAAGGTTCTGCCGATCTTCGTGCTGTGGGCTCCGCTGGCCGTCGTGGTCGGGAACTTCTTTCCCACCGCGATTCCCTTCGTGCCCGGGACGGAGGTCCCCATCATCGACGTCAAGGCGGGGGACATCAACACCCACCTCGCCGGTGTCGCCGCGTTCCTGCTGCTGGGGTTGAAGGACCTCAGTCCTGATGGGAGGAGGTCGAAGGGCGTCGGCGGAGTCACCTTGACCCGCGCTGCGCTCTGGACGGTATGGCTTGCCGGCTTCGTCATCGCCGCGGCGATCAACCGCGGCGGTATGCTGGCGGTATTCACGGCCATCGGGATCGTCCTGGTACTGCAGCCGGTTGCGGTGACCCGCAGGTTCGTCATGCTCGGCGTCGTGGGGTTCATCGTCACCAGCACGCTGATGCTTTCCGAGGTCGAGATCCGGATCAGCGACCGCCGTCCGCTCTCTGTCGAACAGCTCACGGAGAACGTCAGGAGCATCTTCGCCGAGGCGAGCGAGCGCGAGGGAACGGCTGGATGGCGCCTGCAGTGGTGGGGTCTGATCGTCGACTACACCGTGTTCGGCCCGTATCGGTGGACCGGGAAGGGCTACGGGATCAACCTGGCCGACTCGGACGGCTTCCAGGTCAACAGCGACGCGTCCCTGCGAAGCCCCCACAACGGCCACCTGAGCGTGCTCGCCCGTAGCGGTGTGCCGGGATTCGCACTCTGGCTCGTTCTTCACCTCGGGTTCGCGGCGATGATGCTGCGGACCTACGGCAGGTCACGGGCGGCCGGAGACGAGTACCTGGCGAGGGTCAGCCTGTGGATCCTCGCCTACTGGGCCGCGCTCATGGTGAACGCCACGTTCGACGTCTATCTCGAGGGCCCGCAGGGAGGCATCTGGATGTGGACGCTCTTCGGGATGGGCGTCGCTACGGCCCTGGTGGAGCGGGAGAAACGCGAGCGTGCGGCCAACGAGGTGCTGCGAGCCGCGGCGCCCGTGCCGGAGCTGCCACGCCCGGTGGCCGGCGTGCTGTCCTATCGATAGCCGGCTCCGCGCCCGCTCGAGCCAGGGTTGGCAGGGCCGATTTCGATGCCAGGGATGGCCGCCGCTGTAACGGAGCGTTGCCAGCAATCCGGAAGTGGCGACCCTCGGCCCGGCATGGGGCGGTTTGGATGATGGGTGATGGGAAAGACTTACGGGAGGACCGGGGAAGCCTCGGTCGGTGGCTTGTCGATTGCACGCCCCCCGCGCCGAAGCTCGACGAGTCTGCGCTCCATCGAGCCTGCAGCATGCGGTCTGAGGCGTGTCGACGGCGGGCGCTGCTCCCGCGGTGACCGGCCGCCTGGCTCGACGATCGGGATTCCGGCGCCGAGCTGGAAGGTCCAGCCGCCGCGGCTCGATCGGAAGTGCGCGGAGCGCGAACAAGGCGAAGCCTAGCAATGCTCTGCGGACCATGCAGGCCCGCCGTGAGATGCTTCGAGCGCTGGTCAGGTAGCGACGGTGGCCGCCCGGGCCCGTCGGCAGAGGGGTAAGCGAGCGTACTGGAGAGGAACGGGTTGTCCGCGTCAATCGCGATCGACAGAGGACCCACGGTGTCGGCTGGATCGGCATACCCAAAGGAGGAGCCACTGACGGCCGGCGCGCCGTATCCATCGGCGGGGCGCTACGAGCCCAGCGCTGCCAGCCGCCCGTTGAAGGTGCTCATTTCGGCCTACTCGTGCACTCCGGGTGCCGGGTCCGAGCGGGGGATCGGCTGGAACACCGCCCGGGAGATGGCCCGTCGCCACGAAGTGTGGGTGATCACCCGTCCGGGGGAACTGCACTCCCGCAGGCAGGACGAGATGATCGCAGCCGAGCTCGCCGTTCGCCCGCAACCCAATCTCCACTTCATCTTCTACGATCTGCCCGTGTGGATGCAGAGGCTCTTCGGAGTCCAGCTCTGCTCATACTTCTGGCAGATCGGCGTCTATCGCATTGCGAGGCAGGCCCACGAACGGATCGGGTTCGATCTGGCTCACCACGTTTCCTGGGTTCGCTACTACACTCCCAGCCTCCTCGCCCTTCTGCCGATTCCCTTCGTCTGGGGGCCGATCGGCGGCGGTGACGCGATGCCGAAGACATTCCGACGAGGCCTGAGCATCCCTGCCCGGATCGCGGAGTTCGGGCGGCGCCTCGTCGGCTTCATCGCCTCGATCGATCCGCTGGTCAGGCTGACCGCGCGCCGAAGCGCGGTCGCCCTCGCGAACTCGCGCGAAACAGCCGAGCGGATTTCGGCGCTCGGCGCCAACCGAGTCCGGATCCTGGGCGAAAGCGGAGTCGATTCGTGGGTGTTGGAGAAGTCCGAAGAGGATCCGCCGCCTGCGCGCGAACGCGTGACCTTCGCGAGCATGACGCGTCTGTTGCACTGGAAGGGCGTGCATCTGGGCCTGCAGGCCTTCGCCCGGCTGGACGACACGAACGCCGTCTACTGGGTGATCGGCGAGGGGCCCGAAGAGAGGGCGCTGCGCACCCTGGCCAGGCGGCTCGGCATCGATGACCGCGTGGAGTTCCTTACGGACCTCTCGCGAGAGGAGTGGATGGCCCGTCTGCGGAGTTGCGACGCCCTGGTCCACCCGTGCATCTACAACTCCGGGAGCGCCATCTCCCTCGAGGCCATGGCGATGGGTCGCCCCGTCATCTGCCTGGACCGCGGCGGCATCCGCGACCAGGTGACCGACGAGGTGGGCTTCCGCGTCAGCGCGGAGACGCCCGAGGAGGCGATAGCCGGGATCCACGACGCGATGAAATCCATCGTCGAGCGCCGCGATCTGGTCGCCTCGAAGGGGAGGCTCGCGCGCGAGCGAGTCAGACGCCACTTCAGCTGGGAAGCCCGGGGGATCGAGCTCGACCGGGTCTACGCTTACGCCGTATCCGCAGCCCTGCCAGAAGCCGTGACGGAAGCGGGGCATCAGCCATCGATCATTTCCAGAAACTCATGAATTCAGAGCCGGTGTCGGCACGTGATGAAAATCTTCCCGCGAAGGGAATGAAGGCGGTCATCCTCGCGGGCGGCCTCGGGACCCGCATGGCCGAGGAGACGGGGGTCAAACCGAAGCCGATGGTGGAGATAGGCGGCGCCCCCATCCTCTGGCACATCATGAAGATCTACCACGCCTACGGGGTGGACGACTTCATCATCTGCTGCGGCTACAAGGGCGACATCATCAAGGAATACTTCGCTCACTACCATGTCCGCCGCTCCACGGTGACGTTCGATCTGCGTAACCAGGAGGTCATCGTTCATCAGACGAAATGCGAACCCTGGCGGGTGACCTGCGTGGATACCGGGTGGAACACCATGACCGGCGGGCGACTCAAGCGGGTTCGCGAGTACGTCGGTGACAATACGTTCTTCCTGACCTACGGCGACGGTGTCAGCGACGTCGACATCGGCAAGCTTCTGGCCTTCCACCGCCAGCAGGGAACGCTCGCCACCCTCACCGCCGTCCAGCCGCCCGGCCGATTCGGCGCCTTCTCACTTCACGATGGGCAGACGCGGATCGAGGCCTTCCGCGAGAAGCCTCGGGGCGACGGCGAGAACGCGTGGGTCAACGGCGGGTTCTTCGTCCTCGAGCCGGGGGTCTTCGAGTACATCGAAGGAGACGACACCGTCTGGGAGCAGGCGCCGCTGGTGCAGCTCGCGCACAGCGGGAACCTCGCCGCGTACCGTCACCCGGGCTTCTGGCAACCGATGGACACGCTGCGCGACCACACGTACCTCCAGGACCTCTGGAAGAGTGGTCAGGCGCCCTGGCGCGTCTGGAACCGCTGACGGTCAGACGGATCCGATCTTCACATTCGCAACGCACACATGCACATAGCGACCAACGTCGCCACCCGCGACCTTGCGCACATCCGGTCCGGGCTGGCCGAGGAATTCGAGCGACTCGCCGGGAAGAAGCTCCTGATCACCGGCGGCGCCGGGTTCCTGGGCTACTATCTCGTTCAGGCCCCGCTCTACTGGAACGCCACGGCCTCCCCGGACCGGCGGATCCAGGTGACCGTGTTCGACAACTACATCCGCGGCGTGCCCCGCTGGCTCCAGGAGCTGCGAACCGATCCCAACCTGCACCTCGTCGAGCACGACATCACCCGGCCGCTGCCGGAGATGGACGACTTCGACTACATCATCCACGCGGCCTCGATCGCGTCGCCGACGTACTACCGGCTGCACCCGATCGAGACGATGGATGCCAATGTCAACGGGCTTCGCTATCTCCTCGACTACTGCCGTGAGCGGGGCGAACGGGGGAAGCCGGTTGAGGGCTTCCTGTTCTTCTCGACGAGCGAGATCTACGGCGATCCGGATCCCGCGAACATCCCCACGCCGGAGACCTACCGAGGAAACGTCTCGTGCACCGGGCCACGCGCGTGCTACGACGAGTCGAAGCGTTACGGCGAGACCCTCTGCGTCAATTTCGCGAAGGTGCACGGGGTCCACGTCAAGACCGCCCGCCCGTTCAACAACTACGGTCCGGGCCTCAAGATCACCGATCGCCGCGTGATCCCCGACTTCGCCCGCGACGTCCTCGCCGGGCGGGACATCGTGATGCTCTCCGACGGGCGGCCTACGCGGACCTACTGCTATGTGGCCGATGCCATCGTCGGCTACTACCGGATCCTGCTGCTCGGGCGGGACGGCGAGGCCTACAACATCGGCACCGAGAGCCCGGAGATCTCCATCCGCGACCTCGCCGAGCGGGTGATCGAGATCGCGCGCGACCTCTTCGGATACCAGGGGCGTCTCGTCCGGGGCGAGAGCGACGATCCGGCGTATCTCGTGGACAACCCTAACCGGCGCTGCCCGGACATCACCAAGGCGCGGCGCGAGATCGGGTACGATCCGGAGATCGACCTCGACGAGGGCCTGCGACGCTCGCTTCTGTGGTACAGCGAGAACCGCGACGCGACGGACAACTAGGGGCGGGGTGGGGGAAGTGCAGATCCCTCGGCTGCACTCGGGATGACAAGGGAGAAGCTAGCGCTAGGGATGACGGGAAGGCTCGCTTCGGCGATTGCGAAGGTCCACCCGGGATCACAGGGAAGGGCGCTCGCTGGAGCGAGACGGAGCCGGGTGGAAGGCAGGAAAGCGTGCGGGCGGCGTGGTAGATGGCGTAGCAGGTTGAAGCCCCCCATCTCGGGGGCATGCCGCGACACTCGTGTCGGCGGCCGCGTCATCCATTGGGGCGTGGCCGAGAAAAAGGGGGCGCGTGGCCGTCGCCGCGGCGGCGGCTGGCTTTCAACGGAGAACCATAGACTGTTCATGAACATATCGGTCATCGGTACGGGGTACGTCGGGCTCGTCAGCGGGACGTGTCTCGCCGAGAAGGGGCATCGGGTCATCTGCGTCGACGTCGACGAAGGCAAGGTCGCGCGGATCAATCGTGGCGAGCCCCCGATCTACGAGAAGGGGCTCGAGGACATGCTCCGCGCGAACGTCGGGAAGCGGCTCGAGGCGACAACCGACCTCGCTCGCGCGGTCCGCGAAACCGATGTATCACTGATCGCCGTGGGGACTCCGTTCGACGGCGAGGAGATCGACCTCGGCTACATTCGCGAGGCCGCCCGACAGATCGGTGAGGTGCTGCGGGACAAGCCGAGCTACCACGTCGTGATCGTGAAGAGCACGGTGGTG
>CAZJEH010000041.1:0-21898 GCA_964544905.1 uncultured Gemmatimonas sp.
GCCGGGATGACGATTGGGGGATACGGCGCCGTAGGCCGCTCACGGTTGCGAATTGGGTTCGGTGTGATGACGGACGGGATTCCCAAAACGGCTCGACCGATATCAAGCGACGTTATCGTTAGATAACGGTCCGACAGGGGCCATCGCCGCCGGGGTCATTCGTCCGGCCTCCCCCACCCGCCCCCGCCTGGGGTCTCGACAACGAGCCGGTCTCCGGGCTCGACCTCGCAACCGTCGATTGGCTCCAGCTCGACCCTTCCCCCACCGACACGCTCGACCCACTGGCGGCCGGGAGCACCCGGCTCACCTCCGTTCATCCCGTAAGGCCGCACCTTCCGGTGCTGCGTCAGGACGGAGACCGACGCGGCGCGCAGGAACTCGATCTCCCTCACCACGCCGTCTCCGCCGGGAAGCGCGCCACGACCGCCCGACCCCGGCCGAATCGCGAAGCGATTCACACGCACCGGATACCGCGACTCGAGCACCTCGACGTCGGTGATCCGTGTGTTGGTCATGTGGGTGTGAACGGCGCTGCATCCCGGTCGCCTTGGAGTCGCCCCTGCGCCGCCCGCGATGGTTTCGTAGTACCCATAGGAGGCATCGCCGAACAGGATGTTGTTCATCGTCCCCTGGCTGCAGGCGGCGAGGCCCAGGGCGCGAAGCAGGGTGTCGACCAACCTCTGGCTGACCTCGGTGTTTCCGCCGACGACAGCGGGCGCCCGATCGGGGGGCAGATCGAAATCCGGACTCAGCAGCGAGGTCGGCAGGACGACGCGGACCGGACGGAGCAACCCTTCGTTGAGCGGCAGCGGCTCGTCGATCAACAAGCGGAGGACGTAGAGCAGCGCGCTCCGGACGATTGCCGGTGTTGCGTTCAGGTTTCCGGGATGGACGCCGGCCGTTCCGGTGAAGTCGACCACGGCCTCACCCGCCTGTATGGCGACGCTGACGGCGAGGGCGGATCCGTCATCCAAGTGCTCCACGGCGGCGAAGGTACCGTCGCCGTAGCGCTGGAGGGCGGTCCTGATGCCCCGCTCTGCGCGCGCCGTGAGCGCTTCCATCTGCTCGTGGATGGTCGAGGTTCCGTGCTCGCGCGCGAGGAAGCGAAGGAGCTCCGCCCCGCGGTGGTTCGCCGCGACCTGTGCCCGCAGGTCCGCGATGTTGTCGTCCGGCGCTCGCGAGGCGTACGGTCCCGATGTCAACAGGGCGCGAATCCGATCCCACCTGAACTCCCCCGCGTGCGCCAGCAGCGTCGGAGGGATCACGACGCCCTCCTCCGCAAGCGAGCGCGCGTGGGGCGGCATCGAGCCGGGACGGGCGCCGCCGACCTCGGCGTGGTGGGCACGGCTCGCGACATAGCCGACCAGCTGCCCGTCATCATCGTGAACGGGCGTGATGACGGTGATGTCGGGCAGGTGCGAGCCGCCGTACGTCGGGTGGTTGGTGACGACCACGTCGCCCGGCTCTAGAACAAGATCCCGCGCGACCGATCGGACACAAACGCCGAGTGCCCCGAGATGCACGGGGATGTGCGGCGCGTTGGCGACCAGTTCGCCATCGGCATCCAGCAGCGCGCAGGAGAAGTCGAGTCGCTCCTTGACGTTGGTCGAGAGGGCCGTCCTCCGGAGCTGGTCGCCCATCTCCTCGACCAGAGACTCGAACCGGCTGGTGAACAGCTGCTCCCGCACCGCGCGGGGAGCGGCACCAGCCGCGCGGGCCGAGCCGCCGACCTTTTGCTCGGCATCGAGGATGATCGTCCCGGTCGGATGGACGGTCGCGACCCATCCGTCATCCACCAGGATGGACGTGTAGGGGTCGAGGATCATGCACGGGCCCTCGATGCGAGCACCGGCGGGCAATGCGCTGCGCTCGATCCGGGGCATATCGACCCGTCTGTCGCCTACCCACGCCCGGGCGGGCTGGACCGAGGGATCCGACCTTCCCGTCATGGGCGGTAGCCCCGCCGGGTACGCGACATCCGGCGTGGATGCGATGACCCGCAGCGACTCGACCTCGATCGCGCGATCCTCCGGCCCGTGACCGTACAGCTGCCGGTACTGGCGCGCGAACGCCTCAACGGTGTCGAGCGCTCCCTCTCCCACGTCGATCGACAGCGGCGTCTCCTGGCCTTTCAGCCGGAGGTTGGCGATCCGTCGTCGGATAAGGGTCGCCTCGGGTGCGACCCCTTCGCGGATCATTGCCTCCCGCGCTTCGGCTGCCAGCCGATCGAGCTCGTCGTCGAGCCAGTCCGGGTCGGCGCCGAGATCGCGCAGAACCTGCCGCTCGGCGATGCGCTCGACACGGGCGTGTCCCACGCCCACCGCGCTGAGGATTCCCGCGTCCGGGGGGATGATCAGTCGCGTGATGCCGAGCCGTCGGGCGACGCCGCATCCGTGCTGCGCACCCGCCCCACCGAAGACCACCAGCGCGTAGTCGGACGGGTCGTAGCCCTTCCGCAGGGAGATGGACCGGATGGCGTCGGCCATGCGCTCGTCCGCGATATCGATGAGGCCGGCCAGCAGGGGTTCCCGCGAAGGCCGCTCGCCCGTCTCCACAGCGATTGCGTCACGGAGGGCCTCGAAGGCCGCCTGCGCCGCCTCGATCGACAGCGGAATCCCGAACCGCGCGGGATCGATCCGGCCCAGGAGGAGGTTGCAGTCCGTGATCGTGAGCGGGCCGCCCGCCCCATAGCAGGCAGGACCCGGCGCGGCGCCTGCGCTCTCCGGGCCGACCGCAAGTGCGCCGGCGGTCCAGCCGCAAACCGAACCGCCTCCCGCCGCGACCGTCTCGATGGCCAGGGCCGGCGCGAGCAGGCGCGCGTCGCCGACCTGGTGGCGCCACGTGTAGTCGAAGTCGCCGTCGTAGCGCGCGACGTCCGTGCTGGTGCCGCCCATGTCGAAGCTGATGACGCGGTCGATACCGACGCGGCGGCCCTCGATCGCCGCTCCCACCACGCCGCCGGCCGGTCCACTGAGCAGCGAATCCTTGGGCAGGAACTCCGTGGCTCGCACAACACCGCCAGCGCTAGTCAGCAACCGGATCTCTTCGAGCGCTCCGCCCGCCCCGCCGATCCCCTGCTCGACCGCATCGAGATACGCCGTCAGCGTCTCCGCCAGGTAGGCGTTGACGAGGGTGGTTTCCGAGCGGTGCAGGTGGTTGATTGCCGGAGCGACCGCGGAGGAACGGGAGACGTGCTGAAACCCTAGCTCGAGGAGAGCCTGCTCGAGAAGCCGCTCGTGTCGATCGTTGCGGTACGCGTGGAGGAGCGAGATCGCGGCAACGTCGATGCCGCGCGCAAGCGCCTCCCGGGCGGCGGACAGCGCAGCGTCCAGCCGCAGCTCGGAGACGACCGCACCGTCGGCCGAGAGGCGCTCGTCGACCTCGATCACCGCGGCGTGGAGCGGCCGCGGTTTGACGATGTCCAGCGCGAAGAGCTCAGGGCGCTGCTGCGTGCCGATGATGAGGAGGTCGGCGAACCCCTTCGTCACGAAGAAGGCGACCGGCGAGCCGCGATGCTCAAGGAGTGCGTTGGTCGCGCGTGTAGTGGCGAGCCGCAGCCGGAGCGGAGGGAGGGCGCGCCCAGGAGGCGTTCCGGTCACCATCCGTGCGGCCAGGACCGGCGCTTCCTCCGGCGAGCGCAGCTCGAACACGGAACCGTCGAGATCCCGTGGCACCGGCCGGTCGAGGCGTAGCAGGCCGATGGTGGGATCGAAATCCACCGCGCGGACGTCCGACGGAGGAGCGGCCAGCGGCTGAAAGCGGAACCCCTCAACCAGCCCCTCCGGCCCCGGCCATGTGGACTCGACGAGGAGCGACCGCTCGTCGACGACCTCAAGGACGCTCCCTCGCAGCGCGCTCGTGCTGAGCACCTTCGCGCGATGGAAGCGTCCCTCCGGATCACGCGCGACACAATCGGTGAACGTGCCTCCGACATCGACCCAGATGTCCCACATCTGCCTTGCTGTCACTGCGATCTCGTAGGTCGGGCTTGGCGTGGATGGAGTGTTGCTGCTGAAGGTGTAGCGGCGGATGTCTAGCTCGCAAACGGTACGGTGGCCGGCCGATGAGAAACGTTCCTTGTCATCTCGAGCGAAGCGAGAGATCTGCACTTCCCCTCCCCGCCACAAGCACCGACCGGCGGAGTGTAGCTCCGGGATCCGACTCATCCGACGTCGGAACGAACACCGCCAGCGCGAACGGGACCTCGAGTTCACAGTCCGCGCGCCCCGACCCACCCTGGGTCGATCCTCGTGCCTGGGCTGACCCGTCGTTCCCATCACCCTGCTCCTTATCGGCGCGATCCTCCGGCCGCCGTGACAGTCCGCCCGGCCTGCGACCCGTCATTCCCTTGCCCGGAACAGGATCGCGGTCCTAGCTTTGCCGGGCCGGTTCGGCTTCATCAGTCCTATCGAGGCACCCCCTGTCCGGCAGCAGCATGATGCGAGCTCTGGTCGTCGCCGACGACCTCGCCCCACTGGCCGACGTGGAGCACGTGCTCGCCCGACGTGGATGGACCGTCGCGCGAGTAGCCGGTGCGGGAGCCGTGGCGGACGGTCTCCGCGAGGGAGAACCGCGGCTCGTGGTGATCCAGGAGGATCCGTCCGGCACCGGCTCGAAAGCGTGTCGTGCGCTGCGAGAATCGGCGCAGCGGCCCCCGTACGTCATTGGAATCGCGTGGCGGCACGACCCCGCCGCCCTCCGCAGGCTGGCGCAGGCCGGGGTGGATGACGTCATCGGGGCCCCCTTCGAGATCTGGGAGGCGGAAACCCGCGTCCTGCTGGCGGAAGCGCGCATCGGCGCGCCCGAGCACCCGGTCGAAGCCGCGGCCGACTACGCGCGCATCATCGACGAGATAAAGCGTCGGCTGCACATCCAGCAGGCGTTCCTGGAAGGTCTGTTCGAAAGCGCTCCCGAGGGGATCGTCATCCTCGACCGGGATAACCGGGTCGTACGGATCAACAGCGAGTTCACCCGGGTCTTCGGCTACACGCCGGCCGAGGCGATCGGGCAGAAGCTCAACGACCTGATCGTCCCCGAAGCCCTGCAGGACGAGGGCACACAGCTCGACGGCGGGGTAAGGCGTGGCGAGCGGGTGATGGTGGAGACGGTTCGGCGTCACCGGGATGGTCACCTGATCGACGTATCGGTGCTGGCCACCCCGATCGACGTGAACGGGCCGGTCGGTGTGGTGAGCATCTACCGCGACATCACCGACAAGAAGCAGCGCGAGGCGGCGCTACGCGAGAGCGAGGCCCGGTACCGTGCCCTGTTCGATCAGTCGCCGGTCGGGGTGTTCCTCTGCGACCGGGATCTGAGGATCACGCACTGCAACGAGTATCTGACCCGCCTGATCGGAGCGCGGTACGAAGACATCGTCGGGGCGAACCTGCTCGCCATGCGGAGCAGCCGCCTGGTGCCCGGAATCCGGCAGGCGCTGGAGGGCAAGCCGGCGTTCTACGAAGGCCCCTATCTGGCGCCTACAGGCAGGCAACTGCACGTCTCCGTACAATACGCGCCCCTGCGAAACGACGCCGGTGAGGTGATCGGCGGGATCGGGGTGCTGGAGGACATCAGCCAGCGGGTCCAGGCCGAGCGACAGCTCCGCGGCCAGGCCGCCGAGATGGAGCGGGTAAACGCTGCCCTGCGCGAACGCACGCTGGAGCTGGAGACGGCGATGAAGGCGCGCAGCCGGCTCTACTCGGCGATGAATCACGAGCTGCGTACTCCGATCAGCGCCATCATGCTGTACCAGGAGCTGCTGCTCGCGGAAACGCTGGGGCCGCTCACCGAGGAACAGCGACGTGCGCTCGACCATTCGCACACGGCCGCGCGGCACCTGCTCGACCTCGTGCGCGACATCCTCGATCTGGGGAAGCTCGAGGCCGGCAAGGTCGGCATCGAGCCGGTCGAGATCCGCATCGAGGAGCTGCTCGGGGAACTGCACGCCTCCGTCGCACCGCTGACGGAACAGTTCGGCTCCCGGCTGACGATCGAGTACGCGTGTGACATCGACGAGCTGGTCACGGACCCGCAGCGCCTGCGTCAGATCCTGACGAACTTCGTCTCGAACGCGGCGAAATACGGTCGATCGCGGCCGATCGTTGTGAGATGTACGCGCCATCCGCAGGGGGTCGCATTCGAAGTCGTCGACCGGGGGATCGGGATTGCCGAAGAGGATCTCGAGCACATCTTCGACGAGTTCGTTCAGCTCGGTTCGGGCGAGGAGGGGACCGGTCTGGGGCTCGCCATCTGCCGGCGACTCGCGCAGCTACTCGGTGCGCGCCTCGAGGTGGGGTCGTCGCGGAACGTGGGCAGCACCTTCAGGGTCATCGTACCGAGCGGGAATACCGCCGATACCGGAGAGAGATAGCGCATGGCGACAGTGGCGGTGCTGAAGGAGACGATACCGGGCGAGCGGCGAGTGGGGCTCGTTCCCGAGAGCGTTGGGCGCCTGGTGCGCGGGGGCGTCGAGGTCCGCGTCCAGGCGGGTGCGGGCGACGGAGCACTCATCCCGGACAGCGCATACTCCGAAGCGGGGGCGACCGTCGTACCCGATGTCGGTGCGCTGGTCAGCGGCGCCGATGTCGTCGTCGGCGTCCGTCGACCTGAACTCTCCACTGTGGGCGCCCTGCCGGAGGGCACCATCCTGATCGGTCTGCTTCAGCCGGGCAGCCAGGACGCGTTCGAGGAGGCGCTGCGTGATCGATCGATAACGGCGCTCGCGCTCGAGCGTGTCCCACGGATCACGCGCGCCCAGTCAATGGACGTCCTGTCGTCGCAGGCCACCGTCTCCGGCTACATGGCCGTTCTGATCGGCGCCACACGAATGACGAAGTTCCTGCCGATGCTGACGACCGCCGCGGGCGCCATTCCGCCGGCGAAGGTGTTCGTGATCGGCGCTGGCGTGGCGGGGATGCAGGCGATCGCGACGGCGAGGCGGCTGGGTGGAGTGGTGTCCGGCTTCGACATCCGGCCGGCGGCCGCCGAGCAGGTGAAGAGCCTCGGTGCCACCTTCGTGGCCGCGGAAGCGCTGGCCCAGGACGCCGAGACGGCCGGCGGCTATGCGAAGGCGCAGTCGGAGGAAGAGCAGCAGCGGACTGCTCGCGCGCTTGCGAACCACGTGCCCGACATGGACCTGGTCGTCACGACCGCGCAGATCCCCGGCAGGCCGGCTCCCCGGTTGCTGACGGAAGACATGGTGAGGAGCATGCGCCCGGGCTCGGTCATCGTCGACCTGGCCGCGGAGACGGGCGGAAACTGCGAGCTGACCCGTGTCGGCGAAACGATATCCGTTCATGGCGTGACGATCGTCGGGCCGGTCAACCTCCCGTCGTCGCTCCCGCTCCACGCCAGCCAGATGTTCAGCCGCAACGTGCTGACGCTCCTTCAGCACCTCATCCGCGAGGGGGAGCTGCGGCTGGATCGCGAAGACGAGATCGTGGCGCCGATGCTCATCGCCGCTTCGGTCGGCGCGGGTTGAGTAGATCGAACGAAGCAGCTGACGAAGTCCCGTTGCCCGTCGGGTCGGCCGTGACCCGACTCTGACGCTCACTGACCGGAACGGCCCGGGTCGAGCCGGATCGTTCCCCGGAGGAGGGAAGGAATGAGCGAAGGTCTGGTAGTCAGCATCGTCATCTTCACACTGGCGACCTTTCTCGGCTACGAGCTGATCCATCGAGTGCCGCCCACGCTGCACACACCGTTGATGTCGGGCGCCAATGCCATCAGCGGGATCACCATCGTGGGAGCTCTGGTGATCGCCGGTGCCGGACTCGGCTGGATTTCGACGCTGCTCGGGTTCCTGGCCATCGTCTTCGCGATGATCAACGTGGTCGGCGGGTACGCCGTCACCGATCGGATGCTGCAGATGTTCCGGAGGGATCCGCGATGATCCCGCAGCCGGTCGTTACCCTCGTCTATCTGGTCTCGGCGTCGCTGTTCATTCTGGGGCTGAAGCGGCTGTCCAGTCCGACTACGGCCCGTACCGGCAACGCGATGTCGGGTGTGGGGATGCTTCTGGCGATGGCGGTGACGCTGCTGGATCGGGCCATCGTCTCGTACGGAGTGATCGCGGCGGGCATCGTCGTTGGCGCGGGAATCGGCCTGTGGATGGCGCGGACGGTCCAGATGACCGCCATGCCGCAGATGGTCGCGCTACTGAACGGCTTCGGCGGGGCGGCATCCCTCGTGGTCGGAACTGCCGAGTTCCTGCGCGCGCAGCTGTCCGGCGCTGTGCTGTCGATCGATGAGGGGGTGACGGTTCAACTCGCCATCCTGATCGGCGCCGTCACCTTTACCGGCAGCCTGGTGGCGTTCGCCAAGCTTCAAGAGCTGATGACTGGCCGGCCCGTGATCTTTCCCGGGCAGAAAGTCGTCAACGCGCTGATCTTCCTCACGATCATCTCCATCGCGGCCTACCAGACCCTGGTGCCCGATCCGCTCGTGGCGCCGCTCTACGCGGTCATCGCGCTGTCGCTGGTGCTGGGTGTCCTGCTCGTCATTCCCATCGGCGGTGCGGACATGCCGGTGGTGATCTCCCTGCTGAACTCCTACTCCGGCATCGCGGCAGCGATGACCGGGTTCGTGATCGATAACCACGTGCTGATCATCGCCGGTGCGCTGGTCGGGTCGTCGGGCATCATCCTGAGCCAGATCATGTGCAAGGCGATGAATCGGTCGCTCACGAACGTGCTGTTCGGCGCCTTCGGCGCGACCGTCACGTCATCGGGCAGGAGCGCGGAGGGGCTGACGGTGAAGCAGATCAGCGTCGAGGACGCCGCGGTCCAGCTCGCCTACGCACGGCTGGTGATGATCATCCCCGGATACGGGCTGGCTGTAGCCCAGGCCCAGCATCAGGTACGCGAGCTGGCGGAGCTCATTGAGCGGCAGGGTGGAGAGGTGCGCTACGCGATCCACCCGGTGGCCGGGCGGATGCCTGGCCACATGAACGTGCTGCTCTCGGAAGCGAACGTCCCCTATGATCGATTGATAACGGACGTGGACGAGGCCAACGCCGTCCTCGCCCGAGCGGACATCGCGATCGTCATCGGCGCGAACGACATCGTCAATCCAGCGGCGATCGAGGACAAGGGCTCGCCGATCTACGGGATGCCGATCGTGCGTGCCGACACGGCGCAGCGCACGATCGTGATGAAGCGGAGCATGGCAAGCGGGTTTGCCGGCATCGAAAACGACCTCTTCTACCGGGACAACACCTACATGTTATTCGGGGACGCCAAGCAGACGCTCAGCGGTCTGATCGCCGAGATCAAGCAGGAGTTGGGCGCGGCCGCGTAGCGGTCACCCCCGGCGTAGGCGCCCGCGGCACCGGTCGAGCGATCGAGCCCCCGGCTCGCCGCAGGCCGAGACTCAGGCGGCGGAGACGTGCTGGTTGACCAGCCTCGTCATCTCGAACATCGAGACGGCCTCCTTGCCGCCGAAGATCCGCTTCATGTTCATGTCGGCGCGGATCGTACGACGGTCCTTCGGATCCTGGAGGCCGTTCTTCTTCACGTATTCCCACACCTTCTGGGTGAGGGCCGCTCGGGTCAGCGGCTCGGGGCCGACGATCGCCGCGAGGTCGGCGTCTGGCCTGACAGCGTTGGCCAGGCCGCCCTGGGCGTTGCGCCTCGCCTTTGCGTTTCCCTCTCGGACCCTGCCTCCGCGCTTCTTCTCGGCTGCCATGCTGTACCTCCTCGTGGGTCGCCCTTGCCGGCCGGATCCGGCGAAGCCCGGGTGATGTGCAAGTGGCAAGCCGAACGTGAATCGCCAAGGTGCTTTGCCGGCCGATGATCGGCGCACCGCGAGGCCAGCGTTCTCGGTCTACGGCTCCCGCTTCCGCTGCATCGTCGGTTTTGACGCGGCGGCTGCAGTAGCGGTCACGATAGCCTGGGGAGGCGGGAACCCGACCGATCGGCGACGACGGGGGCGACCCACGGGATGGTCTGGCGAAGGTGGGTAGGGAAGGCCAGGCACAGATCGGTGACGCCCGTGCTCCTGGTCCGCTCAGGGCCGCATCCGGGGTGAAAGCGCCAAACCCCGTCACCGCTACCTTATCGAGGGTCGGGCGTTGAGAGCTACGTGTCGGTTAGCGATGTTCAGCCACGAGCCGGTCCGCCGGTGGGCAATCCGCTCCATGAGACGTGGTTCAGCCTCGCCTCAGGCGAGGAATGTCGGGGCTGCGGCCCCCTGATCGGATCCGATCAGGGCCCGGTAGTCGGCGACGGCCGCATTGACGACCTTGGCCGCGTGGTCGGCGCCGAACACGCTACGTACCTGGATCTGGACGTCGGCCCCCGGGACCAGCTTGTACGTCGAGAAATAGTGCTCCAGGCGCTCCACCAGGATGGTCGGCAGGTCCTGGAGGTCCCTCGCCTCGCTCCAGATCAGGTCGCCTTCCAGGACCGCGATGAGTTTGTCGTCGGCTTCGCCGCGATCGAGAAGCTGGATCCCCCCGACGACGCGTGCCGGCACGATGATCTCCGATCGCGTTATCGCACGTTCGCTGAGCACACAGATGTCGAGCGGGTCACCATCGCCTCTCTCCGCGCCCGGACAGAGCGCCGCGACGCGCTCACCGCAGTACGTGCGTGGGACGAAACCGTAGAGCGCCGGCGGCTGGGACGACGTCCGCTGCGGACGGTCCACGCGAAGGTATCCGGTCTCCTTGTCGACCTCGTACTTGATCAGGTCGAACGGGGTGATCTCGATGTAAGCGTTGACGTAGTGCGGCAACTCGCGGCCGGGCTCCAGTCCGTGCCAGGGATGCGGACGCCATCGCGCGAACTGATTGCGAGACAATGGGATTCGACGGTGCGCAGGTGCAGGAAGCGGTACCGTCCACTCCACACGGTACCCTCGATTGAAGCTACCGCCGCACGTGGAAAAGGGAAGGGACGGCAACGGTGTTCCGGCCCGGCGATGGAGCCGAACCCACGCGGCAGATCCCTCTTCGCGGAGCTCCGAGGCGTGGCTTCCCGCTGTCGACGTTCTGAGGCACGCCGCTCCGCTCATCGCGACCCCAGACAAGCCGCCACCGAAGACGGACCGGCGGCAGGATCCCCCGTCGCACTTCCCGCCGCACGGGTCGGGCAAAGCCGGCGGCCCTGTACCGCAGCGTGCCGACCGTCTTGACATTGAGTCCATATACAGACTACTATTGATCAATAGTCCATGCATGGAGAACGCATATGCCTGTAACCGCGCGGGCGGCGGCGGAGAAGCGACCGGAAGAGTACGGCGGGCCGGCATTCCGCACCTTCGCCCGGATCGCCGAGGCCTGGAAGCTCACACCCGAGCAGCAGATGGTGCTGCTCGGGATCCCGTCGCGCTCCACGTTCTACAAGTGGCGGCGGGACCCTCCCGACCGGCTCCCGCCGGACCTGCTCGAGCGCTTCTCCTACATCTTCGGGATCTATAAGGACCTGCAGATTCTGCTGCCGGACCCGGCGGCCGCGGACGAGTGGCTGCACCGGCCGAACAGGCATCCGCTGTTCAATGGCCAGTCCGCGCTCGACCGGATGCTCTCCGGCCGTGTCGCCGACCTCTACGTCGTGCGGAAGTACCTGGACGGCGAACGAGGCTGATGTCGCAGGAGTCGATCCCGATCTCGGAGGTCGTGTGGGCGCCGTGCTTCCGCATCATCCCCAGCCGTTTCCCGCCCGTGCAGCTGTTCGAGCGGGTAGCGGACGCGGCGGACCTCGAGGCGGTGCTGGAGATCGAGGCGCTCACGAACGACCGTATCCGTGACGAGGTCGGGGAGTTGCGGCTCGTTTCGCCCGAGGATCGGGTGACCGGTCCGGGATCCAGCTTCATCATGGCGGCGTTCACCCACGTGCATCCGAGCGGTGGACGCTTCACCGACGGCTCCTTCAGCGCCTATTACGCCGCGCGCGAGCGTCAAACCGCGATCGCGGAGACGGTCTACCACCGGGAAAGATTCCTGCGCTACACGGCTCAGCCTCCGATCGAACTGTCGATGCGGGTGCTGCGGGCAAGGTTGGCCGGATCGCTGCACGATATTCGCGGCAGGCGCGAATCGATGCCGGACGTCTACGACAGCGACGACTACTCCGCTGGTCAGAGCCTCGCCCGCCGCCTGCGGGCGGAAGGATCGTACGGGATTTTGTACGACAGCGTGCGGCGGGAAGGCGGACAGTGCGTGGCGGTGCTGAGGCCGCCCGTCCTCTCCAACTGCAAGCAGGCGGAGCACCTCGCATACGTTTGGGACGGGGAGCGGATTACGACCGTCTACGAGAAGCGGATGGTCCGCCGGTGATGGGGAGTTGTACCGGCGGAGGAGGAATCGCTCGCGTGCCGGCGTTCCGCGGTCGCCCGCCGGCCACCTGCGACGGGGAGAGCGGCCAGCCCCGGCGGATTTGTCACACGGTGGAATCCGTCACCTCCAAGCCTCGAAGGCCGATTCGCAAGTCGCCGACTGCGACGCGGGAGCAGGTTCGTTCGGGCAGAATCGAAGCGGGATCTCTCATGTGGAAGCATCTGGTCGGTGTGAGCGCTGGTCGCGGTCTGCGATCCGCGGCGCCTCAGCCGGCACCGAGATGGGCGGCCCTACGCAGTACCGGGTCGGTCGACGCCGAGGATTTGACCCCATGACATACGCGGTTCCTCCCCGTAGAAAGGCGGTGCGCAGCCTCTACGCTTTGCTCGCGTTGGCCGGGTGCGCCCTGCAGGCCCAGCCGCTCGCTGAGCCCGACGAGCACGATGAGATCGCGCGTCGGGTGCTTTCCACCACCCCGCTCATCGACGGTCACAACGATCTCGCCTGGGCCATCCGAACAGCAGACAGCTTCCCCGGAGACATAGACCGCTACGGCCTGACCGATCGGTCACCCGGCCACACCGACATCCCGCGTCTCCGGGCCGGAATGGTGGGCGGGCAGTTCTGGTCGGTCTACGTCCCCGCAAGCGCGGAAGATACCTACGGGTTGCAGCTCGAGCAGATCGCCCTCGCCCGCCGAATCTTCGAAGCCCATCCGGACGTCTTTCGGGAGACGCGGACCTCGTCGGAGGTGCTGCCTGCATTCCGTTCCGGGCATATCGCGTCGATCCTGGCGATGGAGGGCGGCTACGCGCTGGAGAATTCGGTTCAGCGGCTGAGCGAGTTCTACGAGCTCGGGGTCCGCTCGATGACCCTCACCCACTCCGCCAATACCGCCTGGGCGGACGCGGCGGGCGACGACCCGATGCACGGCGGCCTCACGGAGCTGGGCCGCGAGATCGTCCGGGAGATGAATCGCCTCGGCATGCTCGTCGACCTCTCCCACGTAGCCCCCGAGACGATGCTCGACGCGCTGGACGCGAGCGAGGCGCCCGTGATCTTCACCCACTCATCGGCACGCAGCATCACCAATGTGGCCAGGAACGTCCCGGACGAGATCCTCCGCCGTTTGCCGGCCAATGGCGGCGTCGTGATGGTCAGTTTCGTCCCACAGTTCGTGAGTACCGAGGTCGCGAGGTGGAACGCGATGTCGGATGCGGAGCGTGGCTCGAGGCCGGCGCCGCACGCCACCATCGACGACGTCATCCGCCACATCGAGCACGTGCGCGATGTGGCAGGAATCGACCACGTGGGGATCGGCGCCGATTTCGACGGAATCTCCAGCGTCCCCGTCGGGCTTGAAGACGTGTCGGCCTACCCGCGGCTCTTCGCCGCCCTCTCGCGACGGGGGTGGACCGAGGAAGATCTGCGGAAACTGGCCGGGGAGAACGTCCTGCGAGCGTGGGCGCAGGCCGAGGCGGTGGCGGTTCGCCTCCGCCAACCGAGCGCGGTCGGCGAGGTCGCCGAGGCTGCGGCGATCGGCGCGGGGACGCGGGATCCCGAACCCGGCCGCAACTTTTGACGCTCCGACACCGTAGAGTCCCGACAGGTGGGTCGCTCCGACCATCACCATCACCAGGACAGGCGATGAACGGGGGAGAACGATCGATGAGAAATGCTGGAACCGCGGCGGTCCTCAGCCTCCTGATTCCCGGCGTGGGGCAGATCTACAACGGGACCTTCCTGCGTGGTCTCTTCTGGCTGATCATCACGCCCGGGTTCTGGATCGGCACCGGAGGCATGCTCGGGTGGGTCTGCCACCTGGTGGCGGCCTACACGGCCCACAGCTACGCCAAGCGGTATCCCTATCGATAGGATGCTTTTTCAATAGACTGGCTGAGCCGCTCTCGGCGATGGCCGGAAGCAGGACGCCCGATCGCCGGTGTCACCGCGATGGGCGTCCTGGTTTTGTTCGGATCGGTTAGGGCAACCGTTCCGCGGCCCGAACGTGCATGTCGATGCCGTACACCTCGCCACCGGCGGTGATGAACAGCGTCTTACGATTCGGCCCAGCGAACGTCACGTTCGTGCTGCCCGCTGACCCGCCGGTAAGGATGGTCTCGATCACCTCGCCCTGCGGGTTGAAGACGACCACGCCCGGGATCCGCGACGTCGTGTAGATGTTCCCGAGGGCGTCGATGGTCATCCCGTCGGTTCCTCGCGAGGCGAAGAGTACCCGGTTCGACAGCGACCCGTCGGGGTTGACGTCGTAACGGTAGATCCGCTCCGGAAGGTAGTAGCCGACATACAGGTACTTCCCATCTGGCGTGCCGACTACGCCATTCGGCCAGACTGGGAACGGGGGCGAAAACTCATCGATGACGTCCTGCCCCGAAACCCGCGTCAACGTCTGCCGGTCAGGGCTCAGGTAGTAAACGTAGCCGCCTCCCTGTTGGGACGCTACGCGTCGCGGATCGTCCATTTCCCAGTAGTCGCGCATGAAGAGCGGATCGGTGAAGTAGATCCCGCCCTTCGGGTCGATCCACACGTCGTTCGGCCCGTTAAGCAGATTGCCCTGGTAGTTGTCGACCAGCACGGTGACATTGCCATTCCTGTCGATGCTCCAGATCTCGCCGTGCATGTCGGCAGCGGCGATCAGGTTCCCGTTGTCGTCGAAGGCCATTCCGTTGGAGCGGCCGGTCGGGGACAGGAACTCCGTGATCTGACCGGTCTTCCAATCCCAACGGTAGATCTTGTCGTTCGGCTGGTCGGTGAAGTAGACGTTGCCCCAATGATCGGTCGCAGGGCCCTCCGTGAAGCTGAACCCGCTACCAAGCAGGACCGGCGTCGCTCCCTTGGCGACGAGCGGAGCCTTTCCGCCTTTCGCCAGGTCCGGCATACCGTCGGGAGCGGGGGAAATCAGGTCGGATGATTCGCACGCAACCATCGCGACTGGCAATAACGCACCCCAGAGAACTCGCTTTCTCATGGCCCCGAGCCTTCGTTGATTGTGAATGAAGGACTACGTACGGCGAGCAAGCCACTGGTGGGTGGGGGAGAGGGGCGGAGGGCCGCGGGCGTGCCGGGTCGCGCGCAGCGATCTCCAGCCTGTTCTCCCAGGCTGTCGAAGACCGATTCGTTGGCGCGGTTGTCGTTCCACTTTTCGACGCTGGTCGTATCGGAAGACTGCCGCGTCACCGACGGGCGAGAGAAGGTGCGCTGCCCGAAAAGGGCGTGTCAATACGTCGCCCCTTTGGCGGTGTCGGAAGCCGTGTCGGTCCTATGACGGTATGGAGCCGCAGCGGGTCACTGAGGCGCCGGAACTGCCCGCATTCACCATGCCGCGCGCCCGGCCTGGCAGGCCGGCCATTCCCTCGGTCGGCCCTGCTCGTCCGGCGGCAGCACACGCCGCTCGCGAGACACCGTCTCAGGATCATCCGCGGCGAGGTATGCGAGCATGGCGATCAGGACCGCGTTCGCCCGCACCTCGTGGAACACGATCTTGTCGTACGTGTCCCGATCGGTGTGCCACGTGCGGACGCCGTACCCCCAGTCGACCGAGGTCAGGTGGAAGCCCGGTGCCCCGGAGCAAACGAACGCGGCATGATCGCTGGTGCCGGAGCTGGGCAACCCCGGGATGAGCAGGTCGATTTCACGGGTCAGGTCCTCGGGGATGCGGGCGATCCACTTCGCCAGCTGGTCGCCCGCGTCCAGGAGCCCTTGCGCCGAGATGGCCGACACACGACCAGTCCCGGTGTCCTGGTTGAAGAGCGCCTGCAGACCGTCGACGACCTCGGGATGCATCGCCGCGAAGCGGCGCGAGCCGTTCAGCCCCTGCTCCTCACCGCCCCACAGCCCCAGCAGGATCGTCCGGCGCGGATGGGGATACGCCTCGCTTAGGATCCGCAGCGCCTCCAACATGACGGTGGCGCCGGTTCCGTTGTCGGTGGCTCCGGAGGCGGCGTCCCACGAGTCGAAGTGCGCCGAGAGGACGACGTACTCGTCCGGCAGTTCGCGCCCGGGAATCCTGGCGATCGTGTTGTGAACGGGCACCTCGCCAAGGAAGCGAGCCTCGGCCTCTACCCGGATCCGCGGTCCCTGTCCGTTCTCCGCGAGGCGCCAGAGCAGCCCGTAGTCCTCGCAGGCGAGGCTGAGGGTAGGGATCCGGGTGGTCGTAGTGGCGTGGACCCGCACCGCACCGGTCGCGCCCGGCCATTCGGACTCGAGGATGCCGGCGGCCCCCGCGGCCTCCAGCCGCGCACGCATCAGCGAGGGGGCCGGAACGCGCTGTGCGAACTCTCGCGCTCGCTCCTCCCGTTCCCGGCGCACCCGTTCAAGCGCCGCCGGCCCGCCGTACTCGACGTAGTCGTCTTCGGGTCTGCAGGCGGGCTGCGGCAGACTGATGGCGACGAACTTCCCACCGACCGTTGTCAACCATCTCCGAAGCTCGTCTTCGGAGTCGTACGGGTGGACGATGTCGACAGCCCCCTCGACCGGCCCGTCGGTTCCAGGACTCCAAGCGAGGAGCCTCGCCTCGAGGGTGCGCACGCGGGGGGCGACCAGGTCGACGTGGGTGACGCCGCGATCCCACCCGATCCAGGTCCCGTACTGCTCCTTCCGGGCTTCGACCCCCCAGCTCGCGATCAGGGAGACCGCCCAGTCGTGGGCCCGTTCGAGCCCCGGGCTACCGGTCAGGCGCGGACCGATCGAATCGAGGAGCGGCTGCGCGATGGATTCGACGCGCGACTCCTCCATCCCCACCTCCCAGATCCGACGGAGCACGGGATCATCGACGGGGAAGGTCTGCGACTCCGCAAACGAGGCGCCGGCAGCGATGACGATCACCGACGCGAGAACCGGGAAGAGAGCTTTCACACGTGGTAGCACAGTGCGAGTCGACTCGGCCTGTCAGCTATCGTTTTGGATACCCATTCGCCTGCCGGGATGTATCCCGCGCCGAGCCCGTCCAGGCAACCCCATCCATCCGATACGGCCAGAATCATCCTCCCAGCCCGAGGACCCAGCTCGCGAAGCTGAAGTAGACGACAACACCGGCGATGTCGGCGATGGAGGTGACGAGGGGCGCGCTCGCTGTGGCTGGATCGAGGTCGAGCCGATCGAGCAGGAAGGGGAGCGACATCCCGATGAGGCTGCCGATCATCACCACGAGAACCATTGTCGAGGCTACGACGAGCGCGATCTGCAGTCCTCCGACCAACACCCCGAGCAGCCACGCCGCCGCCGCCATCGTCAACCCCAGCGCGAACGCGACCGCCAGCTCCCGACCGACCAGGTGGAGCCAGTCTGAGGTCCTGACGTCGCCGGTGGCGATGGCGCGGACCATCAGCGTCGACGACTGCGATCCGGCGTTCCCCGCGCTGCCGATCATCAGCGGAAGGAACATCGCCAGGGTCGTCACCTGCGCAATGATTTCCTGGTAGCCGCGCAGCGCCCAGACGGTGAACATGTTCATCACGACCAGGACGAGCAGCCAGCCGATCCGGCGGCGGAAGATGACGGTCGACGGCGTGTCGCGGATAGGCGTGAGAATCGGCCCGACCGAGCCGACACGGTGGAAGTCCTCCGTCGCTTCTTCTTCCGCCACGTCGAGCAGGTCGTCGACAGTCACGATGCCGACGAGCACTCCGGCGGAATCGAGGACCGGCAGCGCCACCAGGTCGTACTTGCGGATGACCCGGACCGCCTCCTCACGCTCCGCGAAGGCCGAGACGCTCGCGTAGGACTGGTCCATGATGTCGGCGACCTTCATCTCCGGCTCGGCCAGGATGAAGCGGCGGAGTTCGATGTCGTCGACCAGGCGCCACTCCTCGTCCACCACGTAGATGCGGTTGACCGTCTCGCTCTTCTTGCCGGCCCGGCGGATGTGGCGGAGTGCCTCCTCGATGGTCCAGTCCTGCCGCACGGCGACGTAGTCCGGCGTCATCAGGCGGCCGACGCTGTCCTCCGGGTACCCCAGCAGTGACCTCGCCTCCCGCAGGTCCTCGGGGCTGAGGAGGTTGAGCATGCGCTGCGTGACCTGCCCCGGAAGCTCTTCGAGAAGATGCGTGCGGTCGTCCGGCTCGAGGTTGGCGAGGAGGTGCCTGGTTTCTTCGTCGGTCAGGTCGCGCAGGAGCTCGTCCTGGTTGCCGGGCTCGAGGTACGCGAACGTCTCCGCCGCCAGGTGTCGAGGGAGTGACCGGTAGAAGAGAACCCGGTCAGCCTTCGGCAAGCTCAGCAGCAGGTCCGCCAGCTCGGGCGCGGGCCATACCTCGAGGGCCTCACGAAGGACACCCCACTCCTTCGCCTGGATCAGCTCCTCGATCTCCGGCCTCAGCAGCTCTTTCAGCATCTGGAAATCGCGCGCTCGCTCATGGTGGCTGGGGTGGCGTTGGGGGGACGGCGCTGCCCGGCGTCCCGGCACTGTCGATACCATGCCCGCCCGCTCCGGTCAATGGTCGCGAACGTCTGTTGCGTTCGACGGAAGCATTCGGGCGGGGACATGGGCACTGCGGCGACAAGGGGGACCAGCCTGGCAATGCACGGACCGACGCCGGAAGTCGCACAGCCGGGCCGTAGTCGGGGCTGTTTGGAGCCGCCGCGGATCGGGGTTGCGGGACGGCAGCGGATTTGCCACGCCGGGAGCCCGACATCGACAGGCTCGCTCCGTCCGCCCGCATGAACCTGCCCGCTTCGAAGCTCCCTCTTATCGCCGTCGAGCACAACCACATCCTCGTGGTCGACGACGAGCCACGGAACGTCCTGCTACTCCAGCGGGCGCTCGCCGGTGCCGGTTTCGAGCACGTCCACACCACGACGGACCCCACCCGCGTGCTCCCGCTCGCCCGCGAGATTGCTCCCGACCTGATCGTCCTCGACCTGCACATGCCGGGGATCGACGGGTTCGATCTGATGCGCGAGATCACCCGCGAGCTGCTGCACGAACGGTATCTGCCGATCCTGGTACTCACCGCGGACGGCACCGAGCGGGCCAAGCGTCGGGCCCTCTCGGCCGGAGCACACGACTTCCTCACGAAGCCGTTCGGGATAACCGAGGCGATCCTGCGCATCCGGAATCTGCTCGAGACGCGTGCGCTGTACATCCAGCTCGAGCGGCAGAACCAGGATCTGGCGGAGCGGGTGGAGTCACGGACCCGCGAGCTGGAGGCCGCCCGATTGGAGGTGCTCGAGCGCCTGTGTCAGGCCGTGGAGTTCCGGGACGACGTGACCGGACGGCACACGAGGCGCGTCGGCGAGCGCTCGGCGCGGCTGGCGGCAGCGCTCGGCCTGCCCTCCCGGGAAGTCGATCTCGTTCGGCGTGCCGCGCCGCTCCACGATGTCGGGAAGATCGCCATCCCCGATGCGATCCTGCGCAAGGAGGGCCGCTTGACCGACGAAGAGTTCGCGGTTATGCGCCAGCACACCGTCGTCGGAGCACGGATCCTGGGCGGCGGGCGCTCGGACCTCATGGCAGTGGCGGAGTCGATCGCCCTATCCCACCACGAGCGCTGGGACGGCAGCGGCTACCCGGACGGCCTCCGAGGTGAGGAGATCCCGATGCACGCTCGCATCGTGGCGATCGCCGACGTGTACGACGCGGTCACCACCCCGCGCCACTACCGATCACCCTGGTCACCCGAGGTCGCAATCCGGGAGATTACCCGCGCCGCCGGCACTCACTTCGATCCCGCCGTCGCTTCCGTGTTCGTTGAAATGATGGGCCGAGAGCCCGAGCCCGTCGAAGACACCTGAACCCTCCCTCACGCCTTGCCGGATGCCGTCCGGGCCGGCACCTTGTGAGCGGTCGCAACCACCACCGCTCCGAGGACACCGATGCTCCGTTCCGCCGCCATCCTCCTGCTCTGCGTAACGACCTTCAGCTCGTGCGCGAGCTATCGTCTGGCCAGCCTGGACAGCCTTCAGATCCCCAACTACGAGCCGCGCCCGGTGGCCGTACCCGCCACCTGCGAGGCGCTGATCGCGCGCGCCGCGGCCGAGGGGATGAGCGGATTCAGCGAAGTCGAAGCGTGGGAGCTGAGCTTCTGCCAGCAGCAGCAGATCATCCGCGCCCAGGAGGAAGAGGCGGCGGCGAAGCGGCTCGAGGCCCACGCGGAGGCCGCCCGTTTCGTGCTGCAGACGGCGACCATCGTCATCACCGGCTTGGTCGCGGTGCTCGCTTGGGTGTTCTGAGGCGGCGTCGTCGGGTCGGTCGATAACGATTCCTTTGACAACGCCAAACATCTGATACACATTCCGTCCCTGTAGGCCGTCCCGGCGATGCCCGGGCGCCTGTGTCACGCGAGCGGTCGCCCGGGCCTCCCCGGCATCCCCGAACCCTCCGACGGCGCCTCCGGGACGACCCTGGCTTTCCCACCGGCTTTCGCGAAATCCGAGCTTTCGTTCCGGTCGCGCGCTTCCGGCGCGTACCGGAGAGTCGTTCCTGGACCCGAGCGCAGGCGCCGATGCCGACCGTCTTGCTGGTAGAGGATCACCCGGACAACCGAGGGATCTACAGGACGATTCTGGAGCACAGCGGGCTCCGCGTCATCGAGGCCGAGGACGGGGAGACCGGCGTGCGTCTGGCCCAGCAGCAGCGCCCGGACCTGATCCTCATGGACGTTTCGTTGCCCCTGCTAGACGGCTGGCAGGCCACGCGCATCCTGAAGGACGACCCCGAGACCGCCCATATCCCGATCATCGCCCTTACCGCGCATGCCCTCCAGGGTGATCGGGAGCGCGCGGTGGAAGCCGGATGCGATGGGTATATCGCGAAGCCGGCCCCCCCGCGGGACGTACTGGCGGAGGTCAGGCGGCGCCTCGGCCTGGCGGCCGAGGGACCGTGAGAAGGCCCTTTCCCGTGGATCGGTCGCCCGACACCTTATAGGTCAGTTAGGCCGGTTACACCGCCCGCCTCGCGAGACGCGCTACGCCATCCCAGGAGGTATCCCATGCCGATATCGTTGTGGAACGTCGAGTTGCCGACGCTGAACGACCTGCCGGCGCCCCCGAAAGGTGTGGTCGTTCACTGGACCGGTGGCGGGAATCGCGCCAACGCGGTGGACCTCGCGGCTTACCATTACGTCGTGGAAGGCGACGGCACCGTGGTGCGGGGAAAGTGGTCGGTGGCGGCCAACATGCGGCGGCTTTCGGTGGGTGACAGCTACGCCGCGCATACCGGCGGCTGGAACAGCTTCCACGTCGGGATCTCCGCGGCCGGGATGAAGGGCTACCTGTCTCGCTCGTCGCCCGGAACGTTCCCGCTCAAGGAGGCGCAGGTCCAGAGGATGATGGAGGTCGCCGCCTATTTCATCGACCTCGCGGGGCTCGACCCGATGAACCCGTTGCACCTGTGCAGCCACCAGGAGGTGTGGACGATCCATCGGATCAAGGGGACACGCAACCACCAGAAGACCGACATCGAGTACCTGCTGTTCATGCCCGAGTTGAAGCCAGCGGAGGTCGGGGACCACCTCCGGAAGCTGGCGGCGAAGGCGATCCGGGCCATGAGAGCCGCCGAGGAGCCGCTGCCGATTCCTCACTGAGCGCCGGCGTTCGTTCTCCTCGCGAGAAGCCGCCCCGAGCGGGTGATCCGCGCCGAAGCGCTGGCCTCGATCCCCCGGGCGG
>CAZJEH010000042.1:0-21223 GCA_964544905.1 uncultured Gemmatimonas sp.
TTCACGGTTCCTTGCGAGTGTGACGGACTGGGATCGACAGTTCTGACACAGTCTCTATGGCCGCGAGCCGGTAGCGACGATGATCGCGAAACCGCGTTGCTCGACGTGAAGGCGTCGAATCCCACGTGGGGTGCCGCCGGCGGGACCATCCCGTCGCATCGCCACAGCAAGGTGCGATCTATCCGTTGAACGCTGCACGCATCCTCATTGCCGATGACCAGCCGGACGTTCTCCATGCGTTGCGTCTGCTGCTGAAGGGAGTGGGATACGAGACCGAGACGGCGACCTCGCCCGGCGAGGTCGCCGCCGAGCGACTAGGGGTATCGGGCTGGCGCTGAGTCGACAGATCGCCGAGGCCCATGCAGGGCCGCTAGCGGTGGCGAACCGCGGCGACCGGCCGGGTTGCCGTGCGACGCTTCGCCTCCCGCTGTCGGAAGCGCGGGAGGCGGTGGTTGATCGCTGACGGTCCCGCCGTCGACACCCCACGCTCCTGGTCAACGATCAACCACCGCCTCGCCATCAGCACTCGCCGGAGGCCGCCCGCTTCCAGCTGTCCATCGAGGGGTTGGCGGTGTAGCCGAACGAGAAGTGTGACTGGATCTGCCGGACCATCGACTGGACCGCGCGAGCGCGGACGACGGGCGTCGTCACCCCCATTCGCGCGGCTTCGGGCGAGTACCCGAGGATCGATGCGCACTGCGACAGGTGATACCCCGCGCCCGGGCGGGCAGCCAGGGTCACACCGCCAAAGCTCACCGGCGCACACCCTGCAACGAGCAACAACGCGGCGGCCAACGTGATCGTGTGCTTCGTTCTCATGGCGATATGTCCCTCCTCGCGCTGCCTGTGGTGGAGTGGATCGGCCTGCAACGGCGCACCGCCGAGGGGCGCAGCCTGAATGCGGGGAATGCTTCCTACGAACGCTCGACGGATCCGGACCATGACACCGAGCGCGCATGTTCGATACCATGGCTGCGCAGGGCAAATCGGCGCGCTCGCCAGGTCACATGCATCACTCAGGCGAAGCCGCGAACGCGCGATGGAACCTGCGCGAATCAGGTGTCCTTCGTAGTCTGGCGGCTTCGCGTGGGTCTCTCCTGGCTGTTCCCACCCCGCTACCCGAGAATAAGCGCTTAGACAGGAGGCCGGAACGATGACCGAGCTGACCGTCCGTGAGCACCTCAGCGCGTTGCTGGCGTGGGGCGACGCTCATGCGACTCTGGAGAAGGCGATCGAGGGAATGCCGGCGCAGCTGCGGGGCGTGCGTGCGGCAGGGTTCCCGCACTCCGTCTGGGAGCTGCTCGACCACATCCGGAGCGCGCAGGCAGACATCCTCGACTTCTGCGTGAACCCGGACTACGAGGAGCCGAGCTGGCCGGCGGACTACTGGCCGACGACGCCGGAGCCAGCACCTGCGGAGGAATGGGACCGGTGCGTCCGACAGATTCTCGACGATCGGGCGGCGCTGCAGGCGCTCGCGATGGACACCGGGGTCGATCTGACATCTGCCATCCCCCATGGGGCCGGTCAGACCTATCTGAGGGAGTTGATCCTGGTCGCGGACCACACCTCGTACCACGTTGGCCAGATCGTGGCTGTTCGGAGATCGCTGGGTGCCTGGGACGGCTGATGGGATGACGGGTCCGGCCAGGGAGAGTCGGTGCGGTTCGACGGGAACGGAAGGTGGGTCCGGCGTAAGGCAACGGGGAGCCGGCAACGCGACAGGCTCCCCGTCACCCCGCGGTGGAAACGACTTACCGCTGCATCTCCGACATCATTTCGGTGAAAGTGCGCCCCCGGTAGTCTGCGATCCGAGCCTCCAGCGCGGCGAACGGATCGTCGGACGACTCGCGATACGCCATGTTCTCACGGGCGATACTGATCCGCATGAAGGGCTGAACGCGCGGCGTGTCGTCCGGCTCCGGCTCCGGTGCGGGAGCGGAACTCCTTCGCCCGCCGAAGAGGCCGCTGATCGCGCTCCGGGCCGCGTCGGCCACCGCCGAGCGGGCTGCACCGGCGGCTTCTCCGCGGAGCTGCTCACCGGTCGTCTGGGGGGTCCAGGCCATCAACTCGTTCCTGTTGATGTCCATGCCGAGCGGCACCATGGCGATCGTCGTCGTGCTGCGCACCATCGTTCCCGGGATGGCGTCGATCTCCTCCGCCGCGCGCTTCATCCCCACGCCCACCTGGGAGTTCCACATCCCCAGAACGTTCGCCATGTCGGCTCCAGCGCCCCTGGCCGATTCGGCGATCTCGGCGGACATCTCCCGGAACCGCGGATCGTTGGCCATCTCCTTGGCCATGTCCTGTAGAAGGGCCTCCGCTGAAGGTACTTCCTCGGTCGTCCACAACTCGGTCAGGAAGACCATGGAGCCGCCCTCACGCTGGTCCATCCCTTCCGGAACCGCCGTCGCCTCGAAGTCGGTGATGACGAAGTGCTGCGACGCGTTCACCCCGCCGATGCGCTGCCGCTGCCCGCCAGGCTCGGAGCGGACCCGGACCTCGAGCCGTGCATCTGCCTCCTCCAGGGTCCTCCGCAATTCCTCGCGCTCCGCCGAGGTCTGCGGATCGTTGCCCGCGTTCTGCGCCGCCTCCCGGAATCGCTCCTCCGCTTCCGCCGACATCTGCGTGAGCTCATCGAAAGTCAGCGTGAGGTAGCTCCGCTCGTTGTGGTCGACCATCACCCATCGCCCGTTCTCCAGGTCGATCATGGTCGAGGTCTGACCATCCTCCTGAAGGTACCGCCTGCCCCGCACGTGGAAGGCTGCCTGGCTCTCCTTGGGGTCGGTGATGCCGAACGTGCTCAGAATGCCGCCCAGCACCCCGGGCACCTCAACACGTGTGGTCTCCGTCCAGGTCAACGACCGCGTTTGCGCCGTCGTTTCGCTGCGTGCCGCGACGAGTAGCCCGACGGCCAGCGCCAGCGCGCCGGCTCTGCAAGAGTTCGACAGGATCATAGCGGGAACCTCTGTGGTGGATGTCCTCACGAACGCGGGCAATCCTACCGTACCCGTGGCCGATGAAGGTGTCAAGGAACATCTTTGACAACGAACATAGTGCGTCGGCGAAGTGCCCCATGAGCCTTCGCGCAAGCTACGTAAGCAATTGTGAGGTAGATGCTTGGAGCAGTTTTTGCCGCGTTCCGCACGACCGCTGGCAACGGTGGCGCACCTTCGAACCGGAGGCAGAGATGACACAGCCCAGGCGCACCTTCCTGCTCGTCCTCCTCGTCGGCTTGCTGGCGGGAAGCGGCTGCGCGGCACGGAACGCGGGACCTCGAACCGGCGCGAACACCGCGACGCTGCGGATCGAAAGCGTGCCCGCGGTAGGGGCGCTGACCATCTACCTCCTGTCCGAAACGGGCGCTCGTCGGCTTGTGGGTCACGTCAGCGCGGGCCAGGACGCGGTGCTGACGTTCGATGTGCCGGGGCGGGGCAGCTACCGATTCCTGGCTGAGACGCTATCGCGGCAGACGGCGGTGTCGAACGCCCTATCGTTCGCTGGGGGAGCGACGATTCACTGGAACCTCACGAGCAACGTGGCGATCATCGCGGGGTGAGCCTGAGCGGGAGGTCAGGTCGGATAGCCCTCACGGTCGCGCTGTTCGACGGATAGGCGCTCCTGGAGCTCGAGCGTCGGAGGTCATGGGCTTCGGCTCCGCGGTCTGGAAGGTCGAGCCGAGGGGCTAGCGTCGGCTCGTCGACGCCGCGTCCCGGAGCGCGGCCACGAATCGCTCCGGCTCGGACACGCTCATCAGCAGGGTGTAACCGTCAGTTGTGGGAACCGCCACCACCCTGGTCGGGTCCGTGACGAAGAGCAGACCGCGACCGCCGCGGAGGCGAAACCATCCGGCGCGGTAGCCGGGCAAGCCCAGGCCGTTCGTACGCAGTGTCGGCCGGAGGTCCGGTCGTTCGCTCAGATCGGCCGCTGTCGCCTCCTCCGTCCTCAGCGACGACCACGGGATCGTCCGTCCGTACAGCGTCCCCCGGATCGCCAACCCTTCCGGTTTCAGCTCGAAACGCGTGCTGTGCCCGGAGTAGGCGAAATACCCGAGCATGACGAGGATGGGGACGAGCAAGACCGCGAACAACCCGAGCAGGGCTAGGGCACGCGGTGGTGCCGGTACCATGCTGAAGACTTCGCCCATAGTGGTCCTCTCCGGTGGAGGGATCGGGTCTCTACGGCACCAGCACCGCCCTGGCCGCCAGCTCGCCGCGCTTCAGGCGGGTGAGAGCTTCCTCCGCGCGGTCGAGCGGAAAGGCCTCGAATATCGACGTGATCCGGCCCGCAGCCGCAAGCTCCAGCACCTCGCGCATCTGCTGTCGGGTGCCCAGCAACGAGCCAACGATAGTCTTCTCCTCGGGGAATGGAAACCGGCCAAGCTCGGCGGCGGCCCCGATCACGACCGTGCCCCCGGGTTTGATCCCTCTGAGTGCCTGCTTCACCACGTCGGATGAAGGAGCGAACACGACCGCCGCGTCGGCCCCGCCCATTCGTCGCAACTCGTGCGCGGGATCCATCGCCGTGGCATCGATGGTCTGCTCGGCGCCGAGCTCGTGGGCGAGCCGGAGATGCTCCGCTCCGCGACTGACCACGACCACTTCCGCACCATGCAGTCGAGCGATCTGCACCACCAGATGACCTACTCCGCCCATCCCGAACACCGCGACGCGCTGACCCGGCCTCAGGCGCAGCTTGGAGATAGCCCCGTACGCGGTGATGCCGGGGCAGAAGAGCGGTGCGGCGACCTCATCGCTGATGGCCTCGGGAAGCCGGTAGGTGTGCTCCGCTCGGCCGACGACGAATTCGGCGTACCCTCCATCCACCGTTTCCCCGGTGATCTGCTTCCGCTGGCAGAGTTGCTCCCGTCCGGAGAGACAGAATTCGCAGTCACCACAGGTCGACCATAGCGGCTGGATTCCCGCGCGGTCGCCGACCGCGAACGACGCGACCCCTTCGCCCAGCGCCTCGATGACCCCGACGATCTCGTGCCCGGGAATGATCGGGAGCTTCGCGGGGATTCCCGCCCGTGCCCACTCGCCCTCGATCATGTGGAGGTTCGAGCGGCAGACACCGCAGGCGGTGACGCGGAGCAGGATCTCGCCGGGGCCGGGGCGGGGGGTCGGGACGTCTCGGATCTCGAGCGGATGGTTCTCGATCGCGTCGGTTCGCGTGAGCACAACGGCCTTCACCGCGCACTACCTCCTGCAAATGTGACTAGTCATAGGGGATGCCGGGCGAACTCGCCCTTCGGTCGCGGGATTGGCAATCCTACACACCGACACGAACATGTCAGGTCGTTCCGAAGGATCAGGGGATGCCTTCCGGTACACCATCGAAGAAATCCACCTCCCCGGTTTCGAGCGAGTACTCGGCCCCGACGATGAGCAGGCCATGGTCGCGGACAAGTTGCTCGATGATGGCCGAGCCGTGACGCAACTGGTTCGCCGACGCCCGGATGTTCGCCCGGACCGCGTGCTCCATGAGGGCCACGTCGTCGTCGCGCAGTTCCGTCTGCAGGAGCGGCTCGACCGACGGACGGACCCTGTCGACGATCGACTGCAGGTTTCGGGACTGGCGCGAGGACGGTCGGCGCAGCTCCTCGATCGTCGCCTGCACGGCTCCGCAGCGGGAATGACCCAGCACCACGACCAGCCGCGTGCCGAACCGCTCGGCAGCGAACTCCACGCTCCCGATCTGTGACGGCGCGACGACGTTCCCCGCCACCCGGATGACGAAGAGGTCGCCCAGGCCCTGGTCGAAGACGATCTCGACCGGAACCCGGGAGTCCGAGCAGCCGAGGATAGCCGCGAAGGGTTCCTGCCCGCCTGCCAGCTCGAGACGGCGACTGGCCGCGCGCAGCGGGTCGCGCGATTCCGCGACGAAACGGCGGTTGCCCTCGCGGAGTCGCTCGAGCGCTTCGATCGCGGAGATCATGCTAATGCCTCGATGTGCAGGCAGGGGGTCATCGTTTCATGGCGAATCTGGCGTCAATCGAGGTCCGGGCACTGCCGGCGACACCTCCGACGGCCCGATCGGGTGGCCGAATTCGGCGGTGCGCCCGCGGAACTATCCAGAAGATGAACGGCCGCGCGGCAGGTCTCCATCCGGCGAATGTCCCCCACGCACCTCAGCGGATCAGCACCATCGTCGACACATATCCCTGAACCGGACACGACTCGGCAATCGGTCCCGTGACGAACGCCTCGACCGTATCACCGACTTCCAGGTCCGCCACCGTGATGGGATGTAGCTGCCCGTCTGCCTCTCGACGGAGGTAGCGCGTATCGGCATCGACCCGGGCCGAGATCCCGCAGGCGGCGTCCGAGCCCTCCGCCGGCTGGACGAGGATGCCGGAGGCTGTCGCCCGGTGAGTGATCGACTCGATCGGGCCGCGGATGTAGGGGTCTCCCAACGGCCCGGATACCGATTCTGCGCCGCTGCAGCCGGCGAGGAGAGCGGCCATCACGAGGGCCATGAGCCCCGCACATCGGTTCCTTTCGAACGGGCGGTCGTTGGCAGGCGCCTCTCTCATTGAAGCCGTTCGGTTTCTGATGGTTGCGGCGCGTGAGTTTACCGGGCCATCCCGCCCTCCGCAAACTCGCTTCCTGAGCGAGCATCGAGGGACCAATGCAGTTCGCGCCTGGCCCCGCCCCAGCCCCTGCTCCGCCGTCGATCGAGCTTGACTTGTTGTTCCGGCCAGAGCAACCCTGCGTCATCGATTCGGTCACCCCTTCAAGGGAGGGACCATGACAGCGACACATCTGGACGGGCCATTCGGCGCTTCCGCTCCCGACAACTACCAGCGCTTCTTCGTCCCGGCCATAGGGCGGCCCCTCGCCGAGGACCTGCTGGACGAAGCGAAGCTCGTTGCCGGCGAACGGGTCCTGGATGTCGGATGTGGGACAGGCGTCGTCACGCGAATGGCGGCGGAGCGAGTGCGGCCAGGAGGCCGGGTGGCGGGCGTGGACATCAACCCCGGGATGCTCGGCGTCGCAAAGATGTCCACACCTGCCGACCTGGGGATCGAATGGCACGAGGCCGGGGCCGATTCGCTCCCCTTCGAGATGGGCGGGTTCGACGCCGTCCTGTGCCAGTTGAGCCTTCAGTTCATGCCCGACAAGGCCGCGGCGATCAGGGAGATGCATCGGGTTCTCACACGAGGCGGGCGCGTCGTGCTGAACGTACCCGGCCCGACCGATCCGCTTTTCGAAACCCTCGCGAATGCCCTGGACCGCCATGTCGCGCACGGGGCAGGGAACTTTGTTCGTGCGGTGTTCTCGCTACACGATGAGGCCGAACTGGAGGATCTGCTGCAGGACGGCGGCTTCAGCGATGTGCATACTGACGCCTACGTGAGAGACCTGCCCCTGCCGCCGGCGAAGGATTTCCTCTGGCAGTATGTCGCGAGCACCCCACTGGCCGGGCCGGTTGGGAATGCGAATCCGCAGACGCGGGCGGCCCTCGAGTTCGAGGTGCTCGGCGATTGGGTCCACTATGAGGACGAGCGCGGTTTATCCTACCACCAGCGCATCGTGTTGGCGTCGGCCCACCGGTAACGAGCGCCGGGGCTGGCAACGAGCGATCGACCGTCCGGGACCGAGCTCGAGTAGGTAGGACTGTAGCGGTCCGGGCGTAGATCACTCCGGAAGATCGGTTCCTGACCATCGGCGGTTCCTTGCAAGCTGCGGCCGACGCGGATCGGGTCTTCGGCGGATCGCTGGATGGGGATGCGGATGCCGCGACGTTCCCACAGGCCAATGGCCGGTGTCGATGATTTCAACCGGCGGTCGCCGGCGCGGGACCGCTGACAGCGTAGGTAGTGCGCTCGGTCAGGTGGTATTCGCTCTCAGCAGCAGCGCTTACGGATGCGCACCTTGGCTGCTATGGCAAGCGTGTTCGCCGGCTCGTAGCTCTGTTTTGGCCGTTCCTCTCCGGAACCTCGGATAGCGACGAAGTGCCCACAAACAGTAATGCCTACGCACGTACTCGAGTCTCTTCAGCCACTGTTCGTGGGCAGGCCCCATGCTGGATCTCGGCAGGACTTCGGTCTGTCCGACATGCTCCCGAGCGACACTATCGGCTTTGCCAACGACACGATCCCGTGCGCTGGAGATTCCTACCCGCCCGTAGCGTTGACGCTGTCCCGACGGCCAGAATCGTGCAGCCATATACTCTGGAAGACGAACACCGCGAGTCGTCGAGCCACCGTGGCGCGAGGAACCAGCGAATGACCATCAGGCTGCACACCTACACCAGCACCGTTTCGGACGACGCGGGCCGGACCTACCGCGTCCACGCCGAAGGCGAGCCCCAGCCGGACGGCGTCTGGATCGGCTGGCTCACGTTCGAGCCGGTCGGCGCGGGCGTGGCGCTCCGCACCGACCGGGAGACCACCCAGGGGAAGCGGGAAGACCTCGAGTACTGGGCGACGGGCCTTGAGCCGGTCTACCTCGAAGGCGCGCTCGCCCGTGCCAGACCCGTCCCCCGATGATCGTCAGTTGGCGACCGCCAGACGCACGGCGTTCGCGAGCACGCACAGCCCCTGCGATTCCATGAAGCGGGCGTACCCATCCTCCCCCAGGATGAAGGGGTTGGATGTGCCGGCCCCGAGCGCGCTCATCCGCTCGAGCCTCTCGATGGCGCCATGCATGAACGCGTGGGTGCTCAGAACGCCGACCGCTCCCGCCCGCCGGCCGGCCTCCCACAGCTTGTGAAACGACGCGAGATACGAGGTGGTCCCGGCCAGCGAGTTCGGCATCGCGCTCCCGCCGGCCAGCGTCAGGTAGTGCGTCTCTCCGTTCCAGCGTGCCGGTATGACGAGCGAGATGGTCCCCGCCGTGTGGCCCGGCGTGTGGAGGATGCGGATCGTCGTTTCCCCCAGAGTGATCGAATCCCCGTCGGCGGCAACGACGTCGCGGCGCGGCATACGGTCAGCGGCGTTCAGGTTCTCCAACAGCGCCCAGTCGGCTTCCGAGAGCACGATTCGGGCGCCGTATCGGTCCTGAAGGAATCGCGCGCCGCCGACGTGGTCCCCGTGGCCGTGCGTGACGATCACGTAGCGAAGGTCCGCAGGGTCGAATCCCAGCTCCCGGATCGCCGGGACGAGTAGCGTCTCCGCCTCCTCGGCGTTGTTGAGCGCGTCGATCAGGATCAGCCCGTCGCTGGTGGTTACCAGCCACGTTCCCACCCAGTTGAAGCCGATGTGGTAGATGTTGTCGAAGGCCTTCCCCGTGTAGATACGCGAACCATCGGGCCCGCCACGAAGCCCGAACATGTGCTGGAACAGGACGGACGGTGGCGCGCACAGCACGTCCAATCCGAACGAACTGGCGTCCGATCCCGCGATCTGCCTCGCCCGTTCGACGAGTGCGGCCACCTCTGGCGGATCGGGGGCCGCGGCCTGGCCCGCAAGCGGCGAAGGCTGCCCGAAGACGACCAGTACGACGACCCATCCGACACATCGCCAAACCCATCGTTGCATGCTCTCCTCCAGGCACCGCGTTGACGGTCTCCGACGGCTTCAGCCGTCACGATCGACTTCCACCACCCGGGGATCACAGAGGATCTCCGTCCGAACGGATCGCGCGAGGAAGCACCGGTCATGCGCCTCGTGATGCAGCCGCAGGTGCTCATCCACACCGGGACGACGGTCGCCGGCGAAGGTGATGCGAGGCCGCAGCTCCACGCGCGTCATCGCCAAACGGCCCGCTTCGACTTCTTCGAGCGTGCCGATCGACTCATCCTCGTATGCATCTACAATGAACCCTGCCGCCGCGGCGAGCGAGAGGAACCAGAGCATGTGGCAACTCGCCAGCGACGCGACGAACGCCTCCTCCGGGTCGACGGCCTCCGCCGCCGAGAACGGTGCCGGAACGACGTGTGGCGAGGCCGATGCCGCCACCCGCACCCCACCGTCGAACTCCCAGACGTGCCGCCGGCTGTACCGGCCGGCGACGAACGGGTCGGACCCCCGACTCCAGCGGATCGTCGCAGTGTGTCGTGCCAATGGGCCTCCCAGAAATCGATGACTCACTGACCGGCCGACCACGGTCGGCCCGAATGCCTCGCCGGCGAACAAGGGGACGCGGCAGGTGACGCGGCTGAGAGCTCCCACTGGCGCCGCAAGCTTCGCCGGTGCGTCGCAGACGTCACGCTCAACCCAATCAGTTAGGCACTCCGCCGCTTTGTGGACCGCGGGCGTGATCGGCGGATTTTTCCAACGAAGCCCCCGCACGCCCGAGGGCGTCCACGCTCCGCCTGGGACCCAGCCGCACCGAGCGGTCGGCCGGCCGAACTCGGCGACCGGCGGTTTTCCGCCGGGCGCGCTCAAGAGGGGCTGCCGCCATACCGATACTGCTGTTCGAGGGCCAGATGCAGCGCTCCGACTCAACCGGACTCCCCGACGAGAACCCCGTCGAGGTCGATCCCATCGCGAGAGCGACTCATCCGTGATGCCTCGGTAGCGTGGGGGGGCTGTAGCCCGGAGAGTGAGCGCTACAAACGGCCGCGGCGAAGCGGCAGCATTCAAACCATCCCAACCGGGAGAACACAGATGTCGTTCCGGAATCTCTTCTTCGTCGCGCTGGCGCTTGGCGTCGCCGCGCCTGCGTCCGCGCAGTATCGGATCACCGAAGGGAGCCGCTTGCGGGTCGAGGTCGAGCGCCCGCCGCTCGCGTCGAACCCGGTGGAGGGCACCCTCGCCTACTCGCCGCGAGGCTTTTCGCTCCACGCGACCGACCCCGCGGCTGACGGCGGCGTGGTTGACGTCCCGCTGACGGGCGTTCGCCACATCGAGGTTTACATGCCTCGAGATCGCGCGCGTTCGGCTCGTCGAGGCGCCACGATGATGGGCTTCATTGGCGGGTCGATCGGCCTCATCGCCGGTCCGCTGATCGGGAAGTCGACCAACAAGGCGTACGGTCCGCTGATCGCCTCGACGACGGCGATCGGGCTGGGCGGCGGAGCTGCGTTGGGCGCGGCTGGTGGAGCGCTCTTCGCCCGCGACGGATGGCAGCGGCATACGGTGCCCCAGGAGTGGCGCTGACAATCCGGAACCAGGACGGGATGCGAGGGGGGTGTGGAGCCACCAAGGCGCCACATCCCTCGTCGTTTTCGGCGAAGCGAGGCGTGCCTCGCTTGAGCAAAGATCATATCGGCCGGTACGAGCCGGCGTCTTCCCATCACCGATCCCACACCATCCGCGCCCCCGGTCCTATCCCCTTCGAAGCGAAGTATCCCCCGTTGACCTCGAGAACGAAGCGGTAAGGCGCCCCCGGGGCGTAGTTTGGACAGTAGGTGGGTACGGGGGAGGGGCAGGGTTCCATCGTCCGGATCGCTACGATGGTCCCTGTGGAGTCCGCGAACGCTGCGTCCAGCGGGATCCGGGTGCGATACATGTAGAAGCCCGCTTCCCCCGGTCGGTCCTCCTGGAACACGAAAAGCATCCCCTGGTCGGCCCCGAGCTCGTCCCTGTCCATCAGCCCGTAGGCGCGAGACGCGTCGGTATCCGCGATCTCGACGTCGACGCGAAACGTATCCGTCGCCGTCTGGAGGTACACCGTGCCCCGGTCCAGGTCCATCGGCTCCAGGACGAGGCGGTCGTCGTTACTGTCGCTGCAGGCGGCACCGATGAGAAGGAATAGTGACGCGACCAGGGGGCTAATGCGGGCGTCGTGTTTCACGCGAGGAAGCGGACCGGAGAGTACGGACAAGGGTCGTCGGCCGACCCGGGGACAGGCGTCTATACTCCGGCCGCGCCGTGCTTCCGTCAACCCGGCTCGATGACCCGGACTCCCGAGAAGGTGCGCCGATTGTGCCCCACGACGTGCAGACGCAGTCGGTACTCATCGGGGGCGACGCCGGCGAGCCTGGCGACGTAGTACTGCCAGGCGGGCGGGAAAGCGGGCAGGGACTGATGTCACCGACCGACGAGATCCGCACCTGGATCGTTCGGTCGCGGCGTGAGGCCTCCGCTTCCAGGGTGCCGCAACTCGCCATGGCGGTGCCGCGAATCTCGATCGTCGAGCCGCCCAAGGCCAACGGTGCGGATGGCCAGGACGTCCCCGACAACGGGGCGAAGCCTGTCTCGAGGGTGATCTCCACAGGCGCGGGCGCCGATGGGCTGCCGCAGCCGGACAGGGATAGCAGGGCGGCGGCGAGGGCGATCGCGAATCGTCGACTCGGGCTCATGCGTGGCGGCGGATGTCCGTTTGTTGCGCGCTTCTACGGCAGAACGCGCGAGGCTGGTGGATTCTGACCCCCTTGTGGGGGAGGGATGCGCGGCGAGCGAAGGCCGTGCTCGTCGCAGCGCCCCGCGGCATGAACTGGCTGGTCGGCTCATTCCTCCCAACATAGCCTCCGGCCGGCGACACCCCCTTCCCGCCTCATTTCACCGTCCCATTCAACACCAGGATCAATTGTTGGAAACCGGATGGCGATGAAGCGGCGCACTTCCACAGACAGCCTTCGGGATCTGACCGTGGGTCCCCGAATGGGTGATGGGACGATTGGCGGCGTCGCGGGGTCCCCGGCGTCCAGCGATCCGGCCGGAACGCGAGAGGGTGGGCCGTTCCGGGTCGTACCTCCGGGAGCGACAAAGCACGGCTGTGAGGGACAATGGCTGAGATCCCCGGCCAGCTAGCTTGCCTGGCGGGGCATCGAAACCTGATAACGAGCTTCGCGGAGGGAACAATGACGAACGGGCCGAAGGTGGAAGAGCTCACCCAGCAGGAAATGAGCGACATCAGCGGCGGAGCCTATTACTTCGCGCTGCCGGTCTTTCTGGCCGGACGGCTCCTCGAGTGGCTGACTTAGCCTGTGTCGAAGATCCGGCGCAGCGTCGCACCAGGTCGAGTGGGCTTGTAAGGACATCCGTCGTGCCGCCCCGTGCGCTGGAGCGCGGACCGCAGTAGCAGACGAGCGGGGGATCCCGGAGGGCGAGTGGGCGGACCTGCCATTGCCCGAGGATAAACGAAGGGCGCCGGCCTCTACCGAGCGGCAGCATCGCCACTATTCGAAATGAGAGAATCCAGGTATGGCGCGTCCGAGGCGCTCCTTTCCTCGGGCGCGTCCAGATGCTAGCGGATGGGTCGGTCGAGAACATCGCCGATGGATGGGTCGCGCGCGAATTGCGCCCGTGCGTAGGGGCACGTCACGCGGACGCGTGTACCGGTCGCCCGCGCCCACGCCACAAGGGCGTCGAGCAGCATGCGGCCAACGCCCTGCCCGGACAGCGACTCGTCGACCTCGGTGTGATCGATGACGATGACGGGCGGCCGGGCGCGCTGATACGTCATGCGTGCAACCCGCCGGCCCCCTCGTTCGACGAAGAAAGCGCCGCCGCGCTCGTTGTCCTCGTGGCGTATCTCGGTAGAGACCACAGGGTTGTTCTCGGCCATCCAGACTCCGGTTCGGGGTACGGCGGCAGCAGATCAGGGTCCGACGTTGACTGTCGGTACCGCTCCACCGTTGATGACGAAGGTGCAATTGCCCCCAGCGGTCGAGCCACAGACCTCTCGCTGCATGTTGATTGCCTCCAGCGTGAGGAACTGGGCAGGCGTCAGACCCAGCGAGTTGCGGTAGGCGTTGTCGGCGGCGGCGCGTGATCGCTCGGCTTCCACACGGGCATCCTCCGCCAGCTTACGCTGTGTCTCCGTCAGGAGTCGCTGCTGCTCGGTCGCGGTGGCCACCCGCTGCGTCTTCACGGCGTCAGGTGGGTTCGCCTTCCCGACGGTCACCTGGATGAGCCGGATCGGAAGCTCGGCTTCGGTAAGATACGCCGTCATCGCTTCCGTGACCTCGTTGTCGATCTCTTCGATCGCTTTCGTGTCGATCGCGGTCTCGTTCATTCCGTGCTTTCGCACCGCCTGGCGCACCCGGTTCATGAACTCCGCCTCGACGTTGCGCTGGAACCAGTCCGGTCCAAAACGGTCGATCAGCGTTACGGAGTTCGTCACCTGCAGGCGGATGACCGCGTCGAAGTCGAGAGGCACGCCATCCGAGGACATGAGGTCCTCGAAGTGAACGAGGTACTGCTGCGGCTGCATGTTCACGATGACGCTCTTCGTCGACAGGGCGACCCATTTCCGGCCGGGCTTGATGGGTTCCTGCACCACACCGCCATGGCCGAAGATCCACGGTTGCCGGATGAGGACTGCTTCCTCACCGAAAGTCGGGGTCACCGAGTGACAACCAGCCATGGGAACGACGATCGCCAGGAGGATCCACCGGAATGGATGCTTCGCGCGTGCTCTCATCTTTCGCAGGGTGAACGTTCGGCGGTGAACAAGGCTCACGACCGTGCGGCCGCGAGGGATGGGGAACGAATCGACTTCGGGATCGCGACCCTCGACGCCGGCGGTTACCGAGACGTCGTTGGAGCGAGTGGCTTCGTCAGGACGTGAAGGTACGGCTCGTAACCCATCGAACTGTAGACATGCGAGGCCGGTTCGTTGCCCGCCAGCACGGCGATGCGTAGCTCGGTCGCGCCCCGATTACGGGCGAACGCCTCCGCGGCGCCGATCAGTCGCCGCCCGATGCCGCGCGAGCGCCACCGAGAGTCGACGGCCAGATCGGAGATGAGTGCGTAGTCGCCCGGCGCCTGGTCGAGTTCCACGGAGGGAACGCGCGCCTGGACCGCGACGAAACCCAGGATCTCACCCGCGCGTACCGCCACCAGCACGGTCCCGTCCTGCGCACGGCAGCGCTCCTCCATGTCTCGGCGGTAGGGGGAAGCCATCTCGTCGCCGGGGAGCAGGCGGGGATCGATCCGGCGCTCGAACTCCTGCATCTCGATGATCAGCCGCTCGATGGCGGCCGTATCGTCGGTCGTTGAGGCGCGGATCTCGACCACGTCGGCGTCGATACGGGTCCCTTCCGCGGGCGAACCATCGGCCGGCTCCATTCCCGGCCTCCTTTGCTGTGTCGGCAGTCTGGTCGCGGCGGACGGCTTGTCCCTGGAGACGACCGGGCAACGGGGCGCGGACAGACGATGCCACAGCGGGTGCTTCCGGCAACCCTGCGACGCATCGAAAGTGGTGGGCTCCGTCCAAGCCTTGAGGTTATTCAGCCCCGGCAGGTCCCGCCAGCCCGGAGCACAGGTAGGCGGATGTGATTCTGGTGAGAGGTGGGCGTGTGGTAGGGCCTGAACCTTAGAACCGTTGTGCGGGGGAACACGGCCCTTCAGCCGCGTTCCCCCGCTGCTCCGATCAGAAAAGCCGGAACCCGGGCGACACCGGATTCGGCGAGTAGGTCAGGAAGAACGGTCCATACGCGATCAGGATCAGGCCGACCGCGACCGCGAACCAGAGCCCCAGCCGATCGAGAGACAGTTCCCAACCGCTGCGTGCCGGGGCGGTCAGCGTGGCCGATATCGGAACGTCCGCGGGGACGTCGTCGCGCTGCCCGATCGCGATCGTCAAACCGATCACCACGAAGAACAGCATGACGCCGATGAACATCATCGTTCCGCCGATCCCGGTGAGGATCCCCGGGAGACGCCACGCCTCGCTCGTGTAGGTCGCCTCGGCCATGAACGTGCGGCGCGGCATTCCCTTTAGGCCGCCGGAGATCATCCCCCGAGCGAAGATGAGGATACCGATCGTGTAGATCCAGGACGATGCAAGCGCCAGGTTCGGCGACACCAGCCGCCGTTTCGTGAGGTACGGGATCAGCCAGTAGGCGACGCCCATGAACGTCAAGGCGACGGCGGTTCCGACGGTCATGTGGAAGTGCCCGGGGACCCAGGTGGTATTGTGCACCTGCTGGTTCATCGCGTAGCTGGCGTTGACCAGGCCGGTCGCGCCACCCAGGACGAAGGTGATCATCGCCAACAGCTGCGCCGTCACCGACGGATCCCTCCAGGGCAGCCGCCGGATCCATCCGAACAACCCCGTCCCGCCTCGCCTTCGCCCGCCGATCTCGAGCGCGGCCATCACCGAGAACGCCGTGGCAAGGCTGGGGAAGAACACCCCGAACGTCAGCACGCCGTGGACAGCCTTCATCCCGATGCTGATCCCTGGGTCCGTGTACTGGTGATGGAATCCCGTCGGGATCGACAGCAGCAGGAAGAGGATGAACACGATCCGCGTGTACGAGTCGCTGATCAGCACGCCGCCGACCTGCCGCGGAATGAGCGCGTACCACGAGACGTACGCGGGCAGCAGCCAGGCATAGACGATGGCATGCCCGGTGAACCAGAAGAGCGTGCGGGTAAGCAGCGGGTCGATCGTTTCGCGGAGCCCCAGCGACCAGGGAAGCAGGAAGACCAGGAACTCGACGGCGATCGGCAGCGACGCCAGGAACCACATCAGGTAGCTGGCGAGCGAGATGTAGGCGAGCAGCGGCGTCCGCTCCCCAGGATGCTCCCGGCGCCACCCGCGGACGATGATGGCCATGTTCACGATGGCCACCCACGTGCTGAGGACGACCAGCACGAGCCCGAAGTAGTACGTCCAGTGGGCCTGCAGCGGAGCGTACGATGTGTACAGCACCGACGCGCGGTTTCCTACGACGGCATAGATCACCATCAGGTTGCCCGCGACCAGCAGCGCCAGGCTCGACCACAGCAGTTTCGTGGAGAGCGGCCGCCCCAGCGCGCGCGCCGTCATCAGCGGCAGGAAGGCGTTGGCGAAGGAGAACGTGAAGATGAGCACGTTCGCCACGCCGTGCGCCGTCAGCCCCTGGTAGTAGGTGCGCAATGCAGGGAACCATCCGAGGATGCTGATCCCGGCATAGCTGAGCGCATTCGCCAGCCCGTGAAAAACGCCAGCCACGAGCGCGGCGTACCCGATGTAGATGGTCCAGCGGAGGACCCGCCGTTGCTCGGCGGGCAGGTCGTAACCCTGTGGGTCGACGACGATTGGGGTCAACGCGGCCATGGCGGTGTCAGAGTTCGGTGTCAGCGTCGGCGTCGATCAGGTTCGCGGTCGCCGGTTCCTCGACGATCACGCGCCCTGCCATCATGTGATGCCCGATCCCGCAGTACTCGTGGCAGATGATCAGGTGCTCTCCGGGCTCGGAGAACCGGTATCGGTTCCGCGAGATCTGCCCCGGGATGAGCATCATGTTGAGCCGGGTACCTTCGATGTTGAAGCCGTGGAGCACGTCCACCGAAGTGACGATGAAGGTGATGTCGGCCCCAACCGGCACCCGGATCTCCGCCGGGTCGAAGCTCCACGCTCTCGCCACCAGTACTGCCTCGTACTGGCCGGGGGCCACCTCCCGCACTCCGGGGGAGTCGAAGGGAGGTGTGTTCGCGATTTCGGCGGGGTTCACCTGGCCGGCGGCACCCGGCAGATGGATCCCCATGCCGAACGACGCCCACGCGAGCGCCGCCATACAGGCGAGCAGGACGACGATCCCGACTCCCAGGAACGCCTTCTCGTAGGTGTGTATCTTCATCGCTCTAACAGGCGCAGGTACATGATCACCCAGATCGCAACCGTGATCGTGAGGATGACGGTCACCATGAACAGGGTGCCGGTCACAACGGGCTCCTCGCCGGGCATGATCTCGGTCTTCCAGTAGTCGTCGGTTCCGGTGGCGGGTGCAGTTTCCGGAGCCGAGCGCAGGTCGGATCGTTCTGTGCTCATCGAGATGTTTCCTCGGGCGGATGGGCGGAGTGCGCGTTTTCGGGTTCCAGGCGCTGGAGGAAGCGCGCAATCCACCTCAGCAGCAGTAGAAGGAGAGCGGCCGCCGGAACGGCGATCGCCAACCGCGTCCCATCGAAGTGTCCCGAAAGCAGGTCGTTCAGGGTGTGCCAGATGTACCCTGCCAGGGGTCCGCCCAGCAGGAGGAAAAGAAGGATTCTGGCACTCAACTTCATCATCACGGGTCAGGTGGTGCAGGTTCGCGTGACTGCCGGGGTGGTCGACGACGGGTGATGCGTCGACTACCGTCGGCGATGCGGCGACGCGATGGAGGCGCGCGGGAAAGCATCGTGGGCTTGCGGAAGAGGGACTCCCAACCGGCGTCCGTCGGGTGCGGCGGTCTGCGGCGGCGGGGCCGGAGTCCTGGAGAATTCACCATCGCAGACAGAGATGCTCTCGAGGTCGCGATGGCGCGGTTGTCGGCCAGCCGCAGGTCGACGACACGCGCAGAATGACTGTCGGCCCCGTCGGCGTACTCCGGCCACCACCGTGCCCTGGCCGTTACCAGCGTGTTTTCGCCGGACCCCGCCGGACTCTCGACCAGCGGTGAACGGGAAGTGCCGCAACGCTGCGCGAGCGAGCGCGTATGATGGCTGCCGTGGATCACCATCAGACCGTCTCCAGCCTCCAGGATCCCGGATCGATCGACGGGCGCGGATGCGCCCCCGGTTACCTCCGGTTGCGTGGTTCTCAGCACCGATTCTTCCCCGGACTGGAATCAGCCACCTCGAATCGGCCTAGCTCAAAGCGCTCCTGCCGGCATCGTTCCCGCCCGGATAGCCGTCACCTGCTCGGGCTTGAACGGGGGCGAGAACAGAGCCGGATCCTCGTGCATGCAGCGGAACAGATCCGCTATGTAGTGCATCCTGTCGGGTAGGTCGCCCCAATCGCGGGCTCCGCTCCCCGCGACGCTGTCCGGTGTGGGATCGATGCTCGAGAGAAGAGCGATCAGCCCCGGGTGTCGCAGCCGCTCGAGCGTACGGGGGAATCGATTCCGCAGGTCGGCCCCCAGGCGCAGAGGCCGGCCATCGGCGAACGAGAGCGTCATGAGCCGGTCGGTTATGACCATCCTCAGCTCGCGGCGGATCTGCTCGACCAGCGGAGCGACGGCCCGCTCCAGGGGCGTCGGGCCGGCAAGCAGGCGTCGGATCGCCGACCGCACCCTGCCGATCAGTGTGGCCCGACGGGGCGCGACAGCGATGACGAGACGCTCGGTCAGTTCCTCCGGGTCGGGAACGGCGGCGTCCAGCGCTTCGCGGATTTCGGGCTGCAGCCGCGTTTGTTCGTGGAGTCCGATCTCGAGGTTGGCGAGCAGACAGAGCTCCGCCCTGGCCGCCGCGTCGCTCGTCCCCAGCGCCTCGTGGTAGTGCGCGAAGGCCGAGCGGAGCAGACGCTGCCCATCCGGAGGATCTCCGTCGCGGAGATGATCGAGAAAGGCCGACAATCCGGATGTACCCCCGGAGGCCAGGGAAGCCGTCGCGAGGTAGCGTGCGAACGCCAGCCCGATCTCCTCGAATACCTTCAGGTTCCCACGAGCGACGGCGTCGCCAGCTCGCGCCGCAATGCCCGGGAGGTCGAGCTCACGGATAACGACGCTGAGCGCCTGGTCATCACCGATCGAAGCGCCTAGCGAATGGAGTCTATCTGCTAGAAATGGAACGAGTTGCGCGACTACCGGCGAGCGCTCGATCGCCGACGCGAAGGATTTCTCGAGGTCCTCACCGCGGATTGTCCGACCAGCCTGCTTGGACGCCCACGTCGCGAAGGCGCACCAGTTCGCGTTCCCGGCGAGCCGCCGGGACATCGCAAACGCTAGCTCGTGATAACACTGGGTGATGCCGAGGTTGCGCACGACCGGATCCGGCATCCCGATGATCCGATCGACGTCGTCAACCGTCGGAACACCCACGACCTCCGCGATGGCATCCATGGGAGCCCCCGATAGAGGAGCGCACTCGACGAAGCGTGGCGTGAGGTGCCCCATCGGCCGCCAGCAAACCCCCAGCAAAACGAGAGCCGGGCCGATTCGCGAAAGAAGCTACGGGGGCGGGGGAGGTCGAGAAGACGGGCGTTCTACTATGGGAAGGTCAGGAGTTTTTCGATGTTCGAGGTCAGGTTTCCGGGCTTATCCCAACACGTCGCCTCTCGCCGAACCCTGGCGCCGGGAGCGTTCGGCGAGCCAACTCAGGTGCCGCGGCGCTGCTCCCTTCGGTACGCGATGTACGAGTAAACCGTCGGAATCAGAGCGCCCGCCATCATCGCGGTCATCCCCACGGCGAAGGATGCCGCCCCGGGCAGCAGGGCGGCGAGTACGGCCAGCACCCCTCCCGCCACGAACGTGACTCCCGCGACACGATGCGTCTGCCGCCACACGGTTTCGCTCTCCAGCGTCCACGGCGTCCGGATCCCCATCCACCAGTTCGATCGCACCCGCGGCAGGTAGTTGCCCAGCGCGATAAGCAACAACCCCAGCATCACGAGGCTGGCCCGGGTCACATCGATCCGCCACCCGAGCCCAGTCCCGAGAACCAGCACGTGCATCGCGCCCATGAACAGGACGAGGATGTTGACCAGCACCCAGAACGTCTCCCCGAACCGCTCGTAGTGCGGCCTCCGAGGGTCCACCCGCCGGAGCAGCGGCAGCAGCAGCCACAACGCGGTCGAGATGGCCGGCATCATGAACGCCCCGACGGCACGGCTCGACCAGTCGTCCGCCTCTCCCCGGATGTTCCAGTGAGTGGGAAGCTGTTCGGGAAGCGATCCGTACACAGCCAGCGTGAACGCCAGCATTCCCACGATCAGGACAGGACCCAGCCAACGCTTGCTCATCGTTCACCCTCTCGATCCGGGGACTCATTCCCACTCACGTCCAGCATCTCCATCAGCTGTCCGATGAGGTCCTGGAATACCGTACTGTTCAGCGAGTACACGATCATCCGCCCCTCGCGCTCCGCCTGCACGAGCCCCGCCTCGCGAAGCACCGCGAGGTGATGCGAGATGGTGGCGGCCGCTGTCGGAAACGCCGCCGCTATCTCGCCGGCCGCCAGGTCTCCACTCCTCAACATCCGGAGGATCTCCCGGCGGGTCGGATCCGCCAGCGCCCGGATGGTCTCGTCCAACCCCACGACGCCTCCTCATTTAGACACTTATCGAAATATCGTCCGGCGTGGCTGCGTGTCAAGGATGGGCGGGGCGGGAGAAGGGCGGAGGTATTAGCGCTTTTGCGGACGAGTGTGTCGGGCCGGCGTCCCCATGCTGCCGGTAAGACGTCCGGACCGACGCCCCGTCTGTTTGAACGCGGTCGGAGGGTGGGCTGCGAGTCCGGGCACCGCAACCCCATCGCACGTCGATCGACGAGGGGTGGACCGCGAAATAACCTGGCAAGGTTCATGTCCGGCGGCCTCCCTTCCCCGCCTCTCAGGATCGGTCGACCATGCGGCGCATCATGTCGCTCCTCTTCGCCGGTCTACTCCTCCCGGCCACCGCGTCCGGGCAGGGCGTCGGCATCGTGGCCAACCCGACAACCTGCGGATCGCGTTCGCGCTCGAGCACGTCGCTGCCGCTCTGACGAG
>CAZJEH010000043.1:0-21158 GCA_964544905.1 uncultured Gemmatimonas sp.
AGTGTCCGATTTTCGTCCGACGATTGTGTCCGATTTTCAGCCGGCGTTGACACTCTCCGCCGCTTTCCCACGCTTCCCTACCCATCTCACCACCAATACTTATCGCCAAGCCTGCCTACCGCAACACTGCCGATCGGCAGCCTAGATCGCGCCGATAGGGTCACCACCGGGCGCAGAGGCAATGTTATCGTTCTGGAGAGCTGGTTAGACGGAAACATGGCGCGGTTCGCCCGAGTGGGCGCCGGTGCATCCCTCTCGCGCAGCACCCCGATGAAGCTCCTCGACCAGGTCCGCGCAGCCGCCCGGACACGACACCTCAGCATCCGCACGGAGCAGGCGTACACGCAGTGGGTCCGGCGATTCGTCATCTTCCAAGGCAAGCGCCACCCGCGGGAGATGGGCGCGCAGGAGGTCCGCGAGTTCCTGTCGCACCTGGCGACGCGGGGGAAGGTGTCGGCGTCCACGCAGAATCAGGCGATGTCGGCGCTCATCTTCCTCTATCGGACGGTGCTGAACGTCGAGCTGGGGCCGCTCGGCGAGATCGTACAGGCCCGCCGTCCGCGACGCCTGCCGGTGGTCCTGACGAGGGAAGAGGTGGCGAAGGTCATGGCGGAGTTGTCGGGCGTCCACCTCCTGGTGGCGAGCATGCTGTATGGGGCCGGGCTGCGGCTGCTGGAGGCGCTCCGCCTGCGGGTGAAGGACGTCGACTTCGAGCGGATGGAGATGGTCATCCGGGAGCCGAAGGGCGGCCGGGACCGGGTGGCTCTTCTGCCGGACAGGCTCGTGGCGCCATTGCGCGCACACCTGGACGAGGTCCGCCGGATCCATCAACGGGACCTGAGGGACGGATTCGGCGAGGTCTTCCTTCCCGGCGCGCTTGCGCGGAAGTACCCGCAGGCCGGTCGCTCCTGGGCCTGGCAGTACGTCTTCCCGGCGCGGCGGCGATCGCTGGACCCGCGCTCTGGCGTCGTGCGCCGTCATCATCTGGACCCGTCGTCGGTGCAGAAGGCCGTAACGCGGGCGGTGAGGGTGGCGGGGATCACCAAGCCGGCCAGCTGCCACACGCTTCGTCACTCATTTGCGACGCACCTGCTGGAGGCGGCGTACGATATCCGAACGGTACAGGAGCTCCTCGGTCATCGGGACGTCAGGACGACGATGATCTACACGCATGTGCTGAACAGGGGAGGGAGGGCCGTCCGTAGTCCGCTCGACTCGCTGTTGCGGGATTGAATTGATTCCAGGGTCGTGCACGAGCATGGTCGCGCCAACGCCCGCGGGGAGCCGGCCGGGCCATTACGGTGCCTTCCTCCGGCCGCGCTCATCCACCGCGCGGGAGAACCAACGTCCTTCTGTCGTGTTCCTGGTTGGTGGATGCCCGCGCCAGGGCTGCCGCGGCAGAGCCGCGAATGCCTCAGCGCGCAAGAGGGTCAGCCCGCGCAGGACGGGGACGGTCACAGGCATGCGTCCGGGTCGAACTCCTGTGCCCCGCCTCGGCTTACAAGGCGGGTGGGCCCCGTCTAGGCGGCCCCTTGCATCGCCTCCTCCAGCACGGGTCGCAGATATCGCCACACCGTCTCCGCCACCCGTCGGTGACCGGCGGGGTTGGGATGAATACCGTCCGCCTGATTGAGGGCCGGGTCGGCGGCGACGCCATCGAGCAGGAACGGAATCAGCGTGAGATCGTTCGCCTCGGCGATCCGGGCGTACAGCGCCTCGAACTGCTCCCCGTATTCACGGCCGAGGTTGGGGAGGGCCAGCATCCCGGCGAGGATGATCTCTGCATCGGGCCTTGCCGCCCGGACCCGGTCGACGATCGCCTGTACGTTGCGCTCGACCGCTGCCGGATCGACGCCCCTCAGCATGTCGTTGGCGCCCGTCTCGAGAACGAGCACGTCGAAGTCCTGACGGAGCAGCCAATCGATGCGGGCGAGGGCGCCGGCCGAGGTTTCGCCGCTCACTCCAGCGTTCACGACGCGGAAGGGAAGACCGTCGGATCGGATGCGTTCCTGGATCAGTCGTGGATATGCCTCGGTGTCCGCCACACCGAGGCCGGCGGTCAAGCTGGTGCCCACGAAGAGCACGACCCGATCCGCCTGAGTCTCCGGCTCGGTCGCGACATGGACATCCGAAAGGTCGTCCGTCGTCGTTTCGGGGTCGGCAGGGGTGGCCCCGCCGGCGGACTCATCGACCGCGCCCGGGGGTGCGCCATCAGCCTCCACCGAGTTGCGCGCGTCCGCTTCGCAGCCGATCATCAGCACGGCGACCACGACACCCGCTAACAGCTTTATCGACATTCGTTTCATGCTCATCGCGAAGGACCTGGAGAAGACCTATCGAAGCGGCGATCGCGCGCTGACGGTCCTGCGAGACGTCAACCTGCACGTCGAGGCAGGGGACTTCGTCGCCATCCTGGGGCCGTCCGGCAGCGGCAAGACGACGCTCCTGGGACTGCTCGCTGGTCTGGATACACCGTCGCGGGGATCGGTGCGCCTCGCCGGGACCGACCTGGCCGGCCTCAGCGAGGACGAGCGGGCGCGGTTTCGTCGGGAGACGGTGGGCTTCGTCTTCCAATCCTTCCAGCTGATCCCCTCGCTGACGGCGCGCGAGAACGTGCAGGTGCCGCTCGAACTGCGGGGCGACAGCGGCGCGGGACAGCGGGCAGCCGAGCTCCTGGCCAGGGTCGGCCTGCGCGATCGTCTCGACCACTATCCCGCGCAGCTTTCGGGCGGCGAGCAGCAACGGGTCGCGCTCGCGCGCGCGTTCGTGCACGAGCCGAGTATCCTCTTTGCCGATGAGCCGACCGGCAACCTCGACGCCGCCACCGGCGAGTCGATCATCGGGCTGATGGAGGAGCTGAACCGCGAACGCCGGACGACGCTGGTCCTGGTGACGCACGATTCCGCCCTTGCCCAGCGGGCCCGCCGCACGATCCGTCTGGCCGACGGCGTGATCGTCTCGGACAGCCCGGCGGCCGCATGAGCCTCTCCCGCCTCCTGTCCCTCGCCTGGCGCGAGAGCCGGTTCGCGCGTCGGCGGCTCTTCCTGTTCCTCTCCGCGATCTCGCTGGGCGTGGCGGCGCTCGTGGCGGTGAAGAGCCTGGCATCCAACCTCCAAACGGAGGTCCGCAACCAGGCCCGCGCAATGCTCGGCGCCGACGTCCGCCTGATGAGTCGCGAGCCGTTCCAGCCCGGTACACTCGCGTTGCTGGACTCGATGGAATCGTCGGGCGTATCGGTCGCGCACGTAACCTCGTTCGCGTCCATGGCGCTCAATCCCGCGACGGGGGGAACGCGGCTCGTGCAGGTGCGAGCGCCGGAGCCGGGGTTCCCCTTCTACGGGGAGATCGAGACGGACCCCGCGAACGCGTGGGCGACGCTCCACGACGGCCGGAACATCATCGTCGACCCGGCGTTGCTGGTCGCCATCGGGGCGGAGGTCGGTGACTCGATCTCGATCGGCGCGGCGCGGTTCCGAATCGCCGGGGCACTGCGCAAGCTGCCGGGGGACATCGAGGTGGCATCGTCGTTCGCTCCGCGCGTCTTCTTCCCGGCAGCCTCGCTCCCGGAGACGGAGCTGCTCGGGTACGGTGCCCGGGTCGAGTACGAGGCGTTCCTGCGCATCCCCGATCCCCTCCAGGCCGACGCCTTCGTCGACGGCAACGAGCCGCTGTGGCGCGCAGAGCGTGTCCGCGCGCGGACGGTGGAGGAGCAGCAGGAGCGGATGGAGAACGCCCTGGGAAACCTGTCGGATTTCCTGGGGATGGTCGCCGTCTTCGCGCTGCTGCTCGGGGGGATCGGCGTCGCCAGCGCGATGGGGGCGTACATGGCGCGCAAGGTCGATACGGTCGCCGTGTTCCGCTGCATCGGCGCGACGTCCGGGCAGGTGCTCGCCATCTACCTCCTGCAGGCGGCGGGGATGGGGCTGGCCGGTGCGGCGGTCGGGGTGGTGCTGGGCGCCGGAGTGCAGTGGGCACTTCCGCAGATGCTCGTCGGTCTCCTCCCTGTCGACGTGGAGATCCGCCTCGACGGACTCGCGATCCTGACGGGCATCATCGTCGGATTGTGGACGGCGGTCATATTCGCTCTGCTCCCGCTCCTCCAGGTACGCAACGTCTCGCCGCTGACGGCCCTCCGCCGGCGGGTCGAGCCGCTCCGGATGCCCGCCGCCGATCCGCTTCGCTGGGCCGCCTGGATCGCACTGTCGGCGAGCGTCCTGCTGCTGATCATGTACCAGGCGGGACGCCCCTGGGTGGGGATCAACGTCACGCTCGGTATCGGCGGGACGCTGCTCGTGCTGTGGGCGGCGGCGCACGCGGTGACCGCTCTCGTGCGACGGATCCCGCGGTCGGCGCTCGCCTATCCGCTCCGTCAGGGGCTCGCGAACCTCTACCGGCCCGGCAACCAGACGACGACGGTGGTCCTGGCCCTGGGTTTCGGCGTCTTCCTCATCGCCACCCTCCTGCTGACGCAGACGAACATCCTCCAGACCCTCTCCGTCGACGTGGAATCCCGCGGAAACCTGATTCTCCTGGATGTCCAGCAGGACCAGGTCGAGGATGTCGAGGCCGTCTTCGCGGCGCGCGGGGCGGAGATCATGCAGGCGGCGGCCATCGTCCCCATGCGTGTCGCCTCCATCAACGGCATCGCGGTAGGGCCGGATCGCGGTGCGACGGTGGATGATGATGCCTTCGACGAGAACGCGTCTGGCCGGACCGGAGCATCGGCGGACGCGGATCCGAGCATGGAGCAAGGGGGCCGGGAGCGGCCGCGCCCCCGTGGGTGGGCGGTCCGCCGCGAGTACCGGTCGACGTTCCGCGATACGCTCACGGCGTCGGAACGGCTCGTCGCGGGAGAGTGGTGGGCGAGATCGGTGGCGGGCACGAGCGACCGCGCGGCCCCAGAAGGCAATGCGGCTGCGCCGACCGGCGACAGGATCTTCGAAGTGTCGCTCGAGCAGGATGTCGCCCGGGACCTCGGGGTGGACCTCGGTGATCGGATCGACTGGGATATCCAGGGAGTGATCGTTCCGACGAGGGTGACGTCGCTCCGTCAGGTCGACTGGGCCCGGCTCGAGCCGAACTTCTTCGCCGTGTTCGAACCCGATGCGCTCGCCGGCGCCCCGCGGATGTGGGTCTTCCTGGCGCGCGTCGACGACGCGACCGAGCGCGCAATCATCCAGCGGGATGTCGTCACCGAGCACCCGAACGTCTCAGCGATCGACCTGACGCTGATCCAGCGCGCTCTCGACGACGTGATCGGCCGGGTGGCCCTCGTGATCCGCTTTCTGGCGGCCTTCTCCGTCGCGACGGGGTTCATCGTGCTGCTCGGCGCGGTGGCCACGGGACGGCTGCAGCGGATTCGCGAGAGCGTCCTGTTGAAGACCCTCGGCGCCACCCGCCGCCAGATCGGCGCGATTCTGGTCACGGAGTACGCCCTGCTCGGGCTGCTGTCCGTGGTCGTCGGCACGGGGTTGTCGACGATCGGGGCGTGGGCGCTGGCCCGATTCCTGTTCGAGGTCCCCTTCACGATCGATATCGGCTCCATGCTGGGGCTCGCGCTGGTCATCGCGGCCCTCAGTGTGCTGGTGGGTCTGTCGGCGAGCCGGGAGGTCTTCCGCAGCACGCCCATGGAGGCGATCAGGGAAGAGTAGGCGACCGCGACAAGGAGTCTGCGATGGATCGTGCGCGATGGTACGAAGTCGCCCGCCGCGGGGCGATCGCGATGCTGCTCGCTCTCATCGCCGGGTGCGCGGCTGAGCCGCCCGCGCCGGCGGACCAAGGAGAAGTGCCCGACGCGGCCGCCGCCTCTCCGGCGGACGCCAACAGCGCCGACCCCGAGCCCGCAGCCGGTCCTCTGTCCCTCCTGAGGGATCGAGCCTGGCGCGGCCAGGATCCCGGCGCACCACCCGGCCAACTGCGGATCTTCCTCTCCGACGGAACGCTGTTGATGGATTCCTGCTGGGAAGTCTATCGCCTCGCGCGCTGGACGGCGGCCGGCGATAGCGTCATTGAGTGGAACGAGGACGGCGCGCCGATCCGCGCCACCATCCGCCAGGTCGACGAGCGGTCCCTTACCCTGGCGCTGGACCTCGTCTCGGGCACGGAGGAGCAGCGTTTCGAGCGCGCGGACGAGCCCTACGTCTGTCCTGAGATGGCGAGGTGAACTCTTCGTTGCGGCTTTGCTGCTTCGCCTGAGTTACCGATCCGACCACACGGCGAGTTCGTTACCGTTCGGGTCGGCGAAATGGAACCGCCGCCCGCCGGGAAAGGAGAAGATGTCCTTGACGATGGCTCCGCCGTGCTCCGTCACCCGTCGCGCCGTGGCTTCGAGATCGTCGGCGTAGATGACGACGAGCGCGGAGCCGTCCTCCGTCGAAGCGCGACGGTCCGACCGGTAGAAGCCGCCATCCAATTGCCCGTCGTTGAAGGCGCAGTAGTCGGGTCCGCAGGCCTCGAATCGCCAGCCGAAGACCTCGCCGTAGAATTCCTTCGCCCGATCGAGGTCGGCAGCCGGTAGCTCGATGTAATCGATTCGACGGTCAGTGCCCATCGTCCTTCCTCAGAATGCTGTCTCCCAGGAAACAACGAACGTGTTGCACATCTCCGCGTCCGTCACCTGAAACGGACGAGGTAGTTCTGCTTCTTCCCCTTGCGCAGCACCACCACCTTTCCGCCGATCGCGGCGTCGCTGGTGAGACGCTCCTCGGGGGCGCCCACACGCTCGCCGTTGACGTAGACGCCGCCACCGCTGATCAGCCGCCGGGCTTCGCCTTTCGAAGCCGCCGCCCCGGCGGCAACCATCGCGTCGACCACCGACAGCCCCTCGCCCTGGAGGTCCTGCAGCGGCAGCTCGGTCGAGGGGACATCGGCGAACACCTCGAGCAGTTCGTCCGCGCCCAGCTCCCGGACCGCAACGCTGCCGAAGAGCACGCCGGTAGCCCGCTCCGCCCGAGCCAGTCCATCCTCACCGTGCACCAGCCGCGTGACCTCGGCCGCCAGCCTGCGCTGCCCCACCCGTGCCGCGGGGTCGCGCTCCTGCTCGGCGACCACGTCGGCAATCTCCTCCACTGACAGGAACGTGAAGCTCTTCAGATACTGCTCGACGTCCCGGTCGTCGGTGTTCAGCCAGAACTGGTAGAACCGGAAGGGCGAGGTCCGGGCGGGGTCGAGCCAGACCGCGCCGGCCTCCGTCTTCCCGAACTTGGTCCCGGACGCCGTCGTCATCAGCGGGAGCACGATACCGTGCACGTGGCGCCCCCTCACCTTCCGGATCAGCTCGATCCCCGCAGTGATGTTGCCCCACTGATCGCTGCCCCCGAGCTGGAGGCTGCAGCCGTACCGATCCGACAGCACGAGGTAGTCGTTCGCCTGCAGCAGCATGTAGCTGAACTCGGTTATCGACAGCCCGTCCTCCTGCTCGAGACGCCTCGCGACCGACTCCTTGGCGAGCATGTAGTTGAGCGTGAAGTGCTTGCCGACGTCGCGCAGGAAATCGATCAGCCGCAACGAGCCGAGCCAGTCGTGGTTGTCGACCAGCAGGGCGCCGTGCTCGCCCGAGAAATCGAGCAACGGCTCCGCCTGCCGTCTCAGGCATTCAACGTTGTGCTCGACCTGTTCACGCGTCAGCAACTGCCGCTCGCGGGTCTTGCCGCTGGGATCGCCGATCATTCCGGTCCCGCCCCCGACGACAAAGATCGGGCGATGCCCGGCCCGCTGCAGTCTCGCCAGCGCGAGCAGCGGCAGTAGATGTCCGACATGCATGCTGTCCGCAGTCGGGTCGAAGCCGGCATAGGCGGTCACTCGCCCGCTACTCAGGTGGTCCTGCACACCTTCGCTGTAAGTGTGCACAAGCCCGCGCGCGGACAGGTCGTCGAAGAACGAGGTACCTGCGGGGGAAGCTGTCGGGTTGGCCATCGTGTTCGTCGTTCAGATGCTGCGCGGTCGCAGCGATAAGCCGTTCTGTAGCTCGTCGTAAACGGTCTCGGTCCGGCGCCCAAACTGGGGGAGTCGCGTGCCGATGAAGCTAGCATGACGCGGATCGGTGGGGTACCCGTGCAGGAACCGGCGCGGGGGTCCTGGCCGAGTCCCGTTGGAGGCTCACCGACGAGACGGGAGGATTGCCCGCAGTCCGTAGCGTCTTCGCGCCTCCTCGCGAGACTTGTCGATGGCTCGGTGGGAGACAGCATGGACCCGCTGGGGCGCTCGTAACAATCGGGCGGGAGAGACCAGCCCAAGCAATGCGGTCGACGTCACCTCTCACTCGGGTGGCCGCCGACCGCTCCTCCTTCAACGTTCTTCTGCCCGATCGTTCTCTACCCGGCCTACTCGAGCCAACCGCCGTCGAGCTCCGGTCGGTCTCACCGGCTACCCGACCATGATTTCCTCGGGCGTTTCCTGCGGCCGCCAGATCTCCATTCCTCGGAGGACCCGGGAGCGCCGCGGGTACGGGTAGTCCGGCCGGAGCCCCAGCATCCGCCCGAAGGCCGCAACGACGGGCAGTACGTACTTCTGCACCGGCTCCGGGATCGACGTCATCCGGGTCGTGTCGCGGTATTCGTGCAGGGTCACCGCCGACTGCAGCACGCCGGGGAAGCCGTTCTCGTCCACCTGCCCGGTCTTCGCCAGCCCGAAGTAGGTCGTGATGAAGTCCGCGAAGCGGCCGCCGGGCCGGAACTCGACGATCGCGTTCAGCTCGCCATCTCCCGAGTTCCACCAGACGTGACGTGTCCCGGGAGGAACGATCGCCTCGTCACCCGGGTGCAGGACGCGCCTGTCCCCGTCGATCTCGATGGTCATCTCACCACGGCGGATGTAGAATCGCTCCTCCTGTCGGGGATGGATGTGCTCACCCGCGACCCGGCCGCCAGGGATGACGATGAGCTCGATCTGCAGTAGCTCCCCTCCGGTTTCCTCCGGCGTCCGCAGGAAGATCATCGTCTCGCCGCTGATGGGGTGCTCGATAACGTCGCCTGATCGTACCATCGTCCCCTCCCTTCCTCTCGAGCTGGGCGGCAGATGCGCCGAGCGTTCGCAGCCGTTTGCTGACCCGCATCGGCAAGATGGCCTGTTACCTCGCAGCGCGAATGGGTAGAATGACCGGGGGTCGGCGCCGGGTACGGACGGCCGCCCGCATGGGGGGCAAGAGCTGAGGGGGATGGTATGAAGAAGCGCGACGATGGGATCGGCGACCTGATGAAAGGGGTCCTCTCCGGGCTCGCCGCGACCTGGGTGATGGGGAAGGTCACCACCTACCTCTACCAGCGCGAGGACGACGCCGCTCGCGCGCGGGAAGACGCGGCGCGCGAGGGCCGGACCGCCTACGAGTCAGCCGCTGAGAAGGCAGCGCACATCGTCGGCCGGGAGCTGTCGGACGACGAGAGGAAGCGCGCCGGGGAAACGATCCACTGGGCACTCGGCGCCGGGGCGGGGGCGCTCTACGCCGCCCTGCGCGGACGGGTACCCGCCGTGGACACCGCGGCCGGACTGGCTTTCGGCGTCGCCTTCTTCCTGACGGTGGACGAGGCCGGCAACGCCCTGCTCGGCTTCACCCCCGGACCTCGTGCCTTCCCCTGGCAGGCGCACGCACGCGGATTGGCGGGTCACCTGGCGTTCGGCCTCACGACCGAACTGACCCTCCGCCTGCTGGATAGGGCCTGATGAGTCGGACTCGCATCCATTCCGCTTCGGAAGACTATGGATCGACGTCCGGACGGACACGCAGGATTGTACTCTGGGTCCACCGTTCACCGGGCGTTCTCGCCGCCGAGGTCCGTCGGCGACCACGACGTTGTGTACAGGGGATTCGAGGTGCCGCCGCATCGCATTCGTTTCTACCCTGCGTCAGCGAGGTCCCGATGACGCCCCTGTTCAAGAAGCTCATCCTCGAGGACCAGCGCGAGATCCTCATCCTCGACGCGCCCGCGGAAGTCGAGCCCGAGGTGGCCGCTCTCGAAGGCGTGAGCGTCTATCGCACTCTCGACCGGATGGGCCCGATCTCCTTCGCCCTGTTCTTCGTGACGACAAGGCGGCGCATCGAAGAACTGGCCGCCCGGCTGGAGGGACGCCTGGCGGACGACCCGGTGATCTGGTTCGCCTACCCGAAATCGTCCTCGAAACGGTATAGGCCCGACTTCAACCGCGACAGCGGCTGGGAGGCACTGGGCGCGCTCGGCCTGGAGCCCGTTCGACAGGTCTCGATCGACGACGATTGGTCCGCGCTCCGCTTCCGACGGGCCGAGCACATCCGGACAATGAAGCGCGATCCGCGGGGCGCGATTTCCGAAGCCGGTAGAAAGCGCGCGGAGAAGTCCCGGAAGGGATCGGACGCCGCCTCCGCGGCTGGAGATGGTGGAAAGCCATGAGCTACTGTCGGGTTGCGGGAGACGATCCCTTCCACAAAGCCTATCACGACCAGGAGTACGGCTTCCCGCTGTACGAGGACGACGATCTCTTCGAGCGCCTGATGATGGAGATCAACCAAGCCGGACTGTCCTGGCGTCTCATCCTCCGAAAGCGGCAGGATCTCCGGCGCGCGTACGACAACTTCGACGTCGCGACGGTCGCCGCTTACGGCGACGAAGACCGCGCGCGGTTGCTGGCGGATCCCGGCATCATCCGGAACCGGCTGAAGGTGAACGCCGCGATCGAGAATGCGAGAAGGATCCTGGGCCTTCGTGAGCGATATGGCTCGTTCGCCGGCTGGCTGGACCACCATCATCCGCTCACGCTGGAGCATTGGAAGGGCCTGTTCCGGAAGGAGTTCGTGTTCATCGGAGGGGAGATCGTCCGCGAGTTCCTGGTCAGCACGGGCTATCTGCCCGGCGCTCACGAACCGAGCTGCCCGGTTTACGAGCGGATACTCGCGGCGCGGCCTGCCTGGGCCAGGGCAGCGTGAGGAGGCAACGACATGCATCCGCAACTGCAGGAGATCGAGGCGGAGTTCGAGGGGGCGCTCCGGCGCCTGCGCGTCCTCGACGAGAAGTACGGGGACGAGGAATGGGCCCGGCGGCCCGCTCCTGAGAGTTGGTCGGCGGCCGAGTGCATCGCCCACCTCAACCTGACCTCGGACGCGTATCTTCGCCTCCTGCCGGAGGGCATCGAACGGGCTCGCGCGCTGGGAGGTGGAGCGCCGGAGCGCTTCCGCCGGGACTTCCAGGGATGGCTGGTCTCTGCCATGACCGGGCCCAAGCCGCGTATCCGGGTCAGGACGACCGCTTCGTTCGTTCCCACGGCCGACCAGCCGAAAGCCGTCCTGGTGAGGGAGTTCGAACGATTGCAGAAGGAGCAGATGGACTGCGTCCGGGCGGCGGACGGGTTGCCGATCCACCGGGTCAAGGTCGTCTCGCCGTTCGCCGCCAACGTCCGCTACTCGCTTTACTCGGCGCTGTCGCTGATCGCTCCGCATCAGCACCGGCACCTCGGACAGGCGGAACGGACACTGAGCGCAACACCCGGAGCCGTCCGTCAAGCAAGATGATGTCGATTCGATCGATGACGCCGTTCCGGCTGGGTCGCACTATGGCGCATAACCGACGTACGGCACTCCGGTGGATAGGCCATGGCACGTGGTGAGGCGCTGGCCCGCATGACGGCGGCGGGTGTATCGACCGCGGAGGATCCCCTCATCCAGCTCGATCGCGCCACGGTGGTCAGGTCCGGCAACACGGTCATCGACGGGATGACCCTCAGCATCCGCCGCGGCGAGCACACGGCGATCATCGGCCCGAACGGATCCGGAAAATCGACCCTGATCCGGCTGTTGACCGGCGACCTGTATCCGCTGGCTCGGGCGGGAGACGACCCGCCGCTTCGCATCTTCGGGCGCGACCGGTGGAACCTCACCGAGCTCAGGACCCGCATCGGCGTCGTCTCGACGGACCTGCACCAGCGGTTCGTCGATGGCTCGAGCATGGGGCACGTCACAGGGATCGAAGCCGTCATCGCGGGCTTCTTCGCCAGCGAGGTGGTGTTCTTTCACCACGAGGTGACCGGCGAGATGCGGGAGAGTGCCCGGCGCGCACTAGCGCAGGTGGACTCCGAAGCGCTCGCGGACCGCAAGATGCACCGGATGTCGACGGGTGAGGTCCGCCGGGTCCTGATCGCCCGCGCGCTCGTGCACCAGCCCCCGCTACTGGTGCTGGACGAGCCGACCTCGGGCCTCGACATCGTCGCTCGGCATGACTTCCTCCGGAGGCTCCGCCATCTCGCGAACCAGGGGACGACGCTGATCCTCGTCACCCATCACGTGGAGGAGATCATCCCCGAGATCGACCGGGTGGTGCTGCTGCAGGACGGCAGAATCGCGGCCAATGGCGAGCCCGATGAGGTGCTTACGTCCGAACAGCTGAGCGCGGTGTTCGGCTCGCGCGTCGCCCTGACGAAGCGCGGTGACCACTACGAGCTGCAGATGGCGGACTGAGGATGGGCAGACGGGCTTGCGGATTGGCTGGGGTCGAGGGGAATCGACAGCCGCTTAGGGTCGTTCCGGCAAGGGAGGGCGTGTCATGACCACAGCCTTCGTGCACCAGATGGCTGCTGCGTCCCGGTCTTCGCCGGGACGACGGGGAAGCCGACGGAAACCGCTGGAGGGGGGGGGCGACCGCTGGAAACGATCTATTGCGTATCGAGAACAATGGATCCGGGCCTGTGAGGCTGTGTCAACAAACCTTAGATCCAGATCCGTCACCCTGGGCAGGGGACCGTGAACGGCCCCATCCGTGCACCCGCTACCGTCATCGTCGACGATCGGGCGGCGACAGGCTATGTCCCCACCCCCGTCATCCTGGCGCAGGCCGGGATCCATTACTCGCAGAAACGCAGATGGTATACCGGTGCGCGATTGCTTACACCACGTTGTTGTGCAACGCGTAATCCGTATGCATCCGCGCATAGACACGCGGATGGATCCCGGCTTTCGAGGCCGCGTCAAAACAGCCGGATGGTCCGTTGTGGCACTGACCCGGTGTGGGTTCAGTGCGGCTGAAACCCGCCACCGTCATCCAGGCGCGGGACCGTGTCTCGAAATCACTCAACCTTCCCCGTCGTCCCGGCGCAGGCCGGGACCCATCAGTCGGCCCGACATGGGAAGGATGGTCCTATCCTGTTGCTGGGCCAATGGATCCCGGCGTGCGAGAGTGTGTTGAAACCGTTTGACCTTCCCCGTCGTCCCGGCGCAGGCCGGGACCCATTACTAAGAAAAACGCCAATGGATTCTCGGTCGCCGAGAGCTCGCATTACGTTGTTGTGAAACGCGTTATGAGTATGCATCCGCGCATAGACAGGCGGATGGATCCCGGCCTGCGCCGGGATGACGTTGGTGGGTTTCGGTTGCACCCGACGCGCACCGGGCCCGCGCGACGAAGGACCATCGGGCAGTTTTGACACGGCCTCCGGCGCCGGGATCAGGGGCCGACTTACTGATGACGGTGCAGGACTTCGGTTGTTTCCCTCCAGGATCAGGAGGGACCAACTCTTCCTGCGTCAGAGAAGAGGGTAGGCCACCCCCGGGAAAGCTCACGATTCGGGTTTGCCTGATAAACACCAGGATTCGGCGATCCTGAATTCCCGTACAACCGCTTTGAACCCTCGCCTCGGAGGGCATATGAACGAAGCAGGGGAAGCGCTCCGGCGAAAGCTGTCGGAACTCTATAGCGAAGCGCTCCGGGTGGGCGACAGCCCGGTCCGGGCGGACAGGGTCGCGGAGATGATTCAGCGCCTCCGCAACGACCTTGATTCGGACTTTATTGGGGAGGAGCGCGCAGCGAGGACAACCAGCTTCCTGGACGATGCCCTGCGGGCATTGAGGCGCGACGACGACGGACGACAGGCCGCGAAGTATCTCCAGTCGGCCATGCGGCTGTTCGAGTCGGTGACGCCTCGCAAGTCACCCTTCCTGGATGATTGACAGCCCCAGCATCCTGTTCGTTGCCCGGGAAAGGTGGGCGAGAGACAATCTCGAGCGGCAGAACTACAGGATTCGCCCGGCCGGAGCGGAACGGCCATGTCTCCTATGGCGCTCGGACGCGCGGACCGGCACTATCCACAGTATCTCCAATCACTGCAGCGCGATGAGAGCGCGGTGACACGTTTCGCGGTAACACGATGAACCCCATCGACCCACGCGTCGACATCGGCCATGTGCATCTAAAGGTCTCGGACCTCGAGCGATCGATCGCCTTCTACCGCGACGTGCTCGGCTTCGAGCTGATGCAGCGATATCCGGGTGCGGCCTTCCTCAGCGCCGGCGGATACCATCATCACATTGGTCTGAACACCTGGGAGAGCAGGGGCGGCGCGCCGCCACCGCCGGGGACGACCGGGCTGTATCACGTCGCCATCCGATATCCCGAGCGCAGGCTTCTGGCGGACGCTCTCAAACGGTTGATGGACGCCCGAATCCCGCTGCAGGGCGCTTCCGATCATGGCGTCAGCGAAGCGCTCTATCTGTCCGATCCCGACGGGAACGGACTGGAGTTGTATTGGGATCGTCCAAAGGAGGAGTGGCCCTACACACCCGACGGACAGCTGGCGATGACGACCAGTGCCCTGGATCTGCGCGACCTGATGCGGGAACTGGACCGCTGAAGTCTTGCCGGAACGAAAGCCGGGTCGCTGTCGTGCGTTCAGCCGCGACAGCGACCCGTCTTACATCTGATCAGCCGCGCGGGACGATACGGTCCACGTAGTTGTCGACGCGGCTCAGCACCTTGACGAGGCTGGAGCGGCTTTCCGCGTCGGTCAGTTCCTGCGCGAACTGGAGCAGTACCGACCGGACCTGCTCACGCGACGCTCCCCCGCCTTGTCCGGCTCCAGCGGCACCAGCCGAAGCGGGACGCCTGCCCCGACGCCGCCCCGCGGTCGTCTGAGCGGGCTGTTCCGCGCCCGCCTCCGGAGCGGCGGCGGCCGCCCTTCGCCCACGACGACCACCTGCCACGGCAGCGCCAGCGCGAGTTCTGCGACCCCCTCGGCCTCCACCTGCCTTCGCACGCTCGCGCTTCACCGGCAATACGTACCGCGCGTGGAACTGCTGTAGGGTATCCTGAGCTATCGACTTGTCGACGCCTTGCGCCAATTCGTAAAGCTCCCGCGATCCAAGGCTCGGATTCTTCGACAGCTCCTGTCGAACACGTTCGAAGACCTTCTCGTTTCGTTGGGCCATCTTGCGTTCTGTGTTGAACGTTCCGGCAACTACAGTGGACGCAGCATACCTAATGGGTGAGTAACGGAAAGACAAGGCTCTGCCGTCTACTCGACACAAACAACCCAATGCTGCACATAGCGTGCGCGCTGCTACGTACTATCACTTCCACGGCGTGATGAGCATGTCAAGAGGCATCTTCAAATGCGCGGCCGAGCGTTCCCTCTGCAGCGTGCGTAACCTGACGGCTTTCAAACCGCACCGGGTAGGCGGTTCGAATCACGAAGGTTAGCAGGGGCTCCGCCGTGGCCCTGCTGACGTCCCTTCCGGATCCGCCGTTCGCGATTCCGATTCGCCCGACTGTCGTAGTGCCGACAAGGGCCGGGCTATATTTCGAGACGTGCAATATTGATACAATAGACGGGGTCCCTGCATGTCTCCCGCGTTGCTGTACATCGGTTGCGTTTCCCGTTTGCAGGTGGGTTAGTCTGCTGCCCGCGCGCGGCGTCCTTGCGCGGCCTTCTCGCCGGTTGGATCGGCACCGAAGGTCGACGCGATCAACGGCCCTCAGGCGCGGGTCCGGCCTTGCTGAGGCATTTGCCGCCGTATAGCTTCCAGCAGGCGACTACACAGAGGTGTTCACGCGACTCCCTCCCCCGGCCCGTCGCCCCGCGGTCCCCGAGCTTTACAATGAGCAGAACGGTATCCGGCGTGGTCCTGAGCGAGTCTCCGACAGTCGATCTGGAGGCGGTGCTGGCGGCCATCGCCTCGGCACCGCTCTCCCCGGACGCGGACCCACTCCATTCAGGTCTCCAAGCCGCGCTGGATGCGCTCGGGCTGCGGCGTCTGGCCCTCTGGGTTCGGGCAGGCGGCGCGGCCGAACCGATCCTGCGCATACATCTTCCAGCCGATTCCCAGCCCTTCGACCGTGCTGACGTCGCGAGCGCGCCCACGATCCCGGGATTCGACGTCGGCGGGAGGCCTTTCCGCGTTCTCGTCGGCCCGTCGACGGCGCCACGGGGGCTCCTCGTCGGCGACCCGCGCGCGGAGCGCGCGCTGGCGCCGGCCGAACGGCTCTTCCTGCTCGGTGTCGCGCAGACGCTCGCGCTGCACCTCGAGCGTGAGATCGATAGTCGATCGGGAGGGCTGTCCGGCGAGCACGCGATCCGCGCCGGCGACGTCGAACTTCTGGCCGGGCTCGGTAGCTGGAAGTGGGACCTCGGCGCGAACGTCGTAACCTGGTCCGAGAACCTGACCCGGATGGCCGGCGTCTGGCGCGACTCGTCACCCAGCAGCTACGACGACTTCGTCAGTTTCATCCACCCGGAGGACAGGGGGCGGGTCGACGAGGTCGTCGAGGAAGCCCTGAAGGGCGAGCGGGCGTTCGAGTTCCAGGCGCGTACCGTCCGCGTGGACGGGAGCGTCGGCTGGGTCATGGTCCGCGCGCTCATCGAACGGGATGACGATGGGAAGCCGCTCCGCGTGTTCGGCACCACCCAGGACATCACCGAGCTGCGTCGGACGCAGGAGGCGCTTCGCTCTTCCGAGGCCCGCTTCCGCGGGCTTTTCATGCAGTTCCCCTTCAGCGTCCAGATCTTCGATCCGGAAGGCCGCACGCTGCAGGTCAACCCTGCGTTCGAGGCGTTCTGGGGCTTCGGAATGGAGGGGCTCGCGGACTTCAACCCGCTTACCGAGCCGCAGCTCGAGCCGATCCGGGAGACCATTCGCCGCGGCTTCGCCGGGGAGATGGTGTTCCTGCCGCCGGTGCTGTTCGATGGCAGCCGCGTCGCGGACACGCCGGACGCGCCAGGCGCCCGGTGGGTGCAGGGTTTCATGTTCCCTGTGCGGGATCCATCGGGGAAGATGCGAGAGGTGATCCTCGTCCACCAGGACGTGACGCACGAGAAGAAGGCGGAGGAGCAGCTCCGCCTGTCGGAGGAGAGCTACCGCACGATCTTCGATCTCGCCAGCGACGGCATCTTCGTCCACGACCCTGTCACGGGCGCGGTGCTGGACGTCAACCAGCAGGCCTCCGAGATCCACGGGATGCCGGTCGACGAGCTGAAGCGAGCCGGGCTCGACGCGATCAGCGATCCGGACGATCCGACGAGCCGGGAGCGGGCCATCGCGTACATCCGCAAGGCGGCCGCGGGCGAGCCACAGCGCTTCGAGTGGCTGGTCCGACGGGGCGACGAGCGGGTGTGGGTGGAGGTCAAGCTGAACGGGGTGACGATCCGCGGCGAGGACCGCGTGCTCGCCAACGTTCGCAACATCCACGAGCGGAAGATGGCCGAGGCGGCGATCCGTCGCGCCAACGAGGAGCTGGAGGCGAGGGTCGCCGAACGGACGGCCGAGCTGCAGGCGGCGAACGAAGCGCTCAGCGCATCCGTCCGCGACCACGAGCAGGCGCGAGCGGAGCTGACCCGCAGGACGGACGAGCTGCAGGGAATCTTCCAGGCGCTACCGGACCTCTATTTCCGCCTGGAAGCGGATGGAACGATCCTCCACTTCCGGTCTGGAGGCGGCCAGACCCCCTATCTTCCGCCCGAGCAGTTCATCGGGAAGCGCGTGACCGACGTCATGCCGCCCGACGTCTCTCGCCTCATCGCGGAAGGGCTGGAGAGGGTCAGCCGCGACAAGGAGCCCACCATCGTCGAATACCCGCTGACCGAGGCCGGCAAGGTATTCGAGTACGAGGCCCGGATCGTACCGCTCCCCGACGATTCGCGTATCGCCATCGTCCGCGACATCACGCTGCGCAAGCAGGCGGAGCGGAGGCTGCAGGAGCGCGAGGAACACTTCCGCCGCCTGATCGAGAACGCCCACGACCTCGTGCAGGTCCTCGACGAGAACGGCAGGGTCTCCTACACGGGGCCATCGGTGGAGCACCTGCTCGGCTACACTCCGGAAGAGCTCCTGGGGTCGAACCCGCTGGATTTCATCTGCGATGACGATCGGCCGCCGATCGAGGCGGCGCTGGCGGAGATCATCACCACCCCCGGCACCGTCCGCTCGGCGCAGTACCGCATCAAGCACAAGGACGGGACCTGGCGAGTCTTCGAGGCGTTCGGCCGGACGATCGAGGCCCCCTCCGGCGAGCGAAGCATCGTCGTCAACGCCCGGGACGTCACCGAGCGGCGGAGGATCGAGGAAGCGCTCCGGAATAGCGAGAAGCACTTCCGGCGGCTGATCGAGAACGCGCACGACATGGTCGTGATCATGGACGTCGATGGGATGCTGCAGTACGGCAGCCCATCCGTCCGGCGGATCCTGGGATACGAACCGGAGGCGCTCAAGGAGCGCGACGCCATGGAGTTCATCCATCAGGACGATGTGCCCGGTGTGCGGGCGCAGCTCGCCCGGATGGCGGCGGACCCGGAATCCCCGGCGCGGATAGAGTGTCGGTTCCGTCACTCCGACGGCAACTGGCGGCACCTCGAAGCGGTGGGGACGGCGCTGTCACCGGACGATCCGAAGGGCGGGTTCGTCTTCAACGTCCGCGATGTGACCGAGCGGCACGCCGCAGAGGACGCCCTGCGGGAGCGGGAGGAGCACTTCCGCTCGCTGATCGAGAACGCGCACGACATCACCTGTATCTGGGACGAGAATGGGGTGATGCAGTACCAGAGTCCGTCGCTCGAGCGGCGCCTCGGGTACCCGCCGGAGGAGCTGATCGGGAGGAGCGGCTTCCAGTACATCCATCCGGACGACGTGGAGAAGACCCGGAGCGCCCTCGCTCGCATGGTGCGCGAGCCGGGTACGACATCACGGCTCGAGTACCGGTTCCGGCACCGGGACGGGAGCTGGCGGATGGTCGAGGCCTTCGGCCGCACGCTTCTGCACGACTCGGCGCGTGGCGGGATCGTCCTCAACATCCGTGACGTGACCGAGCGGATGCTGGCTGAGCGCGCCCTCGAGCAGGCGATGCAGGAGGCGGAGCGCGCCCGCGAGGCGGCGGAGCGGGCCAACCGCGCGAAGAGTGAGTTCCTCTCGCGGATGAGCCACGAGCTGCGAACGCCGATGAACAGCATTCTCGGCTTCGGGCAGCTTCTCGACCGCGCGGACATGCCGCCCGAACAGCGGCGGGGCATCCAGCACATCCTTAAAGCCGGGCGGCACCTGCTGCACCTCATCAACGAGGTCCTGGAGATCGCCAGGATCGAGGCCGGACGCCAGAACTTCTCGCTGGAGCCGGTGAGGATCCGGGGTGCGCTGGCGGAGGCGGTCGGGCTCGTGCGCCCGCTCGCGGCCCAGCGCGGGGTCGAGCTGGAGGACGGACCCTGGGAGAACGGGGAGCACTTCGTCCGAGCGGATCGGCAGCGGCTGGTGCAGGTGCTGCTCAACCTCCTCTCGAATGCCGTGAAGTACAACCGGCCGGGGGGGAAGGTGTATCTACGATGCAGTCTCCCCGATCCTCGGTTGGGTGGCCGCATCGCCATCCGGGTGCAGGATACGGGTCTGGGGATTCCGGAGGATCGTCGCGACGAGCTGTTCACGCCTTTTTCCCGCCTGGGCGCGGAGCAGACCGACGTCGAGGGGACGGGGCTGGGGCTCGCGCTGTCGCAGAGGCTCGCGGTCGCCATGGGTGGCGACCTGCAGTTGGAGAGCTCGAGCCCCGAAGGAAGCACGTTCCGGCTCGAGCTTCAGCCGGCGAACGACCCGGTGGAGGCGCTCGAGGAGAACGGCGGGACCAGCGGAGCAGCTGACGACGTGGACCACAACAACGCGACGCTGCTGTACATCGAGGACAACCTGGCGAACCTGACCCTGGTCGAATCGATCCTTACACTGCGTCCGAAATGGCGCACCATACCGGCGCTGCAGGGCCGGCTGGGAGTCGAGCTGGCGGTCGAGCACCGCCCGGACGTCATCCTGCTGGACCTCCACCTGCCCGACATCCCCGGGGAGGAGGTGTTCCGGCGGCTGCGAGCCGACAGGCGGACGGCCGATATCCCGATCGTGGTGATCAGCGCCGACGCGACAAGGGCGTCCCAGGACCGGCTGGCGGCCGCGGGCGCCGACGGCTACCTGACGAAGCCGCTGGACGTCGACGAGTTCCTGAACACACTCGACCAGTTCCTGGGTACGAAAGGCTGAGCGGGCGCGCTGAAAGCGGCTTTCTGCCTGACGGACATGGGGCGGTGCCTCCAGCGAAGGACCCGGGAATCTGCTTCCGGTCGGTGCTGGTACTGATCGGCCGAGGTGCTATCGGCCGAGGTGCTCCGTCCGGGTAGGGCTCGGACCGAGGCTGGACGCCGCCCATCAGCCGGTCTCCTCGACCTTGTACGGTCGCCCTGGGTCAAATGACCCATGAACGCCGCCCGCTCGGACTTCAAGTTCAGAGTGCGGCAGCGATTCTTCCGTCATCCATCCAGAAGCCAAGATCCCGAACATGAGCAGGATCCTCATCGTGGAGGATAGCCCGGACCTCGCGGACGCCCTCGAGCGGAACCTTCGCCTCGACGGGTACGAGGTCGAAGTAGCCAGGCGGGCGGCGCAGGCGATGCCGCTCATCGCCAGCATGAAGCCGGATCTCGTGATCCTGGATCTCGGTCTTCCCGACCGTGACGGGTACTCGGTTCTGAAGGAGCTGCGGGACCGGGGCAATTCGTGTCCGGTCCTGATCCTGTCGGCGCGGAACCTCGAGGCCGACAAGCTGCAGGGGTTCCGACTGGGTGCTGACGATTACGTGACCAAGCCGTTCAGCGTGATGGAGCTCCTGGCGCGGATCTCGGCGCTCCTGCGCAGGGCTGCGCCGGTGGCGACGGTCGCGACGCCGGCCGCGCCGGCTCCGAAGGCCATCAGCGACGAGGACCTTCACGAGCGGTTCGGGCTCACCGCCCGCCAGACGGCGGTGGCCCGTCTGCTGGCGGAGGGATGCAGCAACGCGGAGATCGCCCAGCGCCTCTCCGTGAGCTACTTCACCGCCCGTAACCACACCGAGCAGGTGCTGGCGAAGCTCGGGGTCCCCAGCAGGGCGGCCGTCGGCGCGGGTGGCCGGCCAGGCGGAAGTCGAGGCGGC
>CAZJEH010000044.1:0-21156 GCA_964544905.1 uncultured Gemmatimonas sp.
CGCCGAATGTGAGACATTTCATTCCGCCGTTGACACCCCCCGGAGATCTGACAGAAGCGAGTGGCCGACCCATCCCCAGTCGTCCCGGCGCAGGCCGGGACCCATTCGCCCGGGATGCGCGGACGGGGTGGCCTATGGTTCGACATTCTCCGGCGTCGTGGTGCCGCGACGACCGGAACCCACTCTCGGACTTCGACGGGTTGGCCGACTGATGGGTCCCGGCTGCGCCGGGATGACGGAGAGAAGCCGCGGGTGGAATCGGGTGGAGTCCGCGAAGGGCCGCGCCTGCGAGGGTTGCACTCCCTACCGGGATCGACTATCGCTTCGGGTGGAACCGATTGGTCGGCAGGACGGGGTCGAGATGGAGCCGGCCGTCCCCTCGGGGCCACCAGGAGGCCCGGACGGGGGACATCGACGGCGCGATGAAAGGGCACGCCTTTCGCTATTTCCTCTGCCGAACGCGCCGGGTTCGTGGTCGTCGTCACTGGCTCGACTTCCCGCCGCCAAGCGTAGGGTTCCCGGGAATTCGCGCGCGGAAACGCGCTGTACCCGCCAAGCCTCGACCTCGAAGCGCTCGAGCGATCGCCCGGAACGGATGAAGATGGGATGCTCGGCAATGCCGGGACGCTGTCGATAGTTTGTTGCTATGGTGCCATATCTTGTTGCTCAGGCACCATACCGCAGCGACCTGAGCGTCCTGTCCGGCGGCCAGCCTGATCGTTGAACCGAGGAAGTCGCCGGGCTTCGATCAGGCTTGGGAGTGGAAGCGGGAGGGCCGTGCAATCTCGCCATTAGTCTCCGGAACGAGAACCGTCTGCTCGTTCGGACCAGTTTGGGGCTTCGTGGGACTTTCATGACCGACGCCGTCGGCGTACCCGACTTGAAAATGAGCAATCCACGCAGGGCAGCGGACATCCTCGTGTCGGTCGTGATGCCTGCGCACAACGAAGCCGAGGGCATCGAGACGGCCGTTCGGGTCGTCCGTGGGGTTCTGACCGAAGCGGGGTTGCGGAACGAGATCATCGTCGTGGACGACGGCAGCCGCGACGCCACCTTCCACCGCGTCTCCCAGGTGGCGCAGGACCTGGAGAACGTGATCGGGATACGGCTGAGTCGGAACTTCGGGAAGGAGGCTGCCATCCTCGCGGGGCTGCGAACCGCTCGGGGCGACGTCGTGGTGACGATGGACAGCGATCTCCAGCATCCACCGTCCCTCATCCCCCAGATGGTCGAGGCGTGGCGGAACGGCGCGATGGTGGTGAACGCCGTCAAGCGTGAGCGAAAGGTGGACACGCTGGTCGCGAGGGCGCGCGCGCTCGTCTACGGCTGGCTCTCGGAGAAGCTCGGAGGTCTCGATCTGAGGAATTCCTCCGACTTCAAGCTGCTGGACAGACAGGTCGTCAGGGTGGTGGTCGACCTCCTCCCCGAGCGGCGCCGCCTGTACCGGGGGCTGGTTCAGTGGGTCGGATTCGCGCAATGCGACGTTCCCTTCCAGGTCGATCCGCGGGTCGCCGGGCAGACGAAGTTCTCCTTGCGGTCGCTGATCGGCCTGGCCATCACCGGCGTGATCTCGTTCACCAACACTCCGCTCCATATCGTGACCGGACTCGGGTTGGCCACCCTGGCGCTCAGCCTTGGTGTCGCCGCCGATGCGATCTGGTCCTGGTACCACGGGACCGCCGTCTCGGGCTTTGCCACGACCATCATCGTGGAGCTGCTCATCGGCAGCTTCATCATGATCAGCCTGGGGATCGTCGGTCAGTACATCGCGAAGATGTACGACGAACTGAAGCGGCGTCCGAGCTATCTCGTCGCCACCCAGGTCGGCCCGCTCCTCCCTGCGGAAGCCGTGGAAGCGAACTCGACGGGAGCTGTCAGGGAACAGGAAGGGGAAGCCGGGCTCCCCGCGGCAGCCGATCGCGTGCGTCTCTGGGACCTTTGAGCATGCAGGATCCGGGGTCGGTGGTGCGCCTCATCGTCAACGCCGACGATTGCGGCTACGCCCCCGAGATCACCCGAGGCATCATCGAGTGCGCCCGCAGAGGGATCGTCACTTCCACCGGCATATTCGGCAACACCGCGAACCTGAGGGAGACGGTCGAAGCGGTCGCCGAGGTGCCATCGCTCGAAGTAGGGGTCCACTTCTCTCTCAGCCAGGGCAGTCCGCTGACAACGGCGATGAGCCGGGCGTTGGCGCGGCATGGCGGAAGGTTTCCCAGCAAGTTCGCGATGGCCTGGCTGATCAGCCGCGGCGCGATCGGTGAGAAAGTCCTCTGGGATGAGCTGTGGGCGCAGGCGGACGCGTGCGCGTCGTCGGGCCTGCGCATCGCCTTCCTGAACGCGCACGAGCACCTGCACATGCACCCACGGGTCTACCCGCTCGTCGACGAGATCGCGCGACGCCTCGACGTGCGGCATGTTCGGATCACCGAGCCCGACGTGGTGCGCGCGGGGGATCCGGGCGGTGCCCTGAGGGGGCTCATCATCCGAATGCTCATGCCGGAGCGGAGGAGCGGTGAGCCGCGCGTTCGTTTCGTCGGCCTCGCGCGCAGCGGGCGGGTGGACGTCGCCTACCTGACGAACCTGTTCGAGCGACTGGAGCCGGGAGGCGTTTACGAGCTCATGTGCCATCCCGGCTACGATTCCCCCGAACTGGCCGCGGACCCGCGGTTGCGTGCCTACCACGACTGGGAACTCGAGCGTCGAACGCTGCAGGACTCACGTGTGATCGAGATGATCCAGCGCCGGGGGATAGCGCTGACGCGATTTTCCGATCTGGCCGCCACTCCCGCCGCTACCTGACAGCCGCTGGTAACTTCCTTTTCTCCATATACATCGTCATACAGATGCCGGTCGATAGCCTGCAACAGCTGGTAGCTCGTTTGCTCGTGGCCGCCTGGGGTTTCGCGAGCGAGATATGGGCGGCAGCCGGGATGGCCGCGACGCTCATGCTCATCGTCCTTGCGCTGACGCCGCTCCTTCCCGATCACACGCTGACTCGGTGGCGCGCCTCGTCCTGGCGCTCCCCGCTGCTCAATGACGGGTTCTTCCTGGGCGTGGCGATCGTTGCGCTCGTCGTCATGAGGCTGCCCGCCCTCTCGCAGCTTCAGCTGAACCCGGACGAGGCCGGCCTGATCCTCGGCGCCCGGACCTTGCTCCATGATCCGCGATTCTGGATCTCGTTCGAGAACACCACCCTCGGGCCGCTGTCGACGTTTTCGCTGGTTCCGCTGGGGCTACTAGGCCTGCCCATCGACTACACCACGATCCGGGTCGTGGGGACGGCCATCTGGATCGGGGTATTCCTGTTCCTCTTCTTCGGTCTGCGGGAACTCTACTCTCCCCGGTTGGCGCGCATCCTGGTCCTGCCTCTGATGACCACGGTCATCACCTTCAAGTATTGGGACTTCGCGGCGTTCAACGGCGAGCACATGGCCGTGTTCACCCTCGCGCTGGCGTTCTTCCTCCAGGCGCCGCTGATCCGCGACGTGGAGAATGTCCGTCCGATGCGTACGTTCCTGTTCGGGGTCGCGCTGGCGGTGGTGCCATTTGCGAAGATCCAGCCGGGGCCGCTCGCGTTCGCCTGGGGCGTTATCGGCCTCGCCCATGCGATCGTGTATTGCCGTCGACGAGCGGGGTTCATTCTCGCGGGCGCGGTCACCCCGGTGGTGATTCTCGCGGCCTACCTGCTCGTGTCCGGGGCGGCCTACGACTTCTGGCAATCCTACATTCTGAATAACCTCATCTACGCGGCGGTCGGCTGGAATGCCACGCAGCAGGATGTGTCCCTCTTCGAGAATCTCCTGCGGTCGCCGTCGTACTTCCTGGAGGTTCCGGACTCCCGCGGCTTCGTAGTCTTCACTGGCCTGCTGATCGCCAGCGCGGTGGCGCTCGGGGCGGCGAGTCGGACCTTCCGGCAGCGCGTGGGCGGTTTCGATGTCGCGCAGGGGCTGGTGCTCGTGGCCGTGGGCGTCGTCTGCGTGCTGATGCCCAAGAACAACTGGACCCATTACCTGCTGCTGCTGGTCGTGCCGGTCACGATGCTGAACGCCGCGGTAATGGTGAAGCTGTTCGAGGAGGCACGCGAGCGGGGGTTGTCCCTGGCGGTGAACCTTTCGGAGCCGGCGGTCGGCGTGAGGGTCGCGGGGGGTCTGGCCTTGGCCGGGTGCATCGCCGCTCTCGGCTCTTTGGCGCCGGCCACCTATGCGCTGAAGGACGGGCACCCGGCGATGCGGGAGGCTCGTGACAACCTGGAGGCCGGCCGGACGCCGGACGCGTTCACGGCGGCGTTGCTCCGCTACGTGCGGCCGGGCGATCCTGTCGCGCACTGGGGCGTGTTCTTCGAGGAACTGGCGCGCGCCGGGGTGTCGCTCGGCACGCGGGACGCGCAGATCGAGCGGGCATTCTATCCCTCTCCACAGCAGGAGTACTACCTCGATCGGTTCGTCGCCGACCTATTGGAGCGTCGTCCGCCGATCCTCGTCGACACCAACGCCCGGCCCGACTTCGAGCGCTTCCGGCTGAAGAACTTCCCGGAGCACAGGGAGGCGATCGAGGCGCTTTACGAGTTCGCGGAGGACGTGGAGGGGAACCACATCTACACCCTGAAGGCGGGGGGGTGAGGGGGCGAACGCTGTGTCCGGTCCTCGAATATCGGAGAACTGCAGGGCCGAAGAGTAATCCGAGAGTCTCTGCGCGGAAAGGCCGATTGTCGATCGGATCGCTTGGCCGATGGCATGGAGGTAGTGTAGCGATGTCTGCCAGCACAACGGCGATCGCGGCAGGGGCCGACAGGCTTCATCGCGCGGACACCCGTGGTAGGTGATCTGCCGCATTCCTGATCCTTGGCTCGGTTTCCACTGTAGCTAAGGCGGTCAGGATTCGGATCCCATGCGCTTCCTCTTGGGCAGAGGGCTCGCCCTTCACCGGGCCGTCCGTTCGGGAGCTGATCCGATCTCGGCGCTCATGCAGACCCGCCGGGTACGTTCAGGAAATCCTCCAGCCACATGTATCTCTCCGGACCGACGAGGGAGCCCAGGTAGAGCATCGCGGCAATGCGTGCATCGGCGGGCGCGGCAACACTCCGTGAAAGCGACTCGGCAACTTCCAGAACATCCGGGGCGTCATTGTCGTGCGATGCATCCATCAGGACTGATGGCCCAGCGGTATCCTGAGGCGCCGATCTCCAGAGGCTGGCGACCGAACTCGGCTGATCCCGCGCGCACAAACCAACTGCCAACACTCGCTGACAACCGGGTGAATGCAAACGCGAAAGCCCAGCCACGCGAGCATGGCTGGGCTTGCAGGTAATGTCAGCTCCCGCGGTAGGACTCGAACCTACGACACCCTGATTAACAGTCAGGTGCTCTAACCAACTGAGCTACGCGGGAATAGAGACGTTCAATCACCAAAATATCGGCGAATTTCGATACCGGGTCAACCGCGGCGGCCATGATGGCGTTCCCAGTTCGCTGTTCGCAACGGGCGTCCGAGTTTCGCCGCATGTAGCGGGGAAGGAGTCTCTCGATGGCTGAGTCGCTCAGTGCCGTCCAACAGGTTCGCCTCCCCAGCCTCTCGTTGCATGCGAATTGCGACTCCTCGCTGATCATCGACGCACCGGCTACCCCATGCACATGCCACCGCTCCGCTACCGGGATCGAAGTGAAGCCGGCCGCCGGCTCGCCGCCCACCTGCGGCACTTGGCGGGCCGTCCCGACGTGGTGGTCCTCGCGCTCCCGCGCGGGGGCGTGCCCGTGGGATATGAGGTGGCGGAGGAGCTCGGAGCCCCGCTCGACGTCTTCCTCGTGCGCAAGCTGGGCGTGCCCGGCCACGAGGAACTGGCCATGGGCGCCATCGCGAGCGGCGACGTGAGGGTGGTAAACGAGGAAGTGGTGCGGATGGCGGGCATCGACGAGAGGACGCTCGCGGCGGTCGCGGCGGAGGAGCAGCGTGAGCTCGAGCGTCGCGAGCGGCTCTACCGGGGCGATCGCCCTCTCCTCGACGTGACAGGAAAGACCGTCGTCCTCGTCGATGATGGGTTGGCGACGGGCTCGACGATGCGCGCGGCGGTGATCGCTCTGCGGCAGCAGGCGCCGGCCAGGATCATCGTCGCTGTCCCGGTCGCCGCCGCCGAGACCTGCGACGAGCTGATCTCGATGATGGACGGGGTGGACGAGGTCGTCTGCGGGATGACCCCCGAGCCCTTCCACGCAGTCGGGCTGTGGTACGAGGAGTTCGGGCAAACGACCGACGAGGAGGTGCAGGAGCTGCTGGCGCGTTCCGCCAGCCACCGGTGAGTCCTCGCTGTGTACGCCAAGGGGTGGAGGACGTCTACATGACCGCCATCCTGCCGATGACCGACGGGTCCTCGCTCCCCGCGACCCGATCCGCCCTCACACGTGGTCGACCGCTTCGCGCACTCCTTCCTGACGCGCGCAGTGGGCGCAGCAGTAGTAGGTGCCGTTCGCCTCGATCCCGTGCCCCGCGATCCTAACCCCGCAGTTGGCGCACGTCGGCGCCAGCGTATGGATCGCGCACTCGAAGCTGTCGAAGACGTGGGTCGTGCCGTCGGCGATCACTTCGAACGACCGGTGATAGTCGTTGCCGCAAGCTTCGCATCGCGCCATGCTGTCCTCCCATTCCCAGGATCCAGGGTTCGGCCGGGGGCGAGGGTTGCATCGCACGTGCCAGGGTTGGGGGCAGGGATGGCGGACTGGCTATGGCCCCCTGCGGGCGACACCGACGTGGCGAAGCAGGTTGCGGGCTGGTTCCGGCTAGCGATCGCGTTTTCGAGCGGATCGTGGCTCCGGGAACCACGTGCGGGATGAGGGTTACCGCCATTCGCTTCACCCATCGGGACGGCAGGAGAGACATCTTCCGCGCCGTCGGCCGCGCCGCCAACCAATCGGACCGAGGATGACAGGCTGGCCTTACCGGTACCGGGCCGGGATCGCTCTCGCGAGCATCATCTCGGGAGCAGTCGCCCTGTACCTGCACCTCTGGAAGCGTTCGTTCCTGGCGCTGTCCGAAGCCGCGCTGGCCCGCGGCGACTTTCAGATGCTCGAATGCGGGCTGGGGGGCGGCTGTACGATGGTCCAGCTGAGCGCGTACAGCTGGTTCCTCGGCGTGGATGTCGCGCTGATCGGGACCGTCGGGTACACGGCGGTGTTCGTCGTTGCGGTGCTCGGCCTTCTCCCGAGGTATGTCAATGAACGATGGCCCACCCTGGCCTTGATGGGCCTCATCTCCCCTGCCGTCCTCTTCACGATCCGCCTCAAGTACGGTGAGTTCATCGTGCTGCGGTCGTTCTGCTCGTGGTGCGCCGTGTCGACGGTGGCCATCACGCTCTGCGCGATACTCGTTACCCTCGATCATCGTCGACTTCGACGGGACGATAGTCCGACGACAGTGGCCGACATCCCCTCGGGCGCCGGGGCGAGCTAGGCTCCAGGCAAGCCCTAGCGGACGCAGCCGGCCGACCTCCGAAGCATCAGTGGGCTGTTTTCTTCGGAACCCTGCAGCGTTCGAGGAAGTGCAGACACCTCGACTTCGCTCGGGGCGACCAAGGAGTGGGCTCGGGGTGACAAAGGATTGAGTTCTTCCTTTCCGACTCGCGGCACCAGGTGCTGCGGGAGTGACTCCAGAGCCGAACCCGATCGCCACCGACAGGCGGCCGGGACCACCTCTCCACATACTGCAAGCCAGACAGGCCTGTCGACGAGGGGCTGGTCGGACAGCCCCGGCCCATTGACGGCGTCAGCGGCGCCGAGAAGGACGCGTCCCGGGGCGCCGGTCACTGTCTTCGATCGTGCGATGGGCATGCCGGTGCGTCGGCCGGCGGGGGTTCGACGCGCCGGGCGGTCTGGCGCCCGTCTTCCGTGACCCGCCGGGCTGTCCTGATCTGCGGGATTGCCAGGATCCTCTGGATAAGATAGGTCCACGCGGAGTCAGGAGGCTCGCCGGAGGATCAGGTGCGCGTCTCCGAACTCGTGCCAGAGGTAGCCATCTCTGAGAGCGGCTGCGTATGCGGTTCGGATGATGTCCTCGCCCGCGAGCGCCTCGAGCAGGGCGAGGTGGCTGGCCCGCGGGTCGTGCAGCCCGGTGATTAGTCCGTCCACGGTGGCGATGGGTCGGCCCGGGTAGACGTAGCGGCGCGTGAAGCCTGTGATACGGCGGACGCAGTGCCCGCTCCAGGCGGTCTCGAGGGCGCGAACGACCGTTGTGCCGACGGCGATCACCGGCCGCCCCTCGCGGCGCGCCCGGTTGATGGCGGCGGCGGTGGAGAGAGGGACCTCGAAGGGCTCGGCGTAGAGGGGCGGATCGCCGGCTGTGCGTGGATCGGCCGCACGTGCGCCGGTGGCCCGGTGCGCGTCGGTGGCACCGTTCGAGTCGGCGGCTTCGGGAGCACCGGATGCGTGTGGGTCGGTTTCGATACTCGAGACCCCCGAATGCAGAACGATGGGGACAACCTCCACGCCGTTCGCATGCAGGTCGGCGAGTACGCGTGCCGTGAACGGGCGACTGGCGGAAGGCATCTCCACGCTGCCGGGCACGTTCCCGAAGACGGTGCTGTATGCCTCGATGCCCGGGTAGGGCGGCTCGAGGTAGCCATAGCGGATCGGTGAGCCGACGCACGCCATGGCAGCGAAGACGTCCCCGGCGATGCGGATGAACCAGAGCCGGAGGATGCTCGGATGAGGGGCGATCAACCGCGCCTCGAGTCCGGCGACGGTGAACGTCTCTCCCCGGGCGAGCGGGAGCGGGCCGGGGAGCGCGGCGCTCCAGCGGGGTTCCGTCAGCCAGATACCGTCGGCGTAGCGGGTGGACAGGTTGAGGATGAACGGTCCGGGACTCCCGCGTGCCGGCAAGCTGGCCGGGAGCGCCGCACTTCGATTGACGACGAGCACGCTTCCCCGGGGGATGAACCCTGGCAGTTCGCGGAAGGTCGCGTGCTCGTGCCGGTCTCCATTGCTCACCAGGAGCCGGACGCCGTCGCGGGGGATGCCGCGATGTTCGGGGGTTGTCGTCGCCGCAGGCCCGGGCGGCAGGGAGATGTCAGTGCGGAGCGCGCTGGTCACGCCGCCACCTCCCAGGCCTCGGCCTGCGCCAGGACCCTGCGCCCGTTGATGCTCCCGTGCGGCTGGCCGAGAAGCCACGCCCAGAAGGGGAGAGTAGTGTAGGGGAGCGGCCGATCGGAGATGTCCTCGCCGGGGTAGGCGGCCTGGTGCATGTCGGCAACGACGGCGACTCCTTCGGGCCCGAGCTCGTTGGCGAGAGTGAGCGTCGCAAGGTCCAGCGCCGCCTTGCTCGCGCCGTAGCCGCCCCATCCCGGGTACCGCCGATCGCGGCATCGCTGGTAATGTTCACCACCAGGCCTTCGTTCGCTCGCAACAGCGGGAGCGCCTCCTGGATCAGCGCCACTGGCGCGACCACGTTGACCGCGAAGACGCGCTCCAGACGGTCGAGGGGATACTTCGCCAGCGACGGCAGGGGCGTCGTCCCGAGGTCTGAAGCGTTGTTGAAGAGGAGATCGAGTCGCCCGAGCTCTTCCGCGATACGCACGAGCCGGTCGCGGTGCCATGGGTCCGCGACGTCTCCAGCAAGCCAGCGGACCGTCGTGCCGTAGCGGTCGAGCAATGCCGCCGCGGAGGCCAGGTACGCTTCGCGCCGAGCGGTGAGGATGAGGTCATAGCCCGCGCCCGCGAGAAATTCCGCGACGGTCGCTCCGAGGCCGCGGCTCGCGCCGGTCACCAACGCAACTTTACCCATGTCTTCCTCCATGGTCGTTGTTCAGCGATGGAGAAAGCTGCGATAGGTGCGGGGACAGGTGGATTGCGCGGTGGGCGGGTTGAGGCCCGTCGGTTGGGGCGGCGGACTACCTGTACTATCGGACGGGGCCGGGTTGTCGCCTGTCGAACTCGGTGCGCGGGGATCGTAGGGCAGATTCAGGAGGGAAGACGCGAAGGAGGAGAGGTGGGGCGCGAAGGAATCAGCTTGGTAGGAGACCACGTTCGCGGCCGATGGCCACGGCGTGGGTCCGGTTGCGGGCTTCGAGCTTCGCCAGGATCGAGCTGACGTGGAACTTCACCGTGCGCTCGGAGATGAACAGCGACTTCGCGATCCGCCGGTTGGAGAGACCGGTTGCTACCAGCGAGAGGATCTCCGTTTCGCGGGGGGTCAGCGCCTCCGGTTCTTCACGGACCTGGCGCAGCAGCTTCGACGCGACGGTCGGCTCGATCAGCGATCCGCCTTCGTGGACGACCCGGATCGCCCGGAAGACTTCCTCGCGCGGAGTCCCTTTCAGCAGGCATCCGTCGGCGCCGGCGCGGATCGCTCCGACGATCTGCTCGTCCCGGTCGAAGGCGGTGAACACGACGATCCGGACCTGTGGAAGCTCGCCGCGCACCTGACGGACCACCTCGATCCCGTCGATCCCCGGGAGTTCCAGGTCGAGCAGGAGGACGTCGGGCGACAGATCGCGGGTGGAAGCTACCGCCTCGGTGCCCGAGCCGGCCTCCCCCACGACCTCGAGGTCGGGCTGCGTCGAAAGCATGGCGGCAAGACCATCGCGCACCACGGGATGGTCATCGGCGATGAGGATGCGGATCCTTTCCGTCATCGGGTCAGAGAGGTCTGAGGGTCGGCACGGTGATGTGCAGGCGGGTGCCTGCGCCGCGGGCGGTTTCCATCGTCAGTTCCCCGCCGAGCAGCCGGGCGCGCTCTCGCATTCCTGTCAGGCCGAATCGTCCGCCCGAGGTGGTCGAGGGATCGAAGCCCGTCCCGTCGTCGGTGACCGTGAGCGAGACCCGGTCGGGGCGGCACTCGAGGCGTACGTCCACTCGGGAGGCGTTCGCGTGGCGGATCGCGTTGGCCAGGGCCTCCTGGGCGACCCGGTAGAGGGCTACCTCGACTCGCGTGGAGAGCGGTTGGGCCGCTCCGACGTGAGCGTACTGCACGTCCAGCCCGCTCTGCGCCGAAGCGGCGGAACACAGGGAGGCGATCGCGTCGGCCAGGGATTGCCCCTGGAGCGGGGTCGCTCTCAGGTCGTGGACGGATCGACGCGCCTCCTCCAGGTTTTCCCGGGTCGTCGCCAGCGCCCGACGCAGCGATTCCCGCACCGCCTCCAGCGGCCCGCCCGATTCGAGCAGAGCGTCCGCCGTCTCCAGCTGGAGGGCGGTCGCCGCCAGGCCTTGCGCCAGCGTGTCGTGGATCTCCCGGGCGAGGCGGTTGCGTTCCTCCAGCGCTCCGGCCTCCTGGCTCCGCGCGAACAGGCGCGCCCGCTCGACCGCAGTCCCCAGCATCTCCCCGATCGTGTGCAGGAGCTGTAGCTCGTCCGCCGCGAGGCGCCTCCATTCGGGTCCCGCCACGTTCAACACGCCGAGCGGCTTTCCCCGGGCGTACAGCGGGATGCTCGCGTGGTAGCGCAACCCTTCGGTCCCCTCGGTCAGCCAGCGCAGCCGCGAGCAACGGATGACGCTGATGTTCGAGGCGCTCGGCATTTCGCCTCCCTGGTACGCGTCCAGGCAGTAGCAGCGGCCCTCCATCCGTTCCGGGTAGTGGTCGAGGCCCGGCGGTAGGTTGCGGGCTGCGGCGAGATAGGGGCGGCCCGTCGCTTCGTCGAGCAGCCAGACCCAGCCGGTACGAACGTCGAAGAGCTCGGTCACGCTGTCCAGCGCGGCCATCAGCGATTCCGACAGGTCGACGGAACCGTTGAGCGCGTTGGCGACGGCGTTCAGGATCGCCAGCTCCCGGTTCTGGCGCTCGAGGGTCCCGGATTCTTCGCTCGCTCGCATGGTAGGAGCGTTACCCCTCGCCCGGCGGTCGGTTCGGGATCTCGCGGATGGGTGGTCTGCCGGTGCCGATGTCGGCTGGTCCCCTCCGGCTGCCCGTCCCTACAGTTACCCCGTCCGCTCCGTTACTCCGTCTCCTGGCCGTGGAACCCGATGGTAGGGAGTGCGGGAAGCCGGCCACCCACCGCAGAAAGGGAAGCACCGTCACGGGTCGCGGCGACGTCCGACCGCACACATATTTCGTCGCTACACCGACGAATCCACACTGGGGGATCGCTGTTGGCGAGACATCCAGCGCGACACGGAAAGCGAGACCCGGCCGGCGGACGGCTCCCGGGTGGCGACAGCGGCAAGGACGCTGCGGGAAACGTCGGGTCGGGTTCGCCGGCTGCGAGCGCTTCGCGCCACTCATCCACCGGGGAGTCGTCCCCGCCTCTCCTGGAGAGACCGGCTGTCGTGGTCGCCGGTCTGGCCGTCCTGCACCTCATCCTCGTCGGACTCTCGTTCGTCCCTTCACCGCATCCGGGCGGTGACAATGGGGTCTATCTCGCCCTCGCCCGGTCACTCCTGGAAGGCGACTACCGGGATATCTTCGATCCGGCCGCACCGGTCCATCGTCAGTGGCCGCCGCTCTGGCCGATGCTCATCGCCGCCCTGCTCGCGGTCGGGTTGGAGGGCTGGATACCGATCAAGGTGATGGTGGCGTTGTTCTCGGCGGTGGGCGTAGTAGCGACGTACGCGTGGATCCGCGCCCGCGGCCGGCCGCGGCTCGCCCTCGGCGTCGGGTTCCTCGCCGCGGTCAGCCCGGGCGTGCTCGTTCTGAGCCGCTGGGAGCTGTCGGACGTGCCGTTCTGGGCGCTGACGATGGCGGCGCTGGTGCTCTGGGAGCGTGCCGCCCGCAGTGGCACGCCAGGTTCCGCGGCGTCGGCCGGCGCGATGACTGTCGCGGCCTACCTGACCCGGGCCGCTGGACTCCCGCTGATGGTCGCCGGGGCAGGATGGCTGCTCCTTGCACGGCGATGGCGCCAACTGGCTGCCTTCGCGGCGGTCGCGGTTCCAGCGTTCGCCGGGTGGACTCTGTGGACGCGCGCGAGCGGAGGCTACGCCAGCTACCTGCTCTACCGGGACGCCTACGATCCGTCCGCGGGAACGATCGGCGCCGGCGAGCTTATCGCGCGCATCGGCGAGAGCCTGCCGCTCTACACGTCCCGGTTCCTGCCGGTCATGCTGGCAGGAGGGTACGGGTTCACCGCGCTGACCGTTCTCGCTGCAATCGTTCTGCTGTGGGGGGTCTGGGGATGGCTCCGGCACCTGCGTCGGGCGGGAGTCGCCGAAGTCTGGACGCCGATGTATCTCGGCATGATCCTGGTCTGGAACCCGGAGTGGGCCGGCGAACGGCTCCTGCTGCCCGTCTACGCCGTCATCCTTTTCTACGCTGCCGAGGGGCTGGTGGGCATCAGGGAACAGGTGCACGCTTTCGGCAGGGTGCCGATCGCCGCCATTGGCCTGGCGTTGCTGTTCCTCGTAGGCGCGCCGGGAAGCCTGCGGATGGTGCAGTACGGGACGCACTGCTCCAGCCTTTACCGCGCGGGCGACGCGTGGGCCTGCCTGGATGTGCGCTGGCGGGACTACATGCGGATGGCCGAGTACGCGGGCGAGAACCTCCCGGAAGGGTCGGTCGTGCTGTCACGGAAGCCCGCGCTCTTCTGGACCGCGTCTGGGCTGCCGGGCATCGTCTACCCGTTCTCCCGCGAGCCCGCGGACCTGCTGCGGGCGGCAGAAGAGACCGGGGCCCGGTACCTGGTGATGGATCAGCTGGACGGGCTCGCGCAGCGCTACCTTACACCGATCCTCATGCGCCGGCCGCAGGCGTTCTGCGTGATCCACTCCGATCCGACCGGCGCCACCGCGCTGCTCGGGATCGTGCCCGGTGCAAAGGATGTCCCCGACGTCATGGGTGATCCCGGCGAGGCGCAGATGCAGGTCGCCTTTCAGCTTTGCGGCCCGCAGTTCCTCCGGCCGGGTGCCGGGGCGGGAGGCTGAGCGGATCAGTCGATCGCCGCCAGCGCTCCGATGTCGTCGGGGTCCACAACCCGGATCGGGTTGGAGAAGATCCAGGGGCGGAGGTCGTAGAAGAGGTTCCCGGCCGCCCAGAGGTAGCGATAGACCTCGACACGGTAGACCCCCTCGACCTCGATCGGATGCGAGAGGGACCTGCCTCGGTACAGGCCTGCCTCCTCGCCGTTGCGGATGACGCGGAACAGGACGTCCTGCTTCCCATTGGCAATCTCGCTGGTCACCAGCCGCAGCCCCGGTCGGCGCGCGACGGTCGCCCCCATCGGCGTCCGGTCTCCGCCCGCGCCAACGACCGCCAGCCGGAACGCGCTCGCATCCGTAGCGTTGCCCATCGAGATGAAGACTTCGCCCGCCTGGATCGCCCTCGCGATGCCGTGCGCGAGCTGTGCCGCGTCGTCAGTGGCTACGTCGTCCACGATGACATGGTTGACCAGCGTCTCGAAGAATGGCTCGTAGTCCGGGAACGGCCTTCCTCTGCGGACCGTCTTCGGGTGGTGGTTCAGCCCGGCCATTGCGGTGACGGGACCGTGCATCGTCATCGTGTCGTAGCCGGCGACGGCAGGGGTTCTGAAGCCCAGCCGCTCCATCCGCAGCAGGCTTTCCGGGGTCGACCGCCGCAGCGAGCTCAGCAGCAGTGATCCGGCGTGGTAGACGCTCCACGGGCTCGCAAGCGCCCGCCGGGCGCTCTCGGACATGTCGAGTACCTCCCAGCCGTGCATCGCGCCGACCTCCGGCAGCTTCCATCGCTCGCGCTCCCGTGGGCTGCGGCCATGGATGACGACGCCCGTCACGCCAGGCTCATCGATCAGGTGCCATAGGTCCTCAGGCGACAGATCCGATTTCTCCAGGGGGTAGGGAAGCCCGAAGACGAGCCCCCGCCCGGCCTCCGTCGCCACCTCGAGGCCGTACGCGATCAGCACCGAGTCCTCGTATTCCGCGGGTACCCAGGGTTGTCGTCCGGGAGGATGATCCCCGACGAGCACGAAGTCCAGGTCAGCCATCCGTGCCGCGCGCGCCACGTCCGCGAGCGTCCCGGTGGCATCGTGCGAGTACTCGGTATGGATCGACGCCACCCCGCGCAGAACCCGCTCCGGCCCGGGCTCCAACGCCTCGGCGGTCGCCGTCTGAATCGGGTCCGGCACCCACCGGACGCGAGCGCTCAGGTAGCCGGCGAGAATGTAAAGAACAACGAGATAGCCGAGGATGGACAGCAGGCGACGCTTCATCGGCGGCGCTCCGCGGCCGTGCAACTGGGCATGCAGGGGAGTGCCGCTTGCAGACGAACGACAGCCTGGCTCGACGATTCTCCGGTGATCATCGGCATGGCGTCCTCGACGCGAAGGTCGCGAAATGTTGATGGGGACGACCTCGGACGGTCGATCGGGTACCGGTCCGAAAAAGGGTGGGGCTGGATGCTACGAGATAGTGGGAGTTTCGGCGGGCGTCAAGGAGATCGATAGCTGGCGGCGGCGCGATACCTGGCGGCGGTTGCGGCTTGGAGACTCGAGCAGGTATCCCCTCGTCGGCTGCGGCTGGGGTAGGTTCGGGTGTCGGCCAGGCGCACAACTTCCGAATGCGGGCCCGTTGCGCAGGCATTCATGGACGTCGGTTGACACGCCCGACGATCGTGCGAGAACGACTTCTGTCGATGAGGCGTCCAACGTGCCCCGGCGTCGTCCAACACTCGGAGGGACAATACCAACGATCGTCGCTGCTCCGCTGCTCAGGCAGTGTCACGGCTGAGGGTTCGCGAACGGGATGGCCATCGGAAAACGAAGCCGCCCCGGGCGAACCCGGGGCGGCTTCGTTACTGCTCGCCGAACGTCAGCGGTCAGCGCGGGCCGCCGAACCGGTAGGCGACGTTGACGTAGAACGTACCGTCACCGTCGCCAACCTTCTCGTAGAACGCACCGAACATCAGCGCCTGCACGAGCACGTTGGCGCCGGCGCGGAAGCCGAAATCGGTCTCCGAGTCGGAGAAATCGCCGATCTCGTCGTCACCGTCGTAGCTGACGCGGGTCCAGTACAGCGCCGGAACCGCGTACGGCTGGACCGCGATGCCGCTGCCCGCCGGGATCCGACCCAGCACCGAGACACCCAGCGGCACTTGGATCAAGTTCCCATCGTCGAACGAGTTGTAGCGCGCGCCGACGACGACGCCAGCCGCATACAGGCTGTCAAGCCCCTCGAGCGCCGTGAAACCGAGGTTGGCACCGAAGACGTGGTCCGACTCGTCCTCGCCGTTGAGCAGAGAGTACTCGAGACCCGCCTCCAGCTGACCGAAGCCCTTGAAGACTTCCGCACCGAAAATGTCGTAGCCATCCGGGAACCCGGCATTCGCGCCGATCCCAACTGCCTCGCCGGCCGGAGCCCCACGCCACAACTGCGCCGACGCCGGAACCGCCACGAACACGAGGGCGAACGTGAGCGCCGCCCCGAGAACCCTACGACGTGTACTCATAAATCCTCTCCAGAAAGGTGAAAACCGTCCCCACTGGCGGGGACGGGGCGGGAGTCTATCGTCCGACTCCCGATTCCGCAATCACAGTGTCGTCACCTTACCGGCGGAATGTTAGGGACAAGGCGGGCAACGAACGGTGAAAAGGCTGCGCTATCGCCGAAAGGGAAACCACGAGGGCGAGGTGGATTTGAGTTCAGAGGACTCGCGGGACCCGCCTGGCGAAGTCTGGTGCGGCGGAAACCCGGTTCGGGATTCAGTCGGAAAAAATAGCGCTGCTCCGAGGCAGTCGCCCGCCGCCATGCGCGATGCCGCAGCGCATTGCAGTGGTGTGAGCGGTCGCGCCGCAGTCGCGATGCCGACGGAGTTTCGGCGCCGGGTCGATTATCGCACGAGCAGCGCGGCGATACCGACCAGGATGCCGGCGGCCGCCAGCCGCTTCCAGGTGAACGGCTTGGCGTTCGGCGGATCCAGCCGGGTCCAGACGAGCGCCACGCCGCAGGTTGCGTAGCGCGAGTACTGCAGCGGCACCTGCGTGGCCCCGCGGTACAGCTCGACCGCCTCGATCATATCCGCTTGATGAGGGATGTATTGCGCCTCCGTTTCCATGCCGTCGAGGAGGACCGTGGGGGTGCAGCGGAGGTTCCACCCGACAGTCGCGAGGAGCTCCGCGACCGAGTTGGGCCTCATCCGGTCGAGGTCCTCGCGCAGGAATACCCGTCCCACCCCCATCCGCTTGTTCTGCTCGGTCCTGCGGCGGACCTCCTGGTACCAGTAGGGTTCGCGATCCACGATGACGCGTACGGCATCGACGGCCACGGCCTGCGGGTTGAGGGTCACCTCCAGCTCGACGCCGTCGTCATCGCTGATGTCGAGGCTGTCCGCCCGGACCGATGCGTACCCGATCCGGCGGACGGACAGCGAGTAGATCGCGGCCGTAGGCGCCTCCATCCGGAAGGTACCCTCCGCGCTCGAGATGGCTGAAGCCACGGCCTGGCCGGCCGTATCCAGAAGTTGGAGATCGACGTTTCCGATGGGTTGCCCGGTCCCTTCCTCGACGACCCGGCCCGTGATAGCGATCTGTCCGGCTGTGGGGGCCGCCGCGATCAGCGATGCGCACAATGCGAGGAAAATCGTGGCGGTGCGGGTGCGACCGGCGTTCGGCGGGAACATCGGAGGAGCCTCCTCCTCACCCTTCGACGACGCGCTTGAGCGTCGTTCCGGCCGGGATCGGTGCCCTGGGGTCGGCGATCTGGTTGATGATCGCGATATCGGCCAGTGGTATCACGGAGGGGTAGCGTTGGTTGAACTGCTCCAGCGTCATCGTCGCGGTGGTGCGCACGATCGCGATCCGGTTCGGTTGCACGTTGAGGGCCCGCGCGTCGGTCAGCGGAGCGAAGCTGCGGAGCACCTGCTGGAAAACCGCGTCGAACTGCTCATAGATGGCCGCCGGGGAATAGCCGACGAGCTGATACGTGCGCCCGCCGTGCTCGATGAAGACCACGAGGCCCTGCAGGATCTGTTGCTGAGTCTGCGCCTGGAAGCTGGCGATCACCGCGGGGAGGCCGTTGATGGTGACACGCCCGGATTGCCCCACGCGCATGCCGCGCTGAGAGAGGAAGGCGGTCGCCGCGGCTTCGGCGCCATCGGTTCCGGCGAGGGTGAGCTGGATTGCCGCGTTCTGCTGCGGGCTGACGGCGCGGACGGCCTGCGGCAAGTTCTGCCGTTGCCACTGATCGGGCAGCCGGAACTGGAAGCGGAGGTCCGGGTGGAGGAACAGTTCGTTGCTGAAATAGCCGTTCCGCGGATTCTCCCCGTAGACGAGCCCGTCGATTCGTTGCAGGTACTCCTGCGTCCCGATGCGGAGCTGCCCGGGATTGGGGCCGAGGGCCGCCAGTCGCGCTTCGACCGCCCGCACGCGGTCGCCGGGGGCGGGGTGGGTCAGCAGCCACGATGGGAGTGGGCTATGTCCCTCCCGTTCCCCGAGCCGCTCGAGCGAGGCGAACACGTTGGCCATCTCGCGAACGGCGAAGCCATGGTCGAGGGTATAGCCGAAGCCGAGCTCATCCGCCTGCCGCTCAGCGTCGCGTCCGTGGTGCAGGAAGAGTAGCTGGAGCCCGGCTCCGGCAACGCCACCGAGTTCCTGTAGCTGTGGGAAGAGCGTCGCTCCGACACCCAGGCCGATCTGCGCGATCTGCGCCCGGGACATCGACGTGACGTGATGCCGCGCGGTGACGTGGCCGATCTCGTGCCCGAGCACGCTCACCAGCTGCGCCTCGTTGCTCATCAACGCCATCATCCCCCGGGTGACGTAGATGAACCCGCCGGGAAGAGCGAAGGCGTTGGGCGTGGGGTCGTCGATGACGGAAAAGGACCACGGCAGGTTCGGCCGCTCAGAGGTGCGGGCGAGCAGCCCGCCCAGCCGGGAGACGTACGCCTGGAGTTCCGCATCCTCCACGAGACCGAGCGTCGCCTGGACTTCCTCGGCGGCCTGACGGCCCATCTCGACCTCCTGGCCCTCGGAGATCAGAGCGAGCTGGTACTGGCCGGTGACGGGGTTGCGCGCGCAACCGCTGGTGAGCGGGGTGGCGATCGCGACGATACAGACGGCCAGCGCTCGAGCCGTGCCGGCGGCGAGACGGCGGACCTTCGGGTATGCGAGATCTGCGAAGCCTGGAGTCATGCGTGACGGGGATGGGAGGGCAGAGAGGTCGACGGCCGTTCCGCGCCGTGCCCATAAGGTAGATGATAAGGAGATCAGAGGTGGCCGTCGAGTGTGATCTCTCCTGCCGACCATGAGGGTCTCACACGAAGCCGCGACGACGCGAGGGCCTGCTCATGAGGAAGGCGCCTCGCTGCGGTGCGGTTCCAGACGTCGTGCGTGTTCCTGGTCTTCGTCGCGGTTGCATGTCCCTGCGGCCGGATAGCTGCGAAACCGTCCGCGGTTCCGCGGCACCGCGTGACGCTCCAGTTCTAGCTTTTCGCCGCCAGGCCAGGAGCGACGCGCCGGTTCCGCCGTACCGCCATCCGCGGGCTTCTACAGGAATCCCCAGAACGACGGCTGCGCCTCGATGATCAGCTGCGTTCGGGCACGTGGGCCGATGCCGCGGGAGACTTCGACCTGGAGGAGGTCGTAGAAGATCCCGAGTCCGGCGCCGACGGTGCCGCGCACGCCCGTCCGGGTGACGCCCCAGGCTTCGGCGGCGCGGGCCCCATCCCCAAGGTCCACCCATCCCACTCCACCGAAGAGCTTCCCTCGAAGCCATGGGCGCTGGACGTCGGCCGAGACGGCGACACGCCCGAGCGCTACCCGATCTCCGGTGAGCGAGCGGTACTCGAACCCGGGAAGGGTGCCTCGGCCGCCGATCAGGTACAGATCCTGGCGCGGGATATCTCCCAGCGTGGCGCCGAGCCGCGCCTCGATGTCCAGCTGCGCCCGCCGCTCGGAGCGGGTCCAGGTGGCGCCGATGCGAACGTCGCCGCGGGCGAAATCGAAACGATCGTCGCCCGAGTCGTGACGGGCGCCGGAAATGGTGCCGTCGAGCCACCATCCTCCGGCGGGCGAGTCCATGTCCCTCCGCAGCCGCAGGCCGAGCGAACCGCGGTCACCCACATCGATCTCGCGGACGGCTCGAAATCCATCGCCCGGACGGAAGACGGAGTAGCCGGCCGTCGCGCTGGCTGAGCGCTGGCGCTCGATGGCGGCGAAGCCCTCAGCGGTCCAGCCTGCGCCAAGCCGTGTGACGACGGACGCCCGCGCGCCGCTGGTGTAGAACGGGTCGAAGTAGTCGGTCGCGAACAAGAGCGAGCCGAGGGTGTTCACCGCGCCGGATGTCGCCTCCAAACCGCCCACCTCTCCCCGCCGGTTCACGAACCCCTGCAGCTCGGCGCGCGTCCGGATCCCCGTGGCCAATGTCACCTCGGCGAGCGGGTGCTCGGCGCCGAATGCCCAGCCGCCATGCAGCCGGCCGGTCAGGCCGGTGACGGGTCTCACGCTCAGGCCGAGACCGACTGTTGCCCCCTCGGCCCGGTTGTAACGGAAGACGTCGGAAGCCCGACCGATGGAGAGCCGTCCGCGAGGCAGGCCACTCACCGCGCGCTGCCGTAGCACGGACCGGGCGACGCTGCGGATCTCCTCCACGTCCGGCGGCCGGTCGAACCCCTCGAGCCGCCACTCGGCGTCGATCGGCTGCTCGAACGGGAACGCCTCTCGCTCCTCCCGAGGCGCCATCGTGATGCGGTTCGGGGAGAGGAAGAGCCAGATCGGCACCTCCTCGTTGAAGCGATAATTTCCGACGCGCATGCGCGTCCGGATGACGGTCCCGAATGGAAGGTCCAGTTCGGGGATCTCGCGCCGGATCTCGAGCCGTTGCTCATAGGGCAGCCAGTAGCGCCCCGCCCAGAGGCCGTTCTCCAGGGCGACGTTTATGAAGTCCAGCCGCGGATCGATGTAGGAAGAGGGGGTGAAGGTGAACGTCATCCGCACGAGCGCGGCCGAGGCCGCCTCGAGGAAGATCGATCCGATGATCGCGGGCTCGTCGGGGTTCTTCGGGCGGACCTCGATCTCGTGGACGCGGACCGGCCCATCGACTCCCGGCAGGACGAGCGTCAAGGAGTCGACGTGGCGATAGTCGTAGTGGTCCTCGCCGGTCGTCCCAACAGGGTGCGGAACGTCGTTGACGTTGTCGCCATCCGCGATGACGATCGATTGCCCGTAGTTGTCCTGAACGACCGTGAGCCGGTCGAGGTAGTAGTAGAGGCGAGTGACCGGCAGCTCCTTCTGCTCGCGCAGGCCGACGATCCGCTGGCGTCCCTCGTTGGGCGCGCGCCAGT
>CAZJEH010000045.1:0-21078 GCA_964544905.1 uncultured Gemmatimonas sp.
GCCGGCGCCGTTCCCGGCGGCGCCGTGGGGATACGGGCCGGGTTGGGCCTTGTATCGGTACCTCGGAGAGGACCGGCATGATCCGGAGACCTTCGACCGCTCCCACGAGCAGCTCGACCTCTTCTTCGAGCGGATCGGCGAACACCTGCCGGTCCAGCGAGGGCCCATCATCCTTGGTGGCTTCTCCCAGGGCGGGACGATGAGCCTGTCGCACGCGCTCATGTTCCCCGGGGCCCTCGAGTACGTCATCAACTTCAGCGGTTTCCTCGCCAACCACCCTCGGGTACAGGTCACGCCCGAGACGCTGCGCGGGAAGCGCATCTTCTGGGGGCACGGGACGAACGATCCGGCCATTCCGTTCTCGATGGCCAGGGCGGGGAGACGTGTCCTCGAGGAGGCTGGCGCGGATCTGGTGGCGAAGGACTATGGCATCGGCCACTGGATCGATCCGATGGAGCTGGAGGACGCGCGCCGCTGGCTCGAGGGCGCGCTCGATGAGCCGACCAGAGCTGACCGCCGGCCGGAGGCGAATGACCGAGACGACTGACGCGGCGGGAGAGGGCCGACTGATCCGCCTCGACACGGTTTCGGGGCGGGAGCGTTACCAGCTGCTCACGTCTCTGGTCGTGCCACGGCCGATCGCGTGGATATCGACCCATTCCGCGCAGGGCCTGAAGAACCTCGCGCCCTTCAGCTACTTCGCGCCGGTGTCTCCATCGCCGCCACTGGTAAGCGTTTCGATCGGGACACGGCGTGGCGGGCCGAAGGACACGCTCGCCAACATTCGTGAGACTCGCTCGTTCTGCATTAACGTAGTCACCGAGCAGCAGCTCGTGCAGATGAACGCGAGCTCGGGCGAGCACCCTCCCGAGGTCGACGAGTTCGAGGTGGCCGGAGTCAGGGCGGCACCAGCCGAGCTGGTCGACGCACCCTATGTCGTGGGATGTCCCGCTGTGCTGGAGTGCCGGTTGTACAGGGAGATCGATCTGAGCGAAGCGGGCGTTGCGCTGATCATCGGGGAGATGGTGGCGGCGAGGCTGGGGCCGGAAATCACCCTCTCGCCCGGCACGTCACTGGTCGAGCCGGAGATCCTGCGCCCGGTCGCCCGGCTCGGCGGCGAGCTTTATTCGATGCTCGGAGGGACGACGGAGCTGTCGCGACCCATCATCCCCATCTGAGGCCGTGCCCGAGGCGACCTCGAATCTCCGGCACGGCCGTCGGATTCTCGATGCGCAGCCGATTGATCGCGAAACGTGATCGGTCACCCAGGTAAACGCACCGAATCCGCTTTCGAACGCCCCCTCCGCGCGGCCTCTCGTTCGGGGCTGGCACATCGAGCGCCCACACAGCCCGTGCGTAACCCGAGTCCGCCGGCCCTCAGTCCGCGTAACGGGAGACGAGACGCACTCGGTTGATCGAGACGGGGTGATCGCACAGCGCTCGGGTGGCGTTACGACTTTCCCGCCGCTCCCCGCGTCAGGCCCCGGACTTTGGCGCGCGTGCACCGTGGTGGGTCCCTCCGCTCTCCATCACTCAGTTGGCGCTGGCAAGGTACTGAATCAGCGCCTGCCGCTGACGCCTGATGGGGATCGACACGTCCATCCTCGTTCCCGGGGCCAGTTCCGTTGGATCCTGAAGGAACCGGTCCAGGAGTTCTTCGGTCCACGTTCCGCCGAGCTCCTCGAGCGCCTCCGAGTAGGGATAGTCCTCCGCCGCCGCGACCTTCCGCCCGACGACTCCATACAGCGGTGGCCCCAGTGCGGCGTTCGACCCCTCGGGTGCGTCGTGGCAACGGGAGCACCGGGTCTCGTAGACCATCTTGCCGATCTCCTCCATCGAGCTTTCCGCAAGCTCGGCGCGCCTCAGCGTGGCGATCTGTCCGTCGTCGGTCCAGAGCACGATCCGGCCGTCGAGAGACTGCTCCAGGTCGCGGATCCGGGCTCCGACGGCAATCGGCTCGGCGTAGATGGGACCGTCGGCGTTGAGCCGCACTCTGAACAGGCTCTGCGCCTGTAGCGACGCGATCATTAGATCGCCCGACCATCGGGGGAACTCGCTGCCGCCGAGCTCGATGACCTGGGATATGCCGACCGAGGGTACGAAGACGTAGGCCGGCTCTCGATATCCGGCGTGAGTGCGGGAGTCGACGGCGAGCGGCCATACGGGGACCGCGTAGTCCACGCCGTACGTCACCAGCGGCCAGCCATAGTTGCCACCATCGACGATGAGGTTGAGCTCGTCACCGCCCTGCGGACCGTGCTCCGTCGACCAGATTCGTCCCTGCTGGTCGACGAGAAGACCCTGCGGATTGCGGTGGCCCATGCTGTACACACGGGCACCCCCCTTGCCGTCGAGCAGCCAGATCTTGCCGTAGGCTACGCCCTGCTCCTGAGCGAACGGACGTGTTGGACCCTCGGTCCTGACCAGTCCGTCGCTGGCGTGATCGCCCAGGGTGAGGAGTAGTCCGCCGTCGGGGTGCAGCCCCAGCCGTCCACCGCTCTCGTCCAGGTTCGAGTCCGGGCCGAGCCTCCATTCCCCGCCGACCCGCAGGCAGGGCTCGGATTCGAAGACGACGTCCCACGCGGACGATTCGCCACCTTCCAGGGCCCCGGCCAGACTCGTCCTCGACACTCGCATGCTCACGCATCGCGTTTCTGCGTCGTAGTGATGGTGCGCGATGTAGAGGTCGGCGGGGTCGCTTCGATCGTCGATGATGACGTCCGTGATCCGGAAGTGCGTGACGGGCTCCGGCCCCTCCGCATCGATCATCTCCTGCCGATTGAAGGAGGCCGGACTCAACGCCAGACGCTCCGCGGTCAGCCGGTCACGATCCGCGCCCCACTTCAGGCGGTAGAACTCGCCGACGCCCGTGACGAGGAGGAACCCATCCCCGAGGCGCGTCAGCGCTCCACCCTGTGTCACGATCGGCGGGACGAGATCCTCCTGAACCGTGATGAGGATGCGGTGGTAGAGCGTGTTCTGGGACTCGGCAAGCTCGGCCAGGACCAGGGTATCCTCGCGTCGCTCCGGCGGCAGGGCGGCGAGAACTGCGACACCGACCGTCGTGAAAGCGGCGAGAGCTGTCCTGGACTTCGGGGCGAGCGCGAGGGGCAGAACGGCGAAGATCACCGCGAGCAGCCCACCCGCCAGGAAGACCTTGGCTGACGCGACCCAGTTCAGGCGGTTGAGGATCACAGAGGCCGCGACCACGGCCGCCGTCGCGACGCCCCCGAGAACGATCAGTGGCCGGCGCTGTGGACGCTCTGCGAACACACGGACCAGCAGCGCCAGCGCGGAATAAAAGAGGGCGATGACCAGGCTCTGCGTAACCAGCCTCGGGAAACTCCATAGCTGCTGGTGCAGAACGAGGTAACCCGGACCGAGAAGAACGGCCGCAAGAGACGCCAGGTACCACCAACTCCAGGAAGGCAGCCCTTCCGACAGCCGCTCGGAATGCCACTGCTGCCCCATCGCTGCGCCAGCGGATAGCTCCGACCCTCGTCGCTCAGGCATGATCGATCCCGTCTCAGGCACCTCAACGGCACCGCCTCGACCAGCGGTGTGAGGTATCGGTCAATGTCGTTCCATCGATGTGCGGGTCGATTCCCATCGACCCCTGGCGATGGCGACGGCACGGTACGGCAACCTGCCTCTGGCGACGCTGCCGCGTCTCCGGTGAGCGAACTGTCCACGCATGTCGACGACCGAGTCCGACGCCGGGTCACTTAACGACAACAACAGGCCGCCATGGCTGTGGAGAGTCCCACGGGAGGTCCTGGCTCTGCGGTCGCCCACGACCGTCCTGGCAAACGAATCACAGGTCGTGAGCCCGACGCGCTGACACCTGCGCGTGCGTGATCTCCGCACGTCGTTCGAACGCTGGACCTGGCGTCCTTCTGAGACCCCTTTCGAGCACCTGCCCTCATCTCTACCCACGGCCCCACAATTCCATCCATCAGGTCAGGGAAGCACGTTCCCCGTGGCTGGCCCACGTGGGTGCGCCGTGCCACGACCGGCCCATGGGTCATCCGCCCTACGCCCCCCGCGCCCGCTCCCGATAGCGTTCTGCCTGATGGCCGTCGTGGATCGCTCCCGGCCATCGACGACAGTCACCGGCGGACGGGTTCGCGCACCGCCTCGCTCCCGGCGACCAGAACCGTCCGACCTTCATCGGAGGCGGTGCTCATGTCGATCCTGCATCGCGCGGTCCAACGGCCACGGCTGTTCATGTTCGGCGGAGGTGTCAGCCTAGCCCTGTCGATCGGCTGGAGCGACCTGCTCGCTCCCGCTCACGATAATGGAGACGACGGGTCGCAGGTCCGTGTAACACTGGGCGTCCGAGACGGCGACCGAAGCGACCTCGACAGGCCGCTTTACCCTCCGCCTCGGCGAGGGCTTCCGTTTCGCGAGCGGGATCGTCATTGCGGACGAGTAGGGGATGCTGGAGATCGTGTTCAAGTACCTGCCGCCGGTCGTCGGAGGCATGTCGCCCCGGTACAACCGGTCTCGCAGCAGGTGGAGGTCGGCTTCGGGCCGACGCTGACGGCCTCGGTGCCGCTGAACCTCGGATCCTCGCGGAACACATCAACGCCTTCGACGAGCGGCCGGACGTCACTCGCACTGCATCCGGCGACATCCGTGCCTTCCCGAATCAGGCGCCGATCACCACGACGACCCGCCACGCCCTCCTGATGACCGCCGCGGGTGACCAGTACCTGTTGACGTTGGATGAGCTCGTGGCGCCCGAGGAAGAGTACGACGCCTGGCACATCACTCTCCGTTGCGAGGGTGTGCGGCTGCCTCTCGGCGCGGCCGGGGGGCCGCCAATCCGCCGCGGCCGGGGGCGCTCGTCTATCGCGACGGGGACCCGTCGAAGATGATCGTGCACGTCGATCTCACGACCGGCGACGAGAAACGCCTGGCCGATGGGGTGCTTCCTACCGTCAAGGGCGAGCGCCTGATGGGGTACGGAGACGCGTCATCTCCTATGTCGTGCGCGACGCAACCGGACGGACGCTGCACACCACGCGCTTCAATGAGTCGGTGATGGGCCCGGTGCTGTCACCGGATTGGCCCCGGCTCGTGCTCTTGTTGGGCAGCCTGCATCGCGAGCGCGGACTTCCGAAGTCGCACCGACTGGTGTTCACCGGCGGAATGTCCTACCAGGACCAGCGGCTATTCCCGAGGCCGAGACCGGCGGGTCCCGCCAGGCCAGGGCGGAGTTCCGGGAAGGGTGCGGAGCGCGACGAGCGACCGTGCCCTTTTTCGCGTGTTTAGGGCCCCCCGGATTGGTGCAGGAGGCCGCGCCCTGGTGAGGGCAACCGGTCCTCAGCCCGTCCAGAACGAGAAGTACAGGTACATCGTCAGCACGAGGCCGAGCACGACCGCCGTGGCGGCGACGTCCCACGCGTTCCAGCTGGCGCGTACCGCCGCACGATCGATCGAGTCGAACGTGAGCCCGCGGATTCGCTCGGGGTCCGGCGCCGGGGCCGAGTACGACGCGAGCAGGATCACGGCCACACAGATCGCCAGCAGTACTCCCGAGAAGTAGAGGAAGTTGAAGTCGCCGATGGCGGCCAGTATGCCAGGGCTCTCGAGCTTGCCGGCTCCGAAGAATGCCTGGATCAGGAGTTTGCACATCCCGAGCACGAAGCCGAGACCGAGACCCCAAACCGCGCCACGGGTGTTGATGCGGCTGTGGAACAGCCCGAGCAGGAAAACGGCGGTGATCGGAGGCGCGAGGTAGCTCTGGACGCTCTGCAGATACTGGTAGAGTCCCCCACGCGAGATCAGCGGCATGACCGGGATCCAGGCAAGTCCGAGCACCACGACGACACAAGTGGCGATACGTCCGACGGTGACGTATTGCTTCTCGGTCGCCCCCGGCCGGAGTTTCTCGTAGACGTCGACCGTGAAGAGCGTCGCCGTAGAGTTGAACAGCGAAGAGAGTGAGCTCATCAGCGCGGCCAGCAAGCCCGCGACGACGAGACCTCGCAAGCCGGGCGGGAGAAGCGTGGTGACCATGGTCGGGAAGACCTGATCGCCGGAGAGCGTACCGTCGGGTGAGACGGGGATGGCGAGGAGTCCGCGCGCATGCAGGGCCGCGCCGATCAGGCCGGGCACCAGGAAGATGAGCACCGGCCAGACCTTCAGGAATGCGCCCCATAAGGCGCCACGGCGCGCGGTCCTCAGATCCTTCGCGGCGAGCGTCCTCTGCACGATGTACTGGTCCGTACACCAGTACCAGATACCCACGATGGGCGATGCGATGAGGATGCCGAGCCAGGGGAAGTCCGGATCCGAGAGCGGCCGCCAGAGTGCATACTGCGCGACGTTGTTCGTGGCGAACTCCTGAACCTCACCCCAGCCGCCCAGGCGCTCGAGGCCGAGCCAGGTGAGAGCGAGCGAGCCGACGAGCAGGATCACCGCCTGCGCGGCGTCCGTGTACAGCACTGCTCGCAGGCCCCCGGCGATCGTGTACAGGCCGGTCAGGACCACCGTCGCGATGGCACCGAACCAGAACGCGTTCTGGGGGCTTCCGAACGTGTCGGGCAGAAGTGTGCTGAAGACGATCGCGCCCGCGTAGACCGTCACGGATACCTTCGTCAGGACATAGGCAGCCAGCGAGACCAGCGAGAGGATCCAGCGCGGTCGGGGTCCGAACCGGCGCTCGAGGAACTCGGGCATGGTGAACACGCCCGATTGGTAGTAGAACGGCACGAAGACCCAGGCGAGCAGCACGACGATCCACGCGTGCAGCTCGTAGTGCGCCAATGCGAGCCCGGTCGACGCGCCCTGCCCGGCCAGGCCGACGATGTGCTCCGAGCCGATGTTCGACGCGAAGATCGAGGCGCCGATCGCGAAGAACCCGATGTTGCGACCGGCAAGGAAGTAGTCGGTCGTGGTCTGCTGGCGCCGCGTGGCCGCCGCGACGACGAACACCAGGATCAGGAAGTACGCAACGATTACTGCCCAGTCGAGAGGTCCCAGCGTGGACATTGCGGTCTGTCGCGGGTTGGCGGGAACGGGATGAGCCGCTCAGCGGCGGTCCTGGGTCCGGGCGCCGGCAGGGGCGACCGGTTGAATCCGGGCGACCGGATCGGACGATGGCCGTTGTCTGGTTGTCGCCGGTTGGCCACCGTCAATCGGCGCGGTCGATGCGGACTCGCGGCCGGATATCTTGGGTCGCTGGCTGGCGCACGAGCCGACTCCGACGAGCCCAGCCCACGCGACCCACGGGCGAAGGCGCGCCCGTGACGGGTGCTGGACGCGGCGTGTCGGGCCTGACCGTCTACGGCCCAACACAACACATCTTCCCGATCGGCTTGCCCGAAACTCCGGCAAGAAGGGGCCGTCGGGCGGATACGTCAATAGTGGAGGAACTATCGGCCGGAACGAACAGGGGCGTCTGCGGCTTAGGCAGGCCGATCCAATGCGCCTCCCCAACACCCGGCAGCCGCGAAATATTGACGCGTTTCGTGGCTGGTCCTAGAGTATGGCGGCTCATCATATCACATTATCAGCCATCCCCAATCCATACGATCCGGAGGCGAAGGTGCGCCGACTCTGCCTGTTCGTGACCGTCCTCGCGGTCCCCGTCGTCTCAGCCTGCGGCCCCGGTACGCGAGCCGCTTCGCTGCAGTCCGCGATGCAGTCGGCTCCTTCCGATATTGGGTCGATGGCTCCATCCGCGCCGACCGCTCCCTCCCAGATTCCTCTGGTCTACGCCGAAGAGAACACCGGCGCGCGGTTTCCGCAGCCCCGGTTCCCCGAGTTCGATCGGCTGCCGATCCTGCGATCCCTGCCCGACCCGTTCCGGTTCTTCGACGGAAGGCGTAGCACCGCTTTCGCCGACTGGGAGCGTCGGCGCAACGAGATCAAGGCCTCGATCGAGCACTGGGAGATCGGCCCGAAGCCGGACGCGTCAGACCTGCAGATCACGGCCAGGTACGAACCGCCCGCCGTCGCCGATTCTGCGGGGAGCCTCATCGTGACCATCACCAGGCCGTCGACGGGGGCGACGATCACGCTCAACTCGCGGGCGTGGATCCCGCGCGGTACGGGACCGTTCCCGGTGCTGATCCCGATGACGGGCGGCAACGGGGCCTCCAGGTCGGGCCCGAACTACGGCCAGCTGGCGTCGGTGCTGTCGTCCCGCCCGGTCGCCACCATCGACTTCGTCCACAACCAGGTGACGGCCAGCGGCGGGGGCGACAAGTCGAACGACCCCTTCTACGTCATGTATCCCGAGTTCGCACCTCCGGGTGGTGCGGAACCGAACGATCACGGGCAGTACGCGGCCTGGTCGTGGGGCATCAGTCGGCTCATCGACGGGATCTTCATCGCCAGCCGGTTACCTCAGAACCCGCTGCCGGTCGACGTCTCCCGAATCGCGGTCAGCGGCTGCTCGTACGCCGGGAAGATGGCACTCTTCGCCGGCGCGTTCGACGAGCGAGTCGCCCTGACGATTCCGATCGAGAGTGGCGGAGGCGGCGCGCCTGTCTGGCGGGGATCGCAGGAGATCGAGGGTAACCGCGAGGTGGAGTCCCTCACGAACACCGATTACCGGTGGTTCAGCAACACGCGGATGCGGCAGTTCAGCCAGAACAACGTCTACAAGCTCCCACACGATCACCACGAGCTGGGGGCGATGGTCGCGCCGCGCGCCCTGCTGTGGACGGGCAACACCGACTACCGCTGGCTATCCAACCGGAACACCTACGTCTCTTCGCGCGCTGTCGAGAAGGTTTACGAGACGCTTGGAATCGCGGACCGATTCGGCTTCGTGATCGATGGCGACCACGGCCACTGCGCGATCCCGCCATCGCAGACGGCGATCATCGGCCAGTTCGTCGACAGGTTCCTGCTCGGCATCGACGGGGTCGACACCAACGTGCGCGTGCACCCGTACGGCCCCGACTTCGACTACGAACGCTGGACGTCGTCGTGGGGCAGTGAGGATCCCTCCATTCCGGGCGACTGGAACCCGGGCAACGGCAAGTTCGTCCAGTACCTCGACGTTTCATTCCCGGTGGTGGCGGGAAGCACAGTGAGGGCGGGCTTCTCCGTTTCGCTGCCGTCGCCGCACCCGGAGGCGAAGGTGACCATGGTGGGTGGCAGCGTGCAGCTCGACGTGGTCAGCCCCGATGGCCGCAGCCAGACGCTCACGATCCCGTTCGAGAACAATCTCACGTACACCGTTCCGGAGAACTCCACGGACTGGCTACCGTCGGTGGATCAGAACGCCGCGGAAACCTACCAGGCTTCCGTGGAATCCCCGATCAACGGCACCGTGCGTCGTGTGGTCTTCAGTGCCGTGGGGGCCAACCTCACGAACGGGGCGGGGAACCCGGCCGGGCCCGGTCTGGCGTCGGATATCGGAGCGCCCGTCAACGTGCGTTTCCACGTCGATACGGGCTGGGGGGCCGGCCGTGGTGAGTGGAGTCCGATGCTGACGGTGGCGAACGACCTTCCGTCGTAGAGATCCTCGGCAGGACGAGGTGGAGCGGGCGGGGGCCGGTCCCCTCCGCCCACTTCCCTGGTGCCGCCCTGAGCGGTGCGAGTCGGCCCGCGTCGCGCTTCGGTAGCGGCATCCTGGGCCGCCAGGTCGTCATGGAGGAATCCCTCACATCGCGATCGCTCCCGGTCGGATCCCCTCGCCCGCGATGAACCGGCCTCCGACCGCGCCGACGACGGCGGTCCCGCGGGTCAGGTCCAGCCCCTCCCGCAATTCCAACAGCGCCTCTATACCGGTGCAGTGCGCGGCGATCAGGTTCTCCACGCGCAGTGGCCGGAGGCGTTCCACTGTCCAGTCGATGACGTCATCGCCAGCCGCGTAGAGGTGGAGCCCGCCGATGAGTGCGTGCACCGGCAGGGATTAGATTCCCCCGACGATGAACTCGACCATGTTCACGACGCCCGTGTGTCCGCACCCGAGCAGGACCACGTGGCCGTGAGGGGTGATGATCGTGAGCCCCTGGTCGTCCGGCACGTAGTCCTCCACCCACTGGCCGTCGATCAGCACCTCGATTCCCTGCGGATAGTTCCGTTCCGGATGCGGTCGCGGGACCGGACCCGTCACCCAGACCGAGGGGAAGATCTCCGTCGGTTCAGCGTACTCGATGAAGGTCACGCCGTTCGCGGTAAGGCTGTCCTTCATCGCGATCATCTGGTTGCTCTCCGCATCCCCCGTTTCCAGGGGTATGCGGCGCGGGAGGAAGAAACCGGTCGCGACGTGGATACGCTGGAAACCCTGTGGGTTCCTGCTCCGGATCTCGCGCATCAACGGAAGCAGGCCGGTCGTGTGGTCGAAGTGGAAGTGGCTTAGGACGATGTCGGTGACGCACGAGAGATCGACACCGAGAGTGCGGGCGTTCGCGACCGCGGTTTCCGGGTAGCGGCCCGCATCGAAGAGAATGCAGCGCCCATCCACCTTCACGAGAGCGGATAGACCCCACTCCCCGATGGTCGAGCCGTCGGCGAGGTTCGTGGACAGGATGATGACCTCGACCTCGTCGGCGAAATGGGCGCTGCCCACCCCGTGCATTTGCGGGCTGGCCTGCAGACCCCCGAGGACCGCGACGAACGCGAATGCGTGGACGGATGAGCTGGACATCACGACCTCCGGCCCCAGGGGTGTCTGTGCAGCCTGCCCGAGAAGGTTCGGGACTCGGCTCTCGTGTCGGCCCTAGCGGTGTCGCTGCATCACAAGACTATGGTGTACGGTTGGCGGGCGATGGGACCCGGGCGCCGACCTCACGCGCGAAAGGGGTTCGCGCGGCGATCCCACCTCCTCGAACGGACTACCGCGGTCAGATGCGACTCCGCGCGGCGGAAATCGAAATGGCGTTCAGCTCCCCGCTTCCCGTGGCTGGACGATCTCGAGCCGGTTTCCGAAGGGGTCATGAACGTAGAACCGCCGCATGACGGGATGCCGGTCGTCCCACTCCACTTCGTAGCCGGCCTCGGCGCACCGGGAGGCGAAAGCGTCCAGGTCGTCGACGCGAAGCGCCGGGTGGGTCCGGCGGGGGGCCTGGAAGCCCTCCTCCGCGCCGATGTGCAGTTCCGCAGCGCCCGAGCGGAACCACGCTCCGCCGCGCGCGAGGATCAGCGGCGGCTTCGGGATCTCCGCCATGCCGAGAACGCCGCCATAGAAGGCGCGAGCCTCTGCCTCTCCTCCGATCGGCATTCCCAGCAGGACGTGGTCGATCGCTTCGATTTTCATCTTCTCCAATACCATCCGCTGACTGCAGTACGTTCACGGGCAGCCGTGAGGCGGCGTAGGCTATTTGGGCGAGAGGGACGCCGCGTATCCCATCCCCCGAGCCACCCAGCGACGGAGATCCTCGTCCTCCCGGATGCCGTCGCCGTCAACGGTGACGAATCCCCGCATCGGCCTGCCCGTGAAGTCCATGACGCGCACGTGCGGCTCACGTAGCACGCTGTCGTATTCCTCCCGCGGCACGCGGATCATGAGACGCTCCTCGAGAATCCCGCAGCCCACGTTTCCATTCACGAGGAAGGACAGGCCACCGAACATCCTGCGTTCCTCGAACCGAGTATCCGGAGACATCGCGGCGCGCACGCGCGCGGCCAGCCGTTCGGAGAAGGCCATTCAGTCCTGGTTGCGCGGGACAGATCTACCTTGTCAGTAGGGTCGCGGCTTCCTGACCCCCAGCATCGCGCCGATCCGCCCTTTGCCGCAACAGGACCGCGATCATGAACATGAAGAGCGGCGCGGTCAGCGCCCACGGGAACCCCAGTAGGAGCAGGCGCTCCGAGAAGGTCGGGTAGAAGTACACCACACTGATCGGGATCGTCACGACGGCGTGCGCGAGGCAGGCCCACCGCGCGCGTGCCTCGAACCCTTCCCTCTCCAGTGCCGGGACGGACAGCAGCGCCGTGAGGCCCATCGCGATGTAGCCGATCGCGTCGAAGTCCCAGAAGAGCGAGTGCGGTGTCTGCTCCAGCACTGGGACCGCCTCACCCGTACCCGCCAGTCGCGCCGGGATCACCGTCGCGAGCTGCACGACATAGTTTGCGGTTACGAAGACGGCGTAGACAACCGCGAAGATCAACGCGGCGTGAGTCCAGAAGCGCGCGGCCCCGGCGCTCAGATGGTGGAAGGCCACCATCTCGAGCAGGAAGGGAACGACGATGCACAGGGACGTGCCGTAGATGAGGATCTCGTCGATGGGGAACCGCAGGACGCCCACGACCTGGAGGATCTGGACGACGTCGAACGCGATCGTCGAAATGGCCGCCGCGGCGCCGGCCCGATAACCCACCTCCCCGACGTTCATGCCATCAAAGGCCTCGTCCGGCGCCGTGGGGCGCGAATGTGATCAGGCAGCTGCGCGGAGCGGCGGCACCGGCACGAGGACCGGCAAGTCGGTCGCCCAGGCGGCAAGAAGGAGCGGGCGCGCCCTCGAGAAGACGCGCCCGCAAAACCCGGAGATGCAACGGTCGCCGCGGTCCTGCCGCGGCTTCACCGCCACCGGCCACGCAGGCCGGCTCGGCGAGCCGGCCCGACCGGTTGGCGGCGGCTAACTAATCGCCAGGCGTCTGGTAGACGTGGAGCCCGTTCGGGTACCCGTTGATCGCGATCCGGGTGGCCATCCCCGTTCCTCCCCACCCGGCACGGTGGAAACGCCCGCGCGCCGCCGTGATGATGTCGCCCGGGAAGCCCGTGACGAGCTCGGGGATCCCTTCGATCTGCACGTCGATCTGCCCTTCGGCGACGAACCAGAACTCGGTTCCGTAGGTGTGGAAGTGACCGAGGTTGGTCGGCGGAGGCGGCGGCGCTCCCTGTCCGCGGATGATGTTGAAGAACCCGCGATCATCGCGGACGAATGCGCCGTTGCGGAACGGTCCCTCACCGGCGACGACTTCCTTCATGAAGTCGACGTAGACCCTCGCGCCGTCGTCGTAGGTCGGAACGGCCGCGCTGGCGTCGAGCCGCGCCGGCCGCGGGGCGCTGCGCGCGCCCTTGTACCACGTGATGCCCGGAGTCGGAGGCGGCGGCACATCGATGTCGGCGTAGTAGATCGGGGCGTGCGCCACACGCACCTCGAACAGCAGGACGGGCTCGTTGCCGACCACCTCGAGGGAGTAGTCGACCATCATCGGGACCTGGACCATGAACCCCTTGGTGGCGACGAACGGATCCACGCCGTTGATGTTCACCCGCAGCTGGCCTTCCCAGACAATGAACCAGTAGCGGTTGTCCCCGAAGAACATCCGCGGCGTCCGCTCGCCCGGAGCCATCTGCACATAGTCCGCTTCCAGCAGGTTGTCCCGGATGATCGGCTGGCGCCAGCTCGACTCGCCCTGATGCATCGCCTTGATGTCGGCCAGCTTCCAGAGCGGCCGGTGGGGTCCGTCATAGGGTGTCAGCTCGGTCGGCTTCGGAGCCCAGACGAGCGCTTGCTGCCCGCCGGGGCCGCCCTGAGCACTCAGGACGGTCGGATTGGCCTGGGCGATCGCTGTGAGAGCGGCGCCGAGACCCAGAACGTACCTCACGGTCACGCGCATGGAAGTCCCTCTCTGGTTGGGAATGGGCGAGGAGCCCGGTGGACGGAAACGGAACACCTTCGGGAATTTGTACTCGGGGAACCGACCTCATGGTTCCGGGATCGGCTCATCTCCGGCTTTCGTGCGCGTCGGCAAGGTCACGACGCCCGGCGACTCAGGGGTTTTCCGGTCCCGGCGAACCGAGCTCCCCACCCGGGGAACTCGGGATGGTGGAGCTCCCTGATCCGGGCAACCACCAACCCGCATAAGTTCGGGGTTGCCAACCTCGCGCGCAATATCCCTGCAGGCGTGACGAAGTGGGTCGCCGGGGACCGCAAGGCGGATGGCCCTTGAAGTCGAAGGATGTCAGCGCGCTACTCGGCTGCATTACGAGCGCGGTGCGACCGAGCGGGGAAGTGCAGGTCCCTCGGCGTCGCTCGGGACGACAGGCAGGAGCTCCTCGAGCCGAGAGCCGCCTAAGGCCGGACCGGATCGAACCAGCGCGGAACGCGGAATGGATCGCGCCCGCCTATGCGCAGTGTCCCGTTGCCAGCCCACCGAGTCCCGTTGCCAGCCCACCGACGATGCGGGCTGTTCCAACGGCGGTCGACTACGCCCGGGCTGGACGTGGGGAGAGCGGACGCGCACGAGGTCCGTTCGCGGAGCAGCTCATCGGGACGCGATTCGAGGCCGTGCCGGCGACCTGGCGGTTGTGACGCCCATCTCCGGCTTCCAGCCGAATTGGGGGCCTCTTCACCAGTAGTGGCAGTTACCTTCAGCAATGGGGGTAGTAGTAAAACCCCCAGGGATCGGGACAGTCCCAGAGATCCAGGCTGTACGAAAAGCCGCGCTCGACCACGGCCGCCTCTCCAAACCCGTTCACGACGCGCACATCCACCGTGTCGCCGGGAGTTCCCATGGGCGCTCGGACGTCGAGCAGGGTGAAGCGCTGGACGACGACGGTGGCCGGTTGGTCCCCGAACCAGACGGCCACGGAACCTGTGAAGCCGCTACCTCTCAACGCGACCTGGGGTGGGTGGTTCGCATAGCCTTCGTTAGGATCGATGCTGACGACCTCGACCTCTACCGGATCGGGGGTGGTGGGGTTCTCCACCCCGCTATCGTCGAGGCATCCCGTGAGTCCAGATAGAGCGAGTGCCGCCGCCAGGGATGCACGCATGAGGATCTCCATCGTAGCAGAGTCCAGGCATGTGGTCTCCCCCGACAGTGAGGGGGTGACGTCACCTGTCCGTCACTCCCGGCCACTGGCTATTCGGCGTTGCGGATAACCGACATTGAATGGCGGATGGGTCGCATCTGGCCTTCCAGGTCGGGTCCTCGGCGGGACGGGATTCTGGCAAACGTGCGCCAGGGGGTGGGCCGGCCGTACATCTGTCACTCTCTCGGCTTGCTGTGGTTGGCGCGGCCGGCGCAATCGGGAGGCTGTCCGAAAGGCTGAGTAACAAATAGATCGGCGGGGAACCCATCGCGCGCATAAGGTGCCCGCGCGGCCGGCTCCCCGCCGTTTACAATTGTGTCAGGTTCACGCTATCCGGCCATCAACCGCTCTGTGAACGGCCGACAAGGCGGAGTAGAACCGCGGTTCCGTTTGTAGGTTCGACGAGATTCAGTCGCCGCCTACCGTGATCGCAATACTTCCCCTGACATAGAACCCGCGATTCTTCACGTCGCCGTTGTCGAAGATGTCGGCGAGGCCCAGATCGTAACCCGCCCCGATGCCGACGGAGGTGGTCGGTGAAACCGCGTAGCTGATTCCCACGTCACCCAGCACCGCGAAATCCACAGACTTGTTGTCCTCGCAGTCGTCGGACTCCCCATCATCCGCGAACTTGCAGGAAACCTGCAAGGAAACGCGGGGGCCGGCTCCGACCGACAGCTCCGCCGCATCACCAAGCGGGAGAGCCACCGCGAGCGGGACCAGGAGGTCGATGTAGCTCAGATCGAGTGTCTCGTCGTCATCCGTCTCGTCCGCCCCTCCGCGCTGCGTGAACCCCACGAAAGGCATGATCGCGAGCCCCGCGTCGCCGAGCGGGAGTGCCGTGCCCACGTTGACGAAGAAGCCGGTCTTGCTCCCGTAGTCATCCGGAACGTCATCTCCGGAGACCGAAACGAACGCCGGTCCCGCGTTCACGATCAGGGGGAACTGCGCTTGTGCAGGCTCGGCCAGCAGTCCTGCAAACAGCAACGGAACCGACATGAGGACTACCCTGCTACGCGTCGCCATAAGAGGCCTCCGTGAGGGTTCGTCACATCAACAGCGGGACGCGCGCCAAGATAGGGGCGGAAAGGAGCGGAGGGAAGCATCCTGATCACGCCAATATCAGGTCGGACGCCGGGAAAGGTAACCGATTGTTACTACGGGATCGCTGGCTTCAAGCCGCCACGGGGTCGGCGACCCGAGAGCCTGCGACGGCCCTTTACCGGGGGTGCCGCACGCTGTCAGCTTCCGCGGCGAATTGAAACGGGTTTGGACGTTCGAATCAACGCCACTGTTCGGGAGCTGATTCGCCCGGTACAGACCTTCTTGAGGGCTCAAGCCGCGTTACCGGTTCTCGACTTGCAGGAAGGCGTGAACAGGTTCGCTTCCCTCTACGTCGCCCGTTGAGCCCCCAATCACCGCGAAAGTGAGCTATTTCCATTGAAACGTCCGTGCAGGTCGAACCGGGTTTTCGCCGTGGTCCTGGCTGCTTCCCTCGGGCTGACCGCACCGGTCGCGACCGGTCAATCACCGGTCATCGACACACACGTGCACCTGAGGAACGACGAGGAGTCGCTGCGGTCGTATCTCGAGCAGGCCAGGGAGGATCAGTTGGAGATCGCCATGGTCGGCGCCATGTGGTTCGGCGGACCCAATCAGGCCCTGGCCGGAGCTCCCGCGCAGATCCGGGCGGGCAACGATCGCATCATCGCGCTGGCGCAGAGGCATCCCGATGTGGTGGTACCCATCGGCACCGTGCACCCCTACGATGGAAGCGACGCGACGACGGAGCTCGAGCGCATCGCCGCGTCGGGCGTCAGAGTCCTCAAGATCCACCCGCACACCCAGCGTTTCGACGCGGAGGACCCGCGGGTGGCGGCTCTCGCCCGACGGGCCGGCGAGCTGGGGGTCGTCGTGATGATCGACAACGCCAGCATCCTGCCCGGCGACAGCGAGAAGCTGTTCAATCTCGCGCTCGCGGCTCCCGAGACGACGTTCATCTTCGCTCACATGGGCGCTCTGAACTTCCGCTTCTGGAACATCCTCAAGGCAGCCCGAACCGCCGACAACCTGTTCGGGGAGAACATCTACTTCGACATTTCCGCGACGGTCGTACTGGTGGCGGATTCACCCATCGAGGATGAATTCGTCTGGACGATGCGGAACGTGGGCATCGACCACCTGCTGCTCGGGTCGGACTACCCGCAGTACACGATCGCGCAGAACGTGGACGCGCTGGCGCGATTGGGGCTGAGCGAGAACGAGGAGGCGAGGATCCGCTACGAGAACGCCCGGGAGCTTTTCGGCGAGCTGCGGCGATAGGGGAATCGGTGGTGATGTCGTGCGAAGTGTCGACAGGTCCCGTGTCGTTTTCGCGGTCCAGCCGTTCCGCGTTTGCGCACGGTCGGAGGATGCGCAACGGGATTCTTGACAACTACATGCGTGCGCTTCAGACTCTGATTGCGGCCTCTTCGGGAGGCCGGGCGCTGAGCGTGGTCCCTCGCCTCCATGCTCGGAGGTTGCAAGGTCCGTACGGAGGTGAAACCCAGGGGCTCGACCAGCACGGTCGTATGCACGGACTTGCTCGGCCCCGTCCCCTTCCGACTCGACTTCAAGTTGTTCCCGATGGCCATTCCGCTGCGGCCAATCGAGCCCTCGTCTGCGTGAAACGGGAGCACTCTATCACAGGATCTCCTCTGCTCTATCCGTGAGCGCCAGACGTCAGGACGGTGCGCCGACTTCGTTCGATCGTGTCGGCGCGCTCCTTCCGGATGCGAGCGCACCACCCGTACAACCTGATCCGGCGCCCCCGGGGGGTACCGAGCCGTGGGGGCGGACTTCGAGCAGCGTTCGGACGGGCGCTTCCCCTGCCGGCAAGTTCCGAGTAGCTGTCGCATCGGCTACCTGCAGGTGAAGCGAGGATATCCAGGATGTAGCCGCCTCCAGGGGGCCGCCAGCCGCTCCCGCTTTCCCTCAGCGCGGCGAGCCGGTCATGATCCGACAGTCGTTCTCGAACAGGCAAACCCTGTCCGGCGTCGGTTCGGCGCGCGGAAGTCTGCCGCTTCTATCGCCGTTCAACTCGAGCGGCATAGCACTGACGGGTCGATGCGAAGGCGGGCAACAAGGCCACCTCCCGACCGCTGCACGTCGTTAGCGACGACGATCGGTCTACGCGCCCCGGGGGCATCATCGTTGGAAGGGGATTTCCCGGATGAGGTCATCAGGTCCGACTGTAGGAAAGCGCGCGATGTTCGCATCGTGGCTGCGGATCTGGCCGCGACCCCTGAACCCGGTGGAAGGTCGTGACCCGGGCTGCAGGAGGGAAGCCTGGGGCGGCCGGCTCCTCCCGCCGGCCAGCGGCCACCGCCGCGCGACAAATCGACGATGAAGCCAACCTACATACTGGGGATCTCCGCCTTCTATCACGACAGCGCTGCCTGTCTACTCCGCGACGGCTCCATCGTGGCCGCCGCGCAGGAGGAGCGCTTCACGCGAAAGAAGGGGGACGCCTCGTTTCCCCGCCACGCAATCGACTACTGCCTGCGAGAAGCGGGCATCAGCATCGACGACGTGGATCACGTCGGCTTCTACGACAAGCCGCTCCTCAAGTTCGAGCGCATCCTCGAAACCTATCTGGGTGTCTCACCGCGGGGGCTGAAGTCCTTCCTGATGGCGGGACCGTTGTGGATCAAGGAGAAGCTGTTCATGGATCGCGAGATCAAGGACGCGCTCGGCTACTCCGGGAACGTCCTGTACGCGGAGCACCATGAGTCGCACGCGGCCAGCGCATTCTTCCCCTCGCCTTTCCAGGAGGCCGCGATCGTCACGATGGACGGCGTGGGAGAGTGGGCGACAGCCTCCATCGCGAGGGGGCAGGACAACGACTTCCAGATCATCCGGGAGATGCGATGGCCCGACTCGCTCGGCCTGCTCTACAGCGCCTTCACCTACTACACCGGGTTCAAGGTCAATTCCGGCGAGTACAAGGTGATGGGTCTGGCCCCTTACGGCGAACCTCGCTACGTCGACCTGATCCTGACGGAACTGATCGATCTGAAGGAGGATGGTTCCTTCAGACTCAATCAGAAGTACTTCAACTATCTGACCGGCCTGACGATGACCAACGGCGCCTTCGCCAAGCTGTTCGGCGGGCCGCCTCGGAAGCCGGAAAGCCTGCTGACACAGCGTGAGATGGACCTCGCCAGATCGATCCAGGACGTCTGCGAGGAGGTCATGCTGCGGATGGTCAGGACGGCCCACAAGCTCACCGGCTCACGGAACCTGTGCCTCGCGGGCGGAGTGGCTCTGAACTGCGTCGGCAACGGCCGCATTCTGCGGGAAGGACCCTTCGACGAAATCTGGATCCAGCCGGCCTCCGGGGATGCGGGCGGCGCCCTCGGAGTGGCGCAACTGATCTGGCATCGCTTCCTCCAGCAACCACGTCAGGCGACGGGCGGGCGAGACGCCATGCGGGGTTCCTATCTGGGGCCGCGATTCGAGCCCGACCAGATCGCGGAGTACCTGCGCTCCGTCGGCGCGGTCTATGAGCAGCTATGCGACGAGGCCCTTTGTGAGAAGGTCGCGAGTCTGCTGGCCGAGGGAAACGTCGTTGGCTGGTTCGACGGCCGGATGGAGTTCGGTCCGCGGGCGCTGGGAGCGCGGAGCATCCTCGGCGATCCACGGAACCCGTCGATTCAGTCGCAGATGAACCTGAAGATCAAGTTCCGTGAGAGCTTCCGCCCGTTCGCGCCGAGCGTTCTCGAGCACCGGGTGCAGGACTACTTCGAGCTCGATCGACCCTCACCCTACATGCTCCTGGTCGCGCCGGTCAGGGAGGATCGCCGGATCGCACTCGATGACGAGCAGGAGGCTCTCTGGGGGATCGAGAAGCTGAACGTTCCGCGCTCGGACATTCCGGCTGTAACGCACGTCGACTACTCTGCCCGAATCCAGACCGTGAACGCCGAGGACCAGCCCCACTACCACCGGCTGCTGAGCGCCTTCGAGCGCCAGACCGGCTGCGGCGTTCTGGTCAACACGTCGTTCAACGTTCGAGGGGAGCCTATCGTCTGTACGCCGGCCGACGCCTACCGCTGCTTCATGCGGACGAACATCGACTACCTCGTTCTCTGGCCGTATCTCCTGGACAAGAAGGGTCAGCCGGAGTGGAAGGAGGAGGGAGATTGGAGAAGCGAGTTCCAACTGGATTGACCCGGCGGGAAGGGCGGTCGTTCGGTCTGGTGGTCGGCGGTGCCTTCCTGGTGATCGCCGCGATCGGGATCTGGCGCGACCATCAGTACGTCGTCTGGGTCGGCACCGTCCTGGGCTCGGCTCTGGTACTGGCGGGGCTGATCATCCCGACGCATCTGGGACCGGTGCAGCGACAATGGATGCGGTTGGCGCACGCGATCTCCAGGGTGACCACGCCCATCGTGATGAGCATCCTGTATTTCGTGGTCATCACGCCCGCGGGTCTGCTGCTGAGGGCGTTCGGCCGCAATCCCCTGCGCCATTCCGGCTCCGGGGGAGGGTACTGGATCGAGCGGACCGCCGAGGACCGAACCGATATGCGGCGCCAGTTCTGACCGAGTTAGCCGTGCCCGCGCGCTGATGGCTGGATGACCTCTGCCTTGCGAGCTCTCGGCCGTTTCCGCTTCACACCAGGGTGGCTCGACGGCTCGGCCTCATACTCCACCAACAACGGAATCGAGGCTAACGTGGCTGGCATTCTTTCCGAGATCTGGGCCTACATGCGGGCGCGGAAGAAATGGTGGCTGGGACCAATCCTTCTGGTCCTCCTCCTCGTGGGAGCGTTGCTGATTTTCGCACAGGGTTCAGTCCTCGCTCCATTCATCTATACGATCTTCTGAGCCCGCGCATGCGTGCGGCAATTCGCGTAGATCTTCACCAGCCCCGTGGAGGCGAAGGTCTCGGTCGAACAGTATTGGATCGAGGACCATCATGAGCGACCGCGCGGTCTACTCGAAGGAAGTCCCCACGCCTTCCCCACACCTCGTCGCACTTGCCGGCGCGGCGGCTCTATGTCTCGCGTGGGGATACGGCTCGGCCGTGTTTCTGGTCGGCGAGTCGTGGCTACCCATCAGCTTCGGAGCGGTGCTCTGGTACGTGAGCATCATCGTGGTCGGGGTAGCCGCTTTCGCGGTGCTTTCCTCGGCGGTCCGGCGCTACCCATCTCTCATACCGCGAATCCCTCCGCTCGTCATCGGCACGCTGTCGTTGGTCGGTTCAATTGTGGTGGCGGATATTGCCTTCGCCTCGTATCTGAACGCCACGGCTCCGTTCAGTCCATCGAACGATGCTCGCTTCCTGGACAAGCACGTTTGGAT
>CAZJEH010000046.1:0-15654 GCA_964544905.1 uncultured Gemmatimonas sp.
TTCTCGAGCACCTCGAGGAGGACCTCGACCATCGCGTGGACAGCCGCGCGTTCCTTAAGGCGCGCCTGATGGACGTCTATCTCGGCGATTATGATCGGCACGGCGACCAGTGGCGATGGGCCCGCTATGAGCGGGATGGCCTGCAGTGGTGGGTGCCCGTGCCGGAGGACCGGGACTACGCCTTCGTCGCCTACGACGGCCTGCTGCTCGACGTCGGGCGGCGCGTGGGGGTGAAGCGGCTGATCGTCTTCGACGACGACTACCCGGACCTCGTCCAGATGGTGGACAACTCGCTCGCGTTCACCCGCTACCTCGTCTCCGACCTTACCTGGAACGACTGGCGTGAAGTGGTCGCGGAACTCGAGGGGAGCCTCACGGACGACGTGATCGAGCGGGCGGTGGGCACGATGCCGCCGTCGCATTTCGAGCTGTACGGAGAAAAACTGATCCAGGACCTGCGCGCCCGGCGGGATGGACTTCGCCCGATGGCGTGGAGGTTCTATCGCCTGCTGTCCCATGTGGTCGAGATCCACGGCACCGACGCCGACGATCGGCTCGAGATAGACCGACTGGCCGACGGCACGACCGAAGTCAGACTCTACGCCGCGGGGGATGAGCCTCCGCGGTACCGTCGCGTGCTCGACCCGGAGATCACCCGCGAGGTGAGGGTGTTCCTCGAGGGAGGTGACGACCAGGCTTTGGTGCGGGGAACGACGCGCGAGATCGAGGTCCACGTGATCGGGGGCGGCGGAGACGACACGTTCGTCGACGCGTCGGCCGGCCCGACCGGGTTCTACGACGACCGGGGTGAGAACCGGTTCACCCGGGGGCCGGGGACCTACGTCGATGAGCGGCCTTGGACCGAGCCGCCGATGATGCCGCCAGAGGACGCGGGGGACGCGGAGGAGCCTGGGGCCGGCGGGGGGGATGAAGGGGCGGCGGACGAGGAGCCCGAGCCGTCGGCTCCGCCCGACGGCCGTCGACCTACGAATGGTGACGCGCCGGGTGGCGAGTCGCGCGAAACGCGCGACGGGCGGAATCCGGGTGTAGACGCACTGAACGTCTCCGCTACTTCGTCTCCCTCGGGCGAGGGCTCCCGGCTAGTGGCGGGAGCACTTTCGCGCGGCGCGGACGCTCGCGCTCAGGCGTCGCAGGGCGCGGCGGAGGCCCCCGGCGCAACGCTTCCGCAGGTGGATGCAGAGGTGGGAGACTCTTTCGGGGGTGTGGAAGTCGGCGGCACCGACGCGCCTGCCGGCGCCGACCAACCGGCGCCTTCTACCAACCAGGAACCGGACGGGTTGCTCCCCGGGCTCGAGCGCGATTGGGGGCAGGAGTTCACCTTCAGCAGCGTCACCGTCGGATGGGAAGGTCATGCGGAGCTTGTGCTCGGCATCGGGCCACGACTCACCGACTTCGGCTACCGCTACTCGCCGTACGAGGCCCGGTACTGGGCCCGCGCGCTCTACGCGCCGCTCGCCTCGCACGGCGGGATCGACTTCGGTGCCGATCTGCGACGTATCCGATCCTCGCGCCACCTCGTGATCCACGGGCGGGTCTCCAACCTCGATGCCACGGTCACCAACGGCTTCGGCAACGACAGCCCGGCCGAGGACCGCGTGCTGATCTGGCACGTCCGCGGCTACGTCGACGCCGCGCTGCACGTCATCGACACCCCACGGTACGGCGTCAGCTTCGGCCCCAGTGTCGAGTACATCGACCCGAGGAGTGAGCCGGCCGCGACCTTACCCTTCCCGACGGCCCATCTCGAGTCGAGCACCCGCTTCGGTGGCCGGCTGAGAGCATGGCTTGACACCCGCGACAACACCGTCTTCGCCCGCAGGGGCTTCCGCCTGGCTCTCGACGCCCACGGCTTCCCGGGCCGTGACCGGAACGTCGCCGGTGCAGAGCTGGCTGGCACCGCGGTCCTCCCCCTTCCGGTGGGTGCGATCTCCCTCCGCGGGGGCGTGCGCGGCGTGTTCGGCGACTACGTCTTCTACGACGCCGTGTCCATCGGCGGCTCCGAGACCCTGCGCGGGTATCGGCTCCAGCGCCTGGCGGGCGACCGCGCCGCCTTCGCGGGCAGTACCGTCCATCTTCCCATCGCCCCCATGAAGCTGCTCGTACGCGGGACGCTGGGCGCTTCACTTTTTGCCGACGCGGGCCGAGTCTGGTTCGAGGGTCAGTCGCCGGGCGGCTGGCATACCGGTGCGGGTGGTGGGGTCTGGTTCCAGGTGCCGATCGGCGCCGTTTCCTTCTCTTACGCGCGAGGCGAAGAGGACCGCTTCTACTTCCGGTTCGGCCTTCCTTACTGATCCCGGGGAACCCGAGTCCCATGGCGGGTTATCCCGTCCGGAAGCCCCTGAAAATTGCTAGTCCATTGTGCGACAACGAGTTCTGGCGCCAGTGACCGCGCCGGCGGCTCGTGCCCGCCCGCGAACGGAGGTGTTCATGCGACGAGTCGGATCTCTCGGCGCGGCGGCGTTCCTGGCACTCGTATCCTCGTGTATCCCGTCCGAGGCGATCGTCTACTCGGCCTCGGTCAGCCCGAGCGCGCCGGCCGAAGCGCGCGCGCTGCTCGACGGTCGGACACCGATCTTCGACGCCGCGCCGCACGTCATCCTTATCTCGATCGACGGACTGCGGCCCGACGCCATCCGCCGCTACGGCGCGGACAACATCCAGCGGCTCGTCGACGAGGGTAGCTACTCCTTCGCCGCGACGACCATCACCCCGAGCATCACACTGCCATCGCACACGTCGATGCTGACCGGCGCACTGCCGGCGGTCCATGGCATCACCTGGAACGACAACCGAGTGGCGGATCGCGGCCGGGTGCCCGTTCCAACGATCTTCCAGGTCGCGCACGAGCACGGGTTCGCCACCGCCGCCTTCGCGAGCAAGGGGAAGTTCAACCACCTCTTCTCGCCCACGGCGCTCGACTACTACGTCGTCCCGCAGGGTAACGGGAGCTGGTCGTCGGACCGGACGGCGACGAACGTGGCCAGCTATCTCCGTGATCACCGACCGAATCTGATGTTCGTCCATCTTCCGGAGCCCGATCGATACGGTCACGTCTTCGGGTGGATGAGCTTCGTCTACGGGATCGCGGTCCGCAGCGCCGACGCGGCGGTGGGGAAGATCCTTGACGCTGCCGACGAGGAGTACGGCGAGGGCAACTACACCGTTATCCTCACCGCGGATCACGGCGGCGAGGGGCGTGAGCACGGCGACTCGGCGCCGCTGGATCGGACCATCCCCTGGATCGCGTGGGGACGCGACGTCGCCCGGGGCGAGCTGCCGGAAGGCATCCACACCACCGACACGGCGGCCACCGTGCTCTGGCTCCTGGGGACCGATGCTCCCGCCAGCGTAGCCGGCTCACCTGTCAAGCGGGCGTTCGATGGGGAGAGGTCCGGCCACGGGCAGGTTGCGCGGAGCGACTCTCCATCCGTGATCAGCGATGTCGCGCCGTGATCGGGTTCAGGACGGCGACACTCGGTCGATAATCGGGGGTGCGTTCGCGGGGCACGCTCCTTGACCGTTAATCGGGTCCGTAGGACGTGAGTCCCGTTTTTCCACCAGTGGACAAAGGAACATGCGAATTCGTTACGCGGCTCCCGCAGCGTGCCTCCTGATCCTGGGCAGCGCCCTGTTCACCACGCCGGCCGCCGGGCAGCTCGGCATCTCGGGCGGCCTGAATTCCAGCGAACTCCACGACATCGATGCGGGTGACACCAGAGCCACCTTCGACCGCTCGACGGGTTGGCACATTCACCTCTGGGCCGACCTTCCCCTGGGGCCGGTTGCGCTCCGCCCGGGCGTCCGCTTCACGGACATGGGGAAGCTCCTGGAGGACGCTTCCATCGACGACGTGCCCAATCCAGTGGACGATGAGAACGTCCGCCTCATCGAGATCCCGGTGGATGTGCGTCTTCGGCTCCGCACCCCCGGCATCAGGCCGTACGTGATGGCCGGACCGGTATTCCGCTTCAGCACCTCGGACGAGGCAGACCGCTTCCGCTCGTTCAGCGTGGCTGGTGGCGCCGGAGTCGGAGCCGAGGTGTCGCTCGGTGGGCTCGTACTCTATCCGGAGCTGAAGTACACCTTCGGCATTACGAAATTCATGGAGGAGACCTACGAGCTCGGCGGGATCACCATCACGCCGGACGAGGACCAGAAGCTCAACGCCGTGATGCTTTCGATAGGCATCGGGCTGTAGAGCGCGGGGTCCAAACGAGGAGGCCCGGGAACCGTCATCCGTCGGTTTCCGGGCCTCCGTACCTATCACCTCCTTTCGTCACCGCAGTTTCAGCTGTCTCTGCATCATTCCGGCGGGGATCTCGTTCATCAGCGAGTTGGCCGCCGACGAGAGGGCGAGTCGCACCGTATCGCCCATCTCAACATCGTAGTCCCACCACGTCCCGTACTTCTGACCCGTGCTCGCCCGGACGTCCCAGCACCCCGGGGTGATGCTGAAGTACCTCATCTCGCCCGTCGGGATGGTCTGCCCGTTGCTCAGGCGGTTGACCCCCCACTCCTCATCTGTGCAGCGGGCGATGTTCACGGATACGATCGGAACGTTCGCCTCGTTCTTCAGCAGGATCACCGGGTTCACCGAGGGCGAGCCACCGTTGGGGATCCCGTCGGGACCGGCCGGGTTGTCGCTGCAGGCCGCGAGGGCGAAGAGCGCGCCGCCGAGCAGGATGGCCGCCGTGATCGTCTTGTTGCGTCGTGCACACATTGGAGTATCTCCGTCCATGGGTTGATCGATTCGTCGTTGGAGACGAGCCTCTTCGCTCGCCTCGACCATGGACGCGCAGTCGCGGCGGAAAACCGGACATTCGGCGGAGCGCAACTCGGATCCGGCGGCTGAACGATGCCGGTAAGTGGTTGGAAGTAAATGTCTTGTGGGTTCTGGTGCCGTGAGCGGGCCCGACGCAGGTCCGGGCGGCCGACGCCCCACACGGCGGATTGCAGGTGGGGTCATCCGACCCGGGTGGCCTTTTCAGTTCGGCGGGTTGCTCGGGACGGCCGGAAGGATTCTCGCGGAAGCGCCTGTCTGGCTGGTCGGGATCGGTCTGTTCACTGCGGCGCCTCGCGACCTGTCGATCACATCGAGGGCTCAACGCGGGAGGGAGAGTTGCTGTGCGGGTGGCTTCGACTCCGCAAACGATCGAGGTCGTTGACGCCGCTCCCTACCGCTTCCGAACGGACACCCTATTCGCCGTCGGGAAATCCTTCGGCACCGCCTGCGTCACCTTCCCCGTCGCCGCCCATTCAGCCCCGCGGAGGAAGGTGGTGGTGAAACCCACGCAGTCGATGGCCGTCGTTCGCGACTCGTCTCGAGGACCGACATGGCCAAGGGTGGTATGAAACACCCGCCCGTCGCCGTAGGCGATCGTCATCAGCACGGGCTCGTGCTCTCCGGAGGCCTTCGCGTAGAGGAGCGGGTCGGCCCAGCCGGTCGCCAGAACCTGCAGGTTCTTCGCGGGCCCGCGTAGCTGGCTGTACAGCTCGTCATTGGCGTGGATCCACGTGGCTGGAAGTCCCTTCATGATGGGGTGGTCGGGCGCCCGGGTGGTCACGACGAAGTCGTGGATGGGCGGGTGCATCGCGACGCCTGGCGTATCGTCGAGGACCATCGCACCGTCGCGCCACCTGACCTTTGGCCCCGCCGACTCGTCGCGGCCTCCCCATCCCCCGATGCCGCACAGCTCCTGGAATGCCGGCCAGTCCGGGAACGCGTTATCCGTCGCGTGCACGATGACGAGGCCTCGCCCGCGCTTCACCCACGCCTCGAGCGCGAGCTCCACCTCGCGAGTCCACCGCGGTCCTTCGTAATCGATGACGACCAGGTCGGTATTGGCGAGAGTGCGGATGTCCCAACCGGCCGACGTGCTGCCATCCTCGCGCAACACCGGCGATGCGTCGACGACCGTGACCTCGAAGAGTCCGGATTGACGCAGACGGCTCGCCAGCGCCTCGCTGCTCGTCTTCCAATCGTGATACTCGCTGCTCTGGCCGGTCAGGAGGAGCGTGCGGATCGCCCGGCCCTTCGCTGCGCGCGTCGCTACCATCGGGGAGCGTCGTAGGCGTCGGTGATCTCACCCCGCAGGCGCGGGATCGTAGTCGTCGTACGGAAAACTACGCGGACGGCGCGGCTCCCGACAGTCGCCCTCCGCGACGCGGCCCGAGCGGAAGCGGCCGGTCCCGCCGACCCCCGTACAGTGTCGATGGCGGACGGACATATCTCCGCGAAGGCCTCCACCTCCTGCGGCGGCGGTCGACCAAACCTACCGGTTAGGCATTCCGCACCCTTGTGCGCCGGGGTGTGCCGATCAATCTTTACCAGCAGATCCTCTTTCCAACGAAGCCCACAGGTACGCCGCCCGCTCATCGGGATCGGGCGGTTTTTGGTCTCTCCCTCGTTCGGGCGGCGCACGCTCGACGAAGCCGCTGGCTGGCTCCGAATTCCGCGGGCGGGGGTCTACGTGTGACAATCCGAGACGAAAGGTTGGCCGAATTCGACGGCCGTTCTGCGAGCCGATGACCCATCCACATCGCTGCTGACGATTGCCCGTGACGAACTCAGTCCCCCTTCACGAAGGGACCTATCGCCTCCTGGTCCTCACCGGCAACCCGGCTGACGCGCGGCTGATCGCCCAGCAGCTGGAGGACGAGTCGCAGGCCGTCTTCGAGATCCGGACCGCGGACCGGCTCGAGACCGCCCAGCCGATTCTCGACGAGGGGCAGACCGACGTGGTGCTCCTCGACCTGTCACTGCCCGATTCGTCGGGAATGTCGAGCCTGGAAGCCATCCTCGAGCGGTATCCGCAGGTCGCGATCGTCGCGCTCACCGGAGTCGACGACGCCGAGCAGAGTGCGGAGATCATCCGTCGCGGTGCCCAGGATTGCCTGCCGAAGTCGATCCTCTCGTCCGCAGCTCTTTCGCGGGCCGTCCGGTTCGCGTACGAGCGGAAATCCCGCGAGAACGAGCAGCTGCGTGGCGAGCGCGACCTCGTCCTCCTCAGCCGGCTCACCCGCGACGTCGCGGAGGCCCCGACCTTCGAGTCCGCGCTGCAACGTCTGCTGGACGACGTCTGCGCCACCACGGGCTGGACCACGGGTGAGGCATGGATCCCGAATGCGGAAGGCGACCGGCTGGTTCGCGGCCCGATATGCTCCATCGGCAGCGAATCGGTCCGGCAGTTTCACCTCGCCGGCGAGAGCATAACGCTTCGCATGGACGAAGGTCTGCCGGGTCGCGTCTGGCGGACGCGAGCCACTGTGTGGGAGCCGGACCTGCAAGCCAGTTCTGAGTTCGTGCGGAGCGGCCTCGCGCGCGAGCATGGGCTGCGATCGACCGTACTGATCCCGGTCATCGCGGACGACACGGTCGCCGGCGTCCTCGCTTTCTACCACACCGAGGTCAGACCGGAGGACCCGCGGCTCATCCGCCTCCTCACGACGGCAGTGCTGCAGCTCGGGACGGCGCTCCACCGCCGGAAGGCCGAGGACGCCTTGCGACGCAGCGAGGAATGGCGCCGCCGGCTGATGGATACGGCGAACGAAGGGGTCTGTATCCTCGACGCGGCGGGCAGGATCCAGTACATCAACGGCCGCGGCTGCGACCTGTTCGAGTGCCCCCAGGAAGACCTGCTCGGGCAGTCGTTCCTGCGTTTCCTCAGCAGCGAGAGCGCGGAGCGCGTCGGCCGCCGGTTGGAGGCGCGCTGGTCTCGGGTTCGGGAGACCATCGAGGTGAAGGTCCGGGGTCAGCCGGAGGGTGATGACCGATGGCTGTTGATGGGCACCAGCCCGATCCTGGACGAGGAAGGGTCCCTGGAGGGCTCGCTGGTCACATTGACGGACATCACGGCGATCAAGCGGTCCGAGCGCATCGAGAGGATTCTCGCGGACGCCGGCGAAGCCTTCGCGACCTCCCTCAATCCACAGGATACGGCCATCGGTCTCGCCTCCCTGCTGGTGCCCGATCTCGCTGATTTCTGCGTGGTCGGCCTCGTCGAGGGTTCGGAGATTCGAACAGCGGCCGTGCTGGCGGATCCGCCGCAGCTCACCGCTCGCCTTCGCGACCTCGTGGAGCGGGACGGGCCGTCCGCCATCGCATGCAGAAAGCAGCTCGCCAGGGTCGTGCGGACCGGCCAGGCGGTCGTCGATCGGATCTCGGAGGCGGGAATACGCGAGATCGCTACCGATGACGATCACCTTCGGCTGCTCGAAAGTCTGGACGTCCGTTCCGAGCTGCTGGTCCCGATTCCCTCGCGTGGCGGTGCGGCCGGTGTGATGGTGCTCGGCTTGACCGATCCCGGCCGGCGGTTCGGCGAGCGGACGATCTCACTGGTCGTGGAAGTCGCCAGACGCGCCGGCCTCGCCCTCGAGAACGCACAGCTCTATCAGCAGACCACAAAGGCCCTTCGACAGCGCGACGAGGTCCTCGGAGTCGTCGCTCACGACCTGCGCAACCCGCTGAGCGCCGTGTCGATGTGTGCCGCTATCCTCGAGGACGGCCCGGCGGACAGGGAGAAGCGCGCCGCCCTGCTCGCCTCGATACGTCGGGCGGTCAACCACATGGATCACCTGATCCAGGACCTGCTGGACATCACCAAGATCGAGGCGGGGGTTCTGCGCATCCACCGCGAGCCGGTGAGAGTCTCGATGCTCCTCGCCGAGATCGAGGAGATGTTCGCGGCGACCGCGAGAGGGCAGGGGGTCGAGCTCAAGGTCGAGTTCGCCGGTCGGGACCGACCGGGGTTCCAGGCCGATCCGACGCGGCTCAACCAGACGCTGTCGAACCTCATCGCGAATGCCCTGAAGCACACGACGGACGGCGATTCGATCGTGGTCCGCGCGGAGGAGACTTCGACCGCCTACGTGTTCACCGTTAGCGATACGGGCACGGGCATCCACCCGGAGCATCTCCCGCATCTCTTCGACCGGTTCTGGCAGCCGACGCACGAGCGGAAAGGCGCCGGGCTGGGGCTGGCCATCGCCCGGGGACTCGTCGAAATGCACGGCGGGGAGATTTCGGCGGAGAGCGAGCTCGGCGTGGGGAGCACCTTCCGGTTCACGATCCCCTTCGAGTCGAATGCGCAGTCGCCCGCCCCGAAGCCTGCACCGGTGTCCGTCGCCGCCGCGGCGTCGCAGTCGACTTCAACGGGATTGCCGCGGATCCTGATCGCCGACGACCACGAGATCTTCCTGAGCAGCGCCGAAGAGCTGCTGAAGGCGTCCGGCAGCTACGAGGTGGTAGGGCGCGCGAGCACGACCGAGGAAGCCATCGAGCGAACGCGCCTGCTGCTGCCCGATCTCGTCCTCATGGACCTGGACATGCCAGGCCGGGGAGGGTTGGCCGCGATCCGGGAGATCACCGCGATGCGGCCGCAGATCCCGGTGATCGTGCTGAGCGCGACGCCGGAGGAGGAGTCGCTCGTCGCGGCGATCGAGGCCGGAGCACACGGCTACGTCCCCAAGAGCGCGCCCCCGCAGGAGCTGCTGTCCGCCATCGCCACGGTGCTGGGCGGCGGAATCGGCGTCGGGCCGGCCGGGCGCCGCCTGCTGCTCGAACGGCGGCGCGAGCTGCGTAGCGCGCGGAGCAGCCCCATCCACGACCTGCCGGAGCAGGAACGCGTGATCCTCGCGATGGTGGCCGCCGGATACAACTCGGCGGAGATCGGTAAGCGGCTCTTCCTGTCGCCTCGAACGGTGCAGACCTACCGCTCCAGGTTGATGCGGAGTCTCGGCCTTCGACATCGCTCCGACCTCGTCAGGCTGGCGATCCGAACGGGCCTGTTGAAGGACGACGATCCGGTCTGGGTCAACGCGAGGTCCTCGGTCCAGGCGGGCGGTGAGGGCTCGGGAGGCGCGAAAAGCCCAGCGGATTGAGCCGGCGGCGTGTCGTCCGTCTGGGCTGCCCCAATGATGTCGTCGCCCTGACCTTGGCAGGCTCGCCATCGATACGTCTGATCGGTCCGCATCGCGTACCCGGCGAGCGCGAATCGAATCCGGGGCTCGACTACTCGTCCTCGACCGAGCGCGAATGGGTCCGCGTCGATCCGTTCTTCAGCGCAAAACTCCTGAGACCGGTTCGGACCTCATTCCCGCGGGATTTCGCACATCGTCTGCGGGTGTGCGTGTGACCGTGGAATTCCCACCGACAATGTCCAACTGCTCCCGACACATAGGTAGAGGTGTCTCCGACTTCGCAGGCGCTCCGGTCCATCGAGGTTGTTCCGAGGTCTCGCTTCCCGGATAGGCGTTGAGGCCATGAAGGCCGCGAGCTGAGCGTCGGAGGTGATGGAGCGCCGGATGCATCATTTCTCGGCGGGTCGAGGAGGGCCCTGATCGTCCCTACGAGAACGACTCGCGGCACGAGTCGTTCGGTCGGTCGAAGAGGCGCGCCAGTGCTCCTCTGGACCGCGTAGTGCGGACGGAAGAAGGACCCAGGGCCAGGGGCTGCAGGTCGCGTGGCGCGAGAGGGGGTCCGTTCCATTGCACGTACCGTCCGCCCGACGCGCCCGCCTGCCCGGGATGCGTCCATTACCGTTTGCTGGCTGAGGACCGCTTACTGACAAGGAGCCGCGAATGTTGATCGTGTGGTTCGACGAATGCGGTCTCGGCGACGTGCCGCGTGTCGGCGGGAAGAACGCGTCGCTCGGCGAGATGCGGCGCCACCTGGCTCCGCTGGGCGTGCGTGTTCCCAACGGATTCGCCACGACCGCCGACGCACACCGCGACTTCCTCCGCTCGACCGGCGTGGACCGGCTGATAGCCGACACCCTCGAGGGCCTCGACACCAGCGACATCGACGCCCTTCAAAAGGCCGGGCGAAGGATACGTCACGCCATCCTGGACGCCGAGCTCGGGCCGGACCTGACGGCGCAGATCGCCGACGCATACCGGAAGCTCGAAGCCGAGTACGGCCCCGATTGCGACGTCGCCGTCCGCAGCAGCGCGACCGCGGAGGACCTGCCCGAGGCGAGCTTCGCCGGCCAGCAGGAGACCTACCTCAACATTCGCGGGGAGCGAATGCTCCTCGATGCGGTCCGCCGCTGCTTCGCATCCCTGTTCACCGACCGGGCCATCTCCTACCGCGCGAAGCACGGGTTCGCGCACACCCAGGTTGCCCTGTCGGTCGGCGTGCAGAAGATGGTCCGGTCGGACCTGGCGTCTGCCGGGGTCATGTTCTCCATCGACACCGAGTCGGGGTTCCGCAACGCGGTCCTGATCACCGGCGCGTTCGGGCTGGGTGAGAGCGTCGTCCAGGGCACGGTCAACCCCGACGAGTTCTACGTCTTCAAGCCGACGCTCGCGGAGGGCTTCCGGCCCATCCTCCAGAAGAAACTGGGGACGAAGGAGTTCAAGCTCGTCTACGAGGAGGGAGGTAGCCGACAGGTCCGCAGCGTTCCGGTCCCCGACGAGGAGCGGCGGCGATTCGTGCTCGACGACGAAGAGCTGCTCACCCTGGCTCGCTGGGCGGTGGCCGTGGAGGAGCACTATTCCGAGGTCCGTGGATCGTACACGCCCATGGACATGGAGTGGGCGAAGGATGGGCGTACCGGCGAGCTCTTCATGCTCCAGGCACGTCCGGAAACGGTGCACGCGCGGCAGCCCACCGCGATCCTCGAGCGGCATCGCCTCCTCGAGACGGGCGAGGTCCTGCTGACCGGGCGGAGCGTGGGCGAGAAGATCGGCAAGGGGAGGGCGCGCGTGATCCGGTCGGTCGCGGACCTCCAGCAGCTTCAGGCCGGGGAGGTGCTCGTCACGGGGATGACGGACCCGGACTGGGAGCCGGTGATGAAGCGCGCGGCCGCGATCGTCACCGACCGCGGCGGCAGGACCTGCCACGCCGCCATCGTGAGCCGCGAGCTCGGGATCCCGGCGATCGTGGGCACCGAAAAAGGGACGGAGGTGCTCCACGACGGCATGGAGGTGACGGTTTCCTGCGCGGAAGGTGAAGAAGGGCGCGTCTATCGCGGACTGCTGGAGAGCACCGTAGACAGGACCGACCTCAGCGCGGTTCCCCGGCCGCGGACGCCCATCCTGATGAACATCGGAAACCCCGCGGAGGCGTTCTCGCTGTCGTTCCTGCCCGCGGAAGGGGTGGGGCTGGCGCGGATCGAGTTCATCATCGCTTCCGAGATCCGCGTCCACCCGATGGCCCTGCTGCAGCCGGAGCGCATCGCGAGTGCACGGGAACGTCTGGAGATCGAGCGGCTCACGGAGGGCTACGAAAACCCGGGCGAGTACTTCGTCGAGAAGCTCGCGCAGGGGGTCGCGATGATCGCCGCCGCCTTCTGGCCGAGGCCGGTCATCGTCAGGCTATCGGACTTCAAGACCAACGAGTACGCGGGACTGCTCGGCGGGTCGGCGTTCGAGCCGAAGGAAGAGAACCCGATGCTCGGCTTTCGGGGCGCCTCCCGCTACTACGACCCTCGCTACCGGGACGGGTTCGCGCTCGAGTGCCGGGCCATGCGTGTCGTTCGCGACACCATGGGGCTGCGCAATCTCAAGCTCATGGTCCCGTTCTGCCGCACGGTCGAGGAAGGCCGCAAGGTGATCGCGGAAATGGCGAGGCACGGACTCGTGCAGGGTGAGGACGGCCTGGAGGTCTACGTGATGTGCGAGCTCCCGAGCAACGTCGCCCTCGCGGAGGAGTTCGGCGAGGTGTTCGACGGCTTCTCGATCGGGAGCAACGACCTTACCCAGCTCGTCCTGGGCGTCGACCGGGACTCCGAACTCGTCGCGCACCTGTTCGACGAACGCAATCCGGCGGTCACGTCAACCATTGCAGCCGCCATTCGCGGGGCGCATCGGGCTGGTCGGAAGATCGGGATCTGCGGGCAGGCCCCCAGCGACTATCCGGAGTTTGCGCGATTCCTCATCGAAGAGGGCATCGACAGCATCTCGCTGAACCCGGACGCTGTGCTGCGCACGCTCGTCGACATCGCCGAGCTGGAGAAGTCGGCAGCGAACGTGCCTGTCCCGGAGGGACGAGCGTGAACGCGAAGCTCTCAGCTATCCCGTCGAGTCGGGCTTCAGCGGCCGACGCGTGTCGTGTCCTGCACCCGGCCGACGAATCCCAGGACGAACTCTCGCAGCTCGTCCCAGTCGGTGAACTCCCAGTCCCGGGAGGGATCCGCATCCACGTTGCGCGAGCGGGCGATGAGCTGCGCCATCAGCCGCTTCATGAAGTCGTACGACGTGTATCTGAGGGCACCCGCGACGGTGATGGTGTGCGTCGGGCGCCAGCCCGTCTCCCGCAGGAACTCGTCGACGTAGGACCGCGCTTCCGCCCGGTACTTCGGCTCCGCCATCGCGGCGGACAGGCTGACAGAGACGAACGCCGTAGGCACGCGGTTGAAGTCGGACAGGTTGTCGAGGACGACCTGGGTCAGCGCGCTCGAGTGCTTCCCCTGGTGGACGGACCCGCAGACGATGACCGCGTCATACTCGTTCTCGTCGAGGAGCCCGGGAAGGGCGGCAGCGGCGTCCAGGACGACCGCGCCGTGGCCCGCCTCCGTAAGCCATTCGCTGATGCGTGTGGCGATCTTGCGGGTGTACCCCTCGGTCGTCCCGTACACGACGAGCAGTCTAGCCATCGTTCCTCCAGATCGATGTGCGGACGCGAGGCGGCGATGACGCGCTGGGCGGCAGCCCCGTCGGCCCTCCGTCCCGGGTCATTCCATGCCTCGCGTCCACTTTCGTACTCCCTCGTACCCCGTCGGAGGCGATTTGCGTCGCCCCCGGGCGGACCGGATGGGGGCGGCATCCACCTACCAACGGATTGATATCATGAGCAAGACCGAGGTCTATCAGCCGGAAAGCTACAAGACGCGCGGCGAGAACCTGCTTGCCCGGGTCAAGGAGCTGATCCACGAAGGTAACGTTCGCCGCATCACCATCAAGAACGACGAGGGGCGCACACTGCTCGAGCTGCCGTTGACCGTCGGTGTGGTGGGCGCGGCCCTCGCGCCGGTACTGGCGGCGGTGGGTGCCGTTGCGGCGCTGGTGGCGGACTGCTCGATCGAGGTGCATCGGCAGCTACCCGACGAGCCTGGCCCGGCGACCGCGACTGCTCCCGACGACGAGGTGCCCGACGTGCAGTGCTAGTGGCATGTTTCCGCAGGTCGAAAAGTGGACTCCTCTTTTCACCCCAAGCGAAGTCGGGGAGCATGCATCTCCTCGAACGCTGCACTGTCTGGCAGTCATGACGCTCCGGATCCGGTCGCCTATGCGGCGCTGATGGAGAGCGCCGGCATAGGACCGGGAGCGGTCGACAAGCAACCCGGCTGACCGATCATGGAACCCGGCACCAACCCCATTCTCCACGATCTCGAGCGTGACGAGTGCCTGGAGATCCTCTCCCGCAATCACATCGGGCGGATCGCCTACGCCGGCAAGGATCTGATCGACATCCAGCCGGTGAGCTACGTTTATTCCGACGGGTGGATCTACGGCCGGACCTCGAAGGGCCGGAAGATGGACACCCTGGGCTACGGCTGGTCCCCCGTCGCCTTCCAGGTCGACGAGATCGATGATCTCTTCCGCTGGAAGAGCGTCGTCGTGCGCGGCGGCTTCATGGCGATCCCGCCTCGCGGAACGGACTGGGAAATCGAAGAGTGGAACCGCGGAGTGGAGCTACTCCGGTCTCTCATACCCGATGCATTCGGTCCGGAGGATCCGTTCCCGTCGCGCCTCATCCTGTTCCGCATCGAGGTGCAGGACATTTCGGGGAAAGCGTCGTCGGTCGAGGCCGACACGGATTGAGACGGTCGCGCTTTTCGTTGCGGGCCGCCGGAAGCCCTTCCCACGGCGGCCGGCGACTCCATCCAGCCTATCACCCTTCTTTCGACCCATCCTCCAACTTCGGGGCACGTTCCGGCGGAACGATCAGCACGGAGCAGCGCGCCCCGTGGATGAGCTTCGTCGAAACGCTGCCCATCAGGACACGACCGACGAAGCCGCGACCATGGCTGCCCGCAGCGATCAGGTCCGCGTTCAGCCGATTCGCGATGGCAACCAGCTCCTGCGCCGGCTCGCCCGTTACCACGTGCGTCTCTACCTGGTCGATCCCCACGCTCCGCAACTCCGCGCTCACGGCATCCAGACGGGCTTCCGCCCCCTCCTGGTACGTCTTCCAGAACTCGGACAGGCTCGGCAGTGCCTGTACCTCGGCTGCCGGCCACGCGACGTGCACGAGGTAAACTCGCCTCGGCTCCTGCAGGACCGACAGCACCGCCCGAGCGGCGCGGACGCTCAAGTCACTGAAGTCGACGCCGACTACTGCCGAAACCGGTAGTTCCCGGGTCGCCTCTGGAACGAGGAGGACGGGCACGGTCGCGACCTGAGCGATCCGCGCGGCCACATCGCTGCGCAGCCAGCGCTCGATCGCGGTGCGTGGGCCGGTCCCGGCAACGATCACGTTCGATGAGCGTTCGCGGGCGAAGCTCGCGATCGTCAACGCCGGAGGACCGACCCGGACAGTGATGCGGCAGTCGATACCGTCCTTCAGCCGCTCGACCTGCTCGGTGACGCGGCGCTTCAGCTCCTCGATCCCCACTGTCTCCAACATCGCGTAGGCCTGTGGCACTCCGCTCACGTCGGCGTAGGTGGCAGGCGGGATCGTCTCGTGGACGG
>CAZJEH010000046.1:15664-20954 GCA_964544905.1 uncultured Gemmatimonas sp.
CGATCACTTCCGCAAGTACCCCTCGCTTCTTAGCCAGCTCGACTCCGACCGCGACCGCACCGTCGGAGCCCGGAGACCCGTCGCTGGCAATCAGCACTGTATCACTCATCTCGAGTCCTCCGTCAGGGTTGTTCGATCGTCCTACTGCTCCGAGGTCGTCGCGCGCCGTGGGTCCGACGCGACTGCCGGATCCATGCCTCCCCCTTCGAGGCCCGTCTTGCACTCGACGCAGAATCGCGTGTGGGGAACTGCCAGCAGGCGCTGGAGCGGAATCTCCCGCCCGCAGACGCGGCACAGCCCGAACGTCTCGGGCGAGGTGTACAGGCGCCTGAGCGCGGCGTCGATGTAGGAGATGTATTCGGTCTCCTGGTCCACCAGGGCCGACGCGGTCCTCAGTCTCTCCTGCGTCGCGGCGACCGCCTCAGGGTCGGCGGTGTCGGACTCGGTGCCGAGGGACGCATCGACCTCTTCTCGCAGGACGTCGAGCGTCCGGAGGGCAGCTTTGCGTTCCTCGAGCAGCCGAGCCTCGAGCCGCTGCAGTCGTTCGTTCAACATCGGTTGACTCCCTGCCGTGAGGGATGGGCCGTCCCGGTATGATCACGTTCTCGGCGCCTTCTCGCGCCGGCGTGTTAGTTGCCCTTCGATGGCCCTTGGCCGAGTCGGGAGTACCCCGAAACGCACCGGACCCTGCGATCGATGTCAGGGTGCTGACAGCCGAGCGGGGCCATCCCTCGCCGGATATTTCCGTAGCTGCCGGAACCCTGCACTACCAGTCTACCAACTGATCTGAACGCGGAGTGTCGTAGGAATGGCGACGTATGGGTCGGGAAAAACGCGATCCGCGGCCTCGCTGGGCGGATTCCAGCGGCCCTCGCCCCGGCCGAGCGTCCCGGAACCCCGAACGTCAGCGCGGTTCGTCTCAGGAGATCATTCCGGCAACCCGGATGAACCGACTCTGCGGCCAATGTCGATGCGGTCCGCAGGCAGAGGCCTTGCATGCGCTTAGCGCGGGCGCACGTAGCGATAAGTGGGGATGAAGCACTTGCTCCCTGAGCTCCCGAGACTGTGTCAAGACTGCCTGATGTTCCGCCACCTCACCGACTCGGTGTGCGTTGGGTGCAGCCGAAAGAGCCAACACGGTCATCCCGGCTTGCGAGGCTGCTTTCAAACCGTTGATCCAGGCCATTGCGCCGCAAAGGAACGTGAACGGCCCTACCTCGACACGTCACACCATCGTCATCCCGGCCTGCAGGCCGGGATCCATCCGCCTGTCGATGCGCGGATGCATACTGGTAACGCGTTTCACAACAACGCAATGCGAACTCTCGATGACCGAGAATCTATTGCGGTTTTTCTGAAGAATGGGTCCCGGCCTGCGCCGGGACGACGTTGGTGGGGACGGTAGCGAAGTAGTCCGTTCACGGTTCCTTGCGCGTGTGACGGACTGGATCGACAGTTCTGACACAGACTCGAAGGCCGGGATCCATTGTCCAGCAAAAGATAGGACCAATCCTTTGCATTTCGGGCTGACGGACGGATCCCGGCCTGCGCACCCGCGGCGGAACGGCCTCCGGAGGCGGGTCGCCGATGCGGCGATCATTGTCGAGCGTCTTCCTGCCATCCGGTCGCGCTTCCCCCGACAGACGAAGCAGCCGGATCGACCGAACTTGCGCAGCGTCGAGCCGCCCGACGGGAGGCGGACGGACACGTGCCACGCGAGGAGGAAGCATGGATCAGCGGAACGGTATCGACGAAACACGGGATAGCGGCCGACCCGGCGGCGGCGCCGGCCGGCGTGAGGAAGTCGGGGGGTCAGGGGTGTATCCGGCGAGCGCGCCAAACATTCCGCCGCATGCGGAGGTGCGCACGGCGGCCGGCTGGGGGCGGCCCAACTACCGGGCGAACGGGTATCAGGAAGCTCGACCATCCGAACCATCCCGGTTCCCGATCGAGCGGTCCCGTCTGGTGACGGCGCCTACGCGGCGTCGGGGATGGCCGATCACGCTGTCCAACGATCGGTCGCAGGAGTATCTGACTTAGCTGGGGGATTGGGCGGAGGAGCCGAATCGGCGCTCCGGCCCTCCGCTCCCCCGGTGTGGGACTCGATCAAGCATCGGCATCGCCATGGAAAACGCGACGGCGACCGACCGCGACATCGAAGGGGCGGGAGGATCTCTGCAGATCCACAAGCTCGACGACTACCGCTGGCTGATCCCAGCCCAAGGATGCATGCGGGTCGACGGACTCATCTTCGCCGACGCCGGGCTGATGGAGGGAATTCGGGAGGACCCGGCCCTTCAGCAGGTAGCGAACGTGGCGTGTCTGCCCGGCATCGTCGGTCATTCGCTGGCGATGCCGGACATCCATTGGGGGTACGGGTTCGCCATCGGCGGCGTCGCAGCGTTCTCCCCCGATCGTGGAGGGATCGTGAGTCCCGGCGGTGTCGGCTACGACATCAACTGTGGCGTCCGGCTCCTCCGCTCCGACCTGATGGCCGACGAGCTCCGTCAGATGCTCCCCGCCGTCATGAACCAGATCATGCGGGACGTCCCCGCGGGTGTGGGAGCGCACTACAAGGGCGTCTCACTCTCGAGCGAAGATGTCCGCGACGTCCTGCTCGAGGGGGCGGGCTGGGCCGTTCGCAACGGGCTTGGCGAAGTGGCTGACCTCGAGCACCTCGAGGGCGGTGGCCGCCTCGATGGCGCCAATCCCGACGAGGTGAGCGAGCGGGCCATCGAGCGGGGCCGCGATCAGCTCGGCACTGTCGGCTCCGGCAATCACTTCATCGAGGTGGGCCGGGTGGACGAGATCTACGACGACGACGCTGCGGAAGCGCTCGGCCTTCGGCCGGGGCTTGTGACGGTGCTCATCCATTCGGGTTCGAGGGGGCTCGGCTACCAGGTCTGCGATGACTACCTCCAGACGATGATCGCCGCGGCGGATCGGTATGGCATCCAGCTCCCGGACCGGCAGCTCGCCTGTGCTCCCCTTGACTCGCCGGAGGCGCGGCGGTACCTCGGCGCGATGAACGCCGCCGCGAACTACGCGTTCGCCAACCGACAGGTGATGGCGCACCGCGTCCGGGAAGCGTTCGCCCGCGTCCTCGGCCGCCCAGCGGCGGACTTGGGGATGAGCACCGTCTACGATGTCGCCCACAACATCGCCAAGTTCGAGGAGCACGTGGTCGATGGCGAGACGATGCAGCTGTGTGTGCATCGGAAGGGAGCGACGCGCGCTTTCCCGCCGGGCCATCCGGAGGTTCCCGAAGCGTACCGAGCGATCGGCCAGCCTGTCCTGATTCCCGGCGATATGGCGAGGTACTCCTACGTCCTGGTCGGGACCGACGTCGGATATCAGCAGACGTTCGGGTCGGCCTGCCACGGAGCCGGACGCAGGATGAGCCGGCATCAGGCGAAGAAGGCCGTGAAGGGGCGCAACCTGCGGGAGGAGTTCCGGTCGCGCGGGATCGAGGTCCGGGCGGCGTCCTTCGCAACGATCGCGGAGGAGATCCCCGAGGCGTACAAGGACGTCGCGGAGGTCGTGGAGGTCGTTCACCGGGCGGGCATCGCGCGGAAGGTGGCGCGCCTGGCACCGCTGGGAGTTCTGAAAGGGTGAGTTCGCGCTCGCGGACGATCGGCCCGGGTCGGGGGATGGTCAGCCCTTCAGGCCGGCTACCCCGGGAGGTCGAGTCCGATGCTCCCTGAGGGCGTCGAGATGATCGACCACACCGCTGACGTGGCGCTGCGGATTCACGCCCCGTCACTGGAGGCGTTGTTCCAGCGCGCCGCGGCGGGGATGATGGCGATCGTCGAAGACGAGGAGACCCCCCGCTCGGGGCCATCGTCGACGCGAGACCTCGTCCTGGCCAGCGCCGACGTCACGACCCTTCTCGTGGCCTGGCTTCGCGAGCTGCTCTACCTCTTCCAGTCGCAGGGCCTCGCGTACGACGACGCCAGGTTCACCGAGCTCGGACCGACCCGACTGGTGGCGCAGGTTCTCCTGCGCCCCGCGCCTCACGCCGCGACCGAGATCAAGGGAGTCACCTACCACCAGCTCGAAGTCACGGAGGTCGACGGAGAGTGGCGCGCGTTGGTCGTGTTCGACGTGTAGTCCCGGAGCGCGGGCGGGAGTCTCGGGCGATAGTCCGATGACCATCAACACCACCCGCTGGAACCGGGTGCGCTACACGCTCTGGGCGCCGCTCTATGATCGTGTTGCGTCGTTCACTCGGCAGCGCCGGCGGTCGATCGAGCTGCTCGGCCTGCGACCGGGCGAGCGCGTGCTAGTCGACGGGGCGGGGACGGGCGCGGACCTCGCGTTCATCCCGCCCGGCGTGGCAGTCGTCGCGATCGACCTGACCCCGGCGATGGTCCCCCGCATCCGTCGGCGTGCAGCGAGCCTGGGCCGGCCAGTCGACGCGAGGGTCATGGATGCCGAGCACCTCGACTTCCCCGACGCCAGCTTCGATGCCGTCATCCTCCATCTGATCGTCGCGGTCGTGCCCGATCCCCAAGCGGCGGTTCGGGAGGCCGCGCGTGTCGTCCGCCCCGGCGGCCGGGTGGCGGTCTTCGACAAGTTCGTCGCCGACGGGGCGAGGCCATCGCTCGTTCGTCGCGCACTCAACCCGATCGCCAACACACTCTTCACGGACCTGACGCGGTCACTCGGGCCGCTGCTCGTCGGCACTGGCCTGCGGGTGGTCCACCGCGAACCGGCACTGCTCGGCCGGTTCTTCGAGATCGCGATCCTCAGGAAGGAGGTCGAGGCGACTCCAGATGAACAGGGAGAACCCGCGATCCTCGCCGAACAGGTGGCAGTACCGCCGGCCAGGCCGCCGGCCCGATAGCGAGTCTACTGGCGACACTCCCCGCCGGTGGTATGGCCGGTTACGGCGCTCCGCGATACTCGGGCTGCCCCTCCTGAGGGTTGGTAACGATCAGTGGATCGGGCGACGGGGACGCCGCGCCATCTGAGACGGTGTCACAACTGCCCCATGAGCCGCCCTCTCACTGAGCCCGGTGTACGTGGATGCGCCGCGAAGACAATTCCGCCATTCCGACTCCGTCCCGGCGAAAGAGAAGTGTCGAAAACGAATGGCGGTTGCACGTCCGGGTGAGGAGTCGTGGTCGCACTGTCCACCGGTGGCGACTCCCCGCTTCCCTCGTCATTCCGGCGAAGGAGAGTGTGTCAGAACTGCTGATCCCAGTCCGTCACACTCGCGAGGAACCGTGAACGGTCTACTTCGCTACGTTCCCACCAACGTCGTCCCGGCGCAGGCCGGGACCCATTA
>CAZJEH010000047.1:0-3172 GCA_964544905.1 uncultured Gemmatimonas sp.
CGAAAACGAAAAGCGTGATGCCCTCGACCGGTATGCCCTTCGCCCGCGCCACCACGGAGTGGGCCATCTCGTGGAGCAGGACGGACACGAAGAAGAGGACTGTCCCCACCGACCCCATCGCCACGTAGACCGGCGCGGGGAGTCCCGGGTAGCGCTGCGGGAAGACGCCTGCGGTGAAGCTCCACAGGACCAGGAAGAAGATGATCAGCCAGGACGGGTCGATCCGGATCTCCAGCCCGAAAATCCTGCCCAGTCTCAACCCGCCCATGCGCGTCTCGGATCGGTGCAGCGGGAGTGGCCGGCGGAGGAGTTCGGCGCCGGACCGGCCCTTTCGCTTCGGTGTAATCCAGGTCTGGCCGGCCGCGCGCCGGAGCTATCAGACCAGAGCTCGATGAATGCAAGATGAACCGCGACAGGGCAATCTTCCAGGACGAGCAAGGCCGCGGCTGGCTCGTCGAGATCCAGTACGGGCACCCCGCCCCCGCCGAGCTGGGCATCTTCGCTGCCCGCTTCGTGTGCCCTGAGGACCCGGGCGAGGGCGTGCGAGTCGGCTTCGTGAAGATGGAGTGGGTCGCGGCGAGCGACGAGGCAGCACTGCGCATGGCGCTCGCCGAAGCGGATCCCGCGACGCCGATCGGGTAGCGTTGCGCGACGGCCTCTCACTCGGGGCTGACGCCTCCTCACGCGTCCGCCTGGAGATCGCCGCCGCGGGCGGCAACGAGGTCTGCTTCCTCGTCTCCGTCACGGAGAGCGGGGAGCTGGTGGATCCTCGCGTGGTCGCGCGAGGAAACGCCACGACCGTCCTCGCAGCCGTCCGCGACTTCGCGCCCGGTCAGGTTCTCCTCCACAATCACCCCTCGGGCGACCTCACCCCTTCCGACGCCGACCTGGCCGTCGCCGAGCGGCTCTGGGCCGAGGGGCTCGGATTCGTCATCACCGACAACCTGGCGAGCACGCTCTACGTCGTGCTCGCTCCGCCGCCGCTGAAACGGGTCGTTCCGCTCGACGTCGAGGAGCTGGAGGCCGACCTCGCCCCGGGAGGCCTGCTCTCGCAGGAACACCCGGCCTACGAAGACCGCCCCGGCCAGCGCGCGCTCGCGCGAATGGTCGCCGACGTCTTCAGCCGCACCGGGATCGCGATCGCCGAGGCGGGGACGGGCATCGGCAAGAGCATCGCTTACCTGCTGCCGGCGATCCGGTGGGCCGTCCTGAACCGGGAGCCGACGGTGGTCTCGACGAACACCATCAATCTCCAGGAGCAGCTGGTCCGGAAGGACCTGCCGTTCCTGAGGCGGGCGACCGGGATCGATTTCCGCTTCGCGCTGCTGAAGGGCAGGAACAACTACGTCTCGATCCGGCGCGCGAAGCTCGCCGCCATCAACGCCACGTCCCTGTTCCCCGACGGGAGGGCCACCGAGCTAGCCTCGATCCTGGAGTGGATCGACCGCACCGACGACGGCTCGCTGTCGGATCTGACGCTTCGTCCCTCGCCGGAGGTCTGGGACGAGGTGGGGTCTGATTCCGACGTGTGTCTACGGGCTCGCTGCCCCCATTTCGAGCGGTGCTTCTACCAGCGGTCCCGCCGGGAGGCCGCCGCGGCCGACATTCTCGTCGTCAACCATCACCTGCTCTTCTCGGACCTCGCGGTTCGTCAGGCAGCCTCGAACTACACCGCCGCCAGCGTACTGCCGCGGTACCAACGCCTGATCCTCGACGAGGCACACAACATCGAAGACGTGGCCACGCGCCACCTTGGCGCCACGCTGACCCGTCGGGGGTACTATCGCGCCCTGCGGAGGCTGGAGAACCGGGGCAAAGGCCTGCTGCCAACGCTGGAGAAGGCTCTACGTGCGCGCCCGGAGGACCTGCTCGTGCGCGGGTCGATCGAGTTGATCGAGGAGCGGTTGCGCCCCGCCCTGGAGGGCGCGTGGAAGAGCGGGGCAGCCGTGTTCCGCGCGCTGGAGTCGGTGGCCGCCGCCGAATCCGGCGGTATGCTGAGGATGAAGGAGGGCTTCGCCCGCCACCCCGTTTGGAAGTCAGGTCTGGAGGATGATCTCACCGACACCATCACCCACCTCCAGAGCCTCGTGCAAGGCATGCGGATGCTGCGGGATCGGATCAACTCGGACGAGGAGTGCGCGCGGGAGATGGAGGAGCAGCTCGTGGAGCTCCGCGGGGCGACGAACCGGGTCGAGACCGCGCTGCTCGCCTTTGAGGGCGCGCTGAAGCCCGGAGGAGATGCGGGCGAGCTGGTCCGATGGATCGAAGTGCGCCAGCCGAGCCGGAGCGAGCAGTCGGAGGAGCGTGAGGCGAACGTGTCCATCGCCGCGGTTCCGCTGGAGCTGGGTGACCTTCTCAGGGACGCGCTGTGGGAGCGGGTGCCCAGCGTCGTGATGACCTCGGCCACGTTGGCCACGCAGGACGGCTTCACGTTCGTCCGGGAGCGGCTGGGGATCGACGGTGATTTCCGCGTGCGAGAGGGCGTGCACCCCTCGCCGTTCGCCTTCGAGCAGCAGTCGCTGCTGGCGGTGCCGACAGACGTGCCCGATCCGGGCCATGATGGCGATGACAGGCACGCCTCCGCTACCGAGCGGGTCGTCCGCGAGCTGGCCGACATCACCGACGGTGGCCTCTTCGTGCTGTTCACCTCCTACCGTGCGCTCCGCGCCCTTGCGGCGACGCTCCGCGCTGCCGGCGTGGACCGCCGCTGGCCGATCTTCGTGCAGGGCGAGGCGCCCAGGCCCAGGCTGGTGGAGGCGTTCGTTCAGACGGGCAACGGAATCCTTCTGGGGACGGACTCGTTCTGGGAAGGCGTGGACGTACCGGGGCGGCCGCTCCGGGGTATCGTCATCCCCAAGTTGCCGTTCCGGGTCCCCTCCGAGCCGGTTACCGCGGCGCGGACCGAGGCGATCGAGGCTCGCGGGGGCAACGCGTTCACGTCCTACATGCTTCCCCTCGCCGCGATCCGGCTGAAGCAGGGTTTCGGCCGGCTGATCCGGACGCGCACCGACCGTGGCGCAGTCGTGCTCGTCGACCGCCGCATCGCCACGCGGCGATACGGACGCTATCTTCTGGATTCGCTGCCGCCGGCACGCACCGTCATCGCCGACTGGGCCGTATGCCGCGACGAGCTTCGCGCGTTCTATGCTCAGGATGCCGGCGACGAAGCCGA
>CAZJEH010000047.1:3272-20887 GCA_964544905.1 uncultured Gemmatimonas sp.
CCCGGAATCCGAGACGAAGATGTCCGAAGCGGTGACATCGAGGGTCAGCGGTCCGCACGGACCCCTGTTTCCGCCACCGACGAAGATCGTGTGCGTCGGGCGGAACTATGTGGCGCACGCGAAGGAGCTGGGCAACCCGATGCCCGAGCGGCCGATAATCTTCCTGAAGCCGCCGTCGTCGATCATCGGGGATGGCGATGCCATCGTTCTACCGCCCGACTCGAAGCGGGTCGAGCACGAAGGGGAGATCGCGGTGGTGATCGGCCGACGGGCACGGAACGTCCCGGCGGACCGGGCGTTCGACTACGTGGGCGGCTACGCGCCGCTAAACGACGTCACCGCCCGCGACCTGCAGAAGCTCGACGAGCAGTGGACGCGCGCGAAGGGTTTCGACACCTTCTGCCCCGTCGGGAGTATCATTCCGGCGGACGCCATCGACCACTCCGCGCTCCAGGTGATCACCCGCGTGAACGGGGAGGTCCGCCAGCACGGATACGTGGATCAGATGGCGTTCCCTATCCCCATCCTGATCGAGTCCATCACGCGGGTGATGACTCTCGAGCCGGGTGACCTGATCGCTACCGGGACTCCATCTGGCGTCGGGCCGCTGCAGCGCGGCGACGTGGTGGAGGTGGAGGTTCCCGGTGTCGGAATCCTGAGCAATCCTGTGATGTGAAGCGCTTAACGGCACACCGCAGCCTTGCGCTGGTGATCGTCGGGCTCGTAGCCGCGGACTGGTTGACCAAGCTCTGGGTGACCAATCGGCTGCAACTCGGGGAGACGCTGTCGCTGATAGACGGGTGGCTCTATTTCGTCCATCGTCAGAACAGCGGCGTGGCGTTCAGCTTCCTTGCGGATCTGCCGCCCGCCTGGGGCGTCCCCCTGCTCACGTCCCTGAGTCTGGTCGGTGTGTACCTGTTCGGTCGCATCCTTCATTCGACGCCGGACCCGTGGACGCGGGTCGCCGCCGCGCTCGTGATCGGAGGCGCGGTGGGCAACATGGGCGACCGCGTGTGGACCGGTGAGGTTACGGATTTCGTATTTCTCGCCTTCTTCCCGTTCGTCTTCAACCTGGCGGACGCGGCGATCACGCTGGGCGGCTCGGTTCTGGCAGTGCGCCTGGCGATCACGGAGGAACCGGCGAGCGGTTCGGCTGCTTCGGGGTGATCGACAGGCGAGGCGGGAGGGAAGCGTGCCCGCGGTTCTCGCCGACAAGCGGATAATACGGTCTGTCGGGCGGCGGGCCGTGGCGGTACTCTCTACGGGCCCAACGGCTTGCGACGATCATCCGGTTTTCGAGACCCGACCCCCGCTGGGAACACGGGTTTAGGGGTCGAGTACCATCTTTCTATGACCAGCTCCGGCCTCGCCACACCGCCACGGGCCGCTTCCCAGCGACAGATCCCGGTAAAGCCGGAGCCTCCGATCCCTCGCAGCGCTCCGACGCGCTCCCATCCGTCCTACGAGCGCGTTCTCGGCTGGTCGATCGTCGTTTCCATTCTCCTCCACTTTCTGGCGCTGCTGGTCTCTCCCACGTTCATCCAGACGAGGTTTCCGCCAGGAGGCAGGGTGGCGACCAATGCCGCCCCCCAAGGCGCCTTTGGCATGGAAGCGATCATTGTAATTCCGTCGGCGAACGCTCCTGAGTTCCCGGTGCAGGAGACGCCGCAGGAGGAAGTGCAGCCGATCTTCCGCCCCCCGATCGACGCGGCGCCTACACCGACACCCGATGACGCGGGTGCCGGTCCCTTGGGTGATGCTCCCGTCGGTGACGCGGCGGCCGACGCCCCGTCGGGCGGCAGCGCACGCGACGCGCTGAGACCGGGCTATCGCGACCCGCGGCTCTACGTGGCGCCGCGGCCGCTCCAGACCGAGGAGCGGACGGACCTCGAGCGCTACATGGACCACGTCCAGGCCCGCATCGACGCCGTCAACGACAGCATGGCCGCCTCCGCCCGTCGTGAATCGTCCACGGCCGATTGGACCATCACCGATGATTCCGGGAACCGATGGGGCGTGTCCTCCGAGGGCCTGCATCTGGGCGGGATTACGATCCCGAGCGCACTCGTGCCGCTTCCGGGTGCGACCGGCGACAACCAGACCCGCGAGGGCGCGCGCGAGCGGGAGCGCCAGCGCGAAGAGATCCGGCGCCAGGAAGAGGACCGGGAACGGGAGGCCACACGCAACGAGCGCATCGAAGCGATCCGGGAACGACAGCGGAACGGGAGCGAGTAGTTCTGGCACTGGTGGCACCTTCTGGTTGTCTGCGCGGTCTCCAACTTCTTCCCCAAACGCTCCGGCCGCGGCCCCGTGCGGGGAACGCGATTTGCACCCTCCCGATCCGGCGAACTACATCCCATCCAGCAGCGCCACGAGGGGCAGATGAGGCTTCGACAATCCCGTGAAGAGCGAGTTTCCAACGACCTGATGAGCGCCCTCGCGGGCGCGGCGGTCGGCTTTGGAATCGGTTTCCTGCTTTCGCGCCGTCCGCCGGGCCGCCGCGCGGAGGAGCTGCGCGAGAGGGTCCAGGGAGCCGTACGGCGACTGCGTCCCGCCCGGAAGGAGAGGCTCGTACACGAGCAGGAAGATCTCGACCGGCTCGAGGAGCGCGTGCTCAACGAATTCCTGCTCGACGAGATCCTCTCCGAACGGGCCATCGACATCGGGGCGGTAACCACCGGGATCATCGAGCTGACGGGATCGGTGCGAACGGAGGAGGAGGCGCAGCGTGCCGTGAACCTCGCGGGCCGCGTGCCGGGGGTAGAAACGGTCGTGAACCGGCTGAACGTCGAGGAGACGGGCCGGGTGAGCACGCGCCGCCGACTCGATGAGGATGAGCTCCAGGGGACGTTCGGACCATCTGCCGGACGTGTGGGTGGGATGGGCAGGCGCCGTCAGAGTCCGGAAACGGAACCGGAGCGGCCTGACGATTCGCAACGTATGCGGGAGAGTGCCCTCGCCGCGGCCGATCGCGAACAGTGGTCGGAGGAAGGCTACGCGCCGGTAAGCGGCCGCGCGGGCGAGACCGGCGACCTCCGGCCGCCGCCGCCCACGCATTTCCGCGAGGACGAGCTGGACAATCAGGATCCCCGCGGGAATGGCGCCGATCGCAGCCTGGACGCGTCTTCTCAGCCCGATGGGGCGCCTGTCGGGGACGAAGAGCTCGACGCAGAACGGTTGTAGGACGATTTTCGCACATGAGCTGGGGCGCGGACTGCCGGGGCGGCGGTTCGCGCCTCGTTTTGTGTGAGGGGCTCAGACCTCCCCCATTGCGTGGTAGTGCTGGTCCACGCAAAAGCTGCGCGGAGCGGAATGAAAGACGCCAATTTGGCCCTGGAATATAGGCGCCCATTTCGAGGAGGTGTCGGGTTGAGCCGGCGTCTAGCCGGTCGTACATTTCGAGCTTTGACTCCGCCCTGAACGGACCGGTCGCAACGAATGGCTGAATCGCTGAAGGAAAGGCTCCGCGCGGATCTCAACGCCGCCAGAAAGGAGCGGGACAAGTTCCGCACGACCGTGCTGAGCACGTTCCTCTCGGAGGTCAGGAATCGGGAGATCGAGCTGGGGTCCGAAGCGACGGATGCGGACATCGAGTCCCTGCTCACGACCGCGATCAAGCGGCGCCGCGAGGCGTCTGAGCAGATGCGTGCCGGCAAACGTGAGGAGCTCGCCGAAAAGGAAGAGGCCGAAGCCGCCCTTCTCCAGGGGTATCTGCCCCCTCAGCTCGACGACGCCGAGGTGCGCGCGATGGTACGGGAGGCGATCAGCGAGGGCGCCCGAGACATCGGGGCGATCATGAAGGCGGTGATGCCGCGCGTGAAGGGGCGCTTCGAAGGCCGCGACCTGAACCGGATCGCCAGGGAGGAACTCGGGTGACCCGGATCACCCGAGCAGTTCCTGCAGCGCGTCGAGAACCGGCTGCCGGTGCCGATTGGCTTCCTCGTACTTCGCGATCCTGGCGGCCGTGACGTCGTCGACCTCAGCCTCCTCGATCCAGTCCAGAAGGGTTTCCTGATCCATCCCGTCGTACCCCAGGACCGGTTCCCTGGTCGAAGGCCGCTCATGGAGTGCTCCGGGTGTGAGCCAGAACCCCGCTCCAGGTCGCGGAAGGCGATGGCGATCACGCCGAGAGCGGTTGCTGACAGCAGGAAAGACAGTGTCTTCATCGGTTCTCCGTCCGTCCAAGGTTTACGCGGCCATCAGTGCAAATCGACGGCCACTGAGGTTGCAATGAGAGACCATGCGGCGGCGGTCCTGGAGTACGCGGAAGCGCTCGCGGTGATTGCCCGGTACGCCGGGTCCGAACTCGGCGCCGAGGCTGTCCGTGCGCTCGAGCCGCTGACCGATATTTCCGTCGTGCGAGCTGAGCTGGCCCTCGTCGGCGAGGCGATGTCCCTGGTCGCGCGCGACGGGTGGGTGATGCCGGGACTTCCCGACATTCGCGAAGCTATCGGCACCCTCCGGGTCGAGGGCTCGTCGTGGGAAGGGGCGACCTTCCGCGCCGCTCGCGAGCTCGTTCTCGCCGCCCGAGCCGTCAGACGCCTGATCCTCGGCGCCGGTCCGGGTTGCGCGCGGCTGGCCGAGCTGGCCGAGCAGCTCGCCGAGCTGCTTGGAATACCGGAGGACATCGATCGGATCGTCGCCGAAGATGGTTCGGTTCGCGACGGCGCATCCCCCGAGCTGGCCCGGTTGCGGCGCGAGATCCACGGCGCCCGCGCGCGGATTGTCAGTCGGCTGACGGAGTACGCAGCTTCGCTCCCCCAGCACATCCAGGTACCCGACGCGTCGGTCACCATCCGCGACGGACGGTACGTCATCGCCGTCCGCCGGGAGGGCCGGACGGAGGTGGGTGGGATCGTGCACGGCGAGTCGCAGACGGGGGCGACACTTTTTGTCGAGCCACCGGTCGCCATCGAGATGATGAACCGCCTTCGGGAGATGGAGGCGGCGGAGGCGCGGGAGGTACAGCGCATCCTTCGTGAGCTTACGGCGAAGGTGCGTCCTGCCGCCCCCGCACTCGGGACCACGCTCGCCACCCTCATCACCTTGGACTCCATTCACGCGCGGGCGAGGTACGCGGCCGCGGTCGATGGCGAGGTCCCCGAAGTGGTGGAGCCCGGGCAGGCCGGCCTGAACATCGTCCAGGGCCGCCACCCGCTGCTGCTCGCGCAGGGAGCCGAGGTGGTCCCCTTCGACCTGCGGATGGACGAAGGGGAGCGGACGCTCGTCATCTCGGGGCCGAACACCGGCGGGAAGACGGTGCTGCTGAAGGCGCTCGGCCTGCTCACGTTGCTCGTGCGCGCAAGTGTCGTCCCGCCGGTGGGTCCGGGAAGTCGCCTGGTCCTCTTCCGCGACGTGTACGCCGACATCGGGGACGAGCAGTCGATCGAGGCGTCGCTGTCGACCTTCTCGGCACATCTGCGAAACCTGAAGGAGACGCTCGAAAGAGCCGACGAGCAGTCGCTCGTGCTCATCGACGAGATCGGTAGCGGAACGGACCCAGTGGAGGGGGCCGCCCTCGCCCGCGCGATCCTGATGGAGCTCACGAATCGCGGCTGTTTCACGGTCGCTACGACCCACCTGGGGGCGCTGAAGCTGCTCGCCACGCAGGACCGGAGGATCGTCAACGCGTCGCTGCAGTTCGACGCCGAGCGGCTGCTGCCTACCTACCGGTTGCAGAAGGGGGTTCCGGGCCGCTCGTACGGGCTCGCGATCGCCCGGCGACTGGGGCTGCCGTCGGACCTGCTCGCCCGAGCCGAGGAAGAGCTGCCCTCCGGCGAGCGGGATGTCGCGCGTCTGCTCCTCGAGCTGGAGGCGAAGGAGCAGCGTGTCGCGGAGGAAGCGGCGCGGCTGGCGGCCGAGCTGGCGCGGACGGAGGCGCTCGCCGAAGAGCTGGAACAGCGAACGCGGGAACTCAAACGACGGGAGAAGGATGCCGAACGGCGCGCGCGCCAGCAGGCTCGCGACCTGCTTCTCCGATCACGGGAGGAGGTCGAGGCCGCGATCCGGGAGGTGCGCGGTGCCGCCGACGAGAAGGCGCTCGAGGAGGCCGCCCGGTCGGCGCGGCGCCGGGTCGAGGAGGCGGCTCGCCGGCAGCGGGAGCGGATGCCCGTGGAGGCGAGTCCCACGGTCGTATCAGGGGCCGGGCAGGGCGTCGTTGCCGGTGCGAGGGTACGGATCGAATCGCTCGGCCGCACGGCGACGGTGCTGGAGGTCAGGGACTCCCGCGCGGTGGTGGACGCTGGTGGTATCCGGATGCAGCTGTCGACCGATGACCTCACCGTCCTTCCGAGCGGCGATGCGGGCGGCGCGGGTTCACCCGCCAGGCGCCGCCCCGAAGGAGGACGATATGCCGAGGTGGAGGCCTCAGCCGAGATCGATCTCCGTGGGCTTCGCCCGGAGGACCTCCCGCTACTGCTCGGCCGGGCGCTCGACGACGCGCTCATGGCCGGCCTGCCCAGCTTCCGCATCATCCACGGCAAGGGAACCGGCGTTCTCAGAGCGGAAGTCGAGGAGTTGCTTCGCCGCGACCCGCGCGTCGTCCGATTCCGCCCCGGAGAGCGCTTCGAGGGCGGTACCGGGGTAACCGTGGCGGAGTTCGAGTAGAAGGCGGGGAGCGACGACCTGGTGTTTCGCTTCCGCCACCCGCACCTGCTTCCGCGCGCCGACGAACCCGTAATCTGGAGATTCATCCCTCCATCCGCCTCTGAGTCTCCCACTCCGGGCCCGGGGGGTTAGTTTTAGAGCGGGTCCGGCACTGCCGCCGGCCGTGCGTCATGGGGCGCTCGACCCGCGCACCACTCCCCACCGCTTTCCGCGACAGGACAGGCATCACGATGTCCATCCCCGACAGCATCGTCGAGGAGATTCGCAACCGCGCCGATCTCGTGGAGATCGTCGCGGAGCAGACGCGGCTGAAGCGGTCGGGGCGCACCTTCCGCGGACCGTGCCCCCTGCACGGCGGGGAGGGACCCAACTTCTCGGTCGATCCGACCCGCAACATCTACAAGTGCTTCGTCTGCGGGGAAGGCGGCGACCTTTTCTCCTTCCCGATGAAGCTCTTCGGAATGAGCTTCACCGAGGCTGTCCGGTGGGTGGGCGAGCGTGTCGGAGTGGAGGTTCCGGAAGTCCAGCGGTCGAAGCCGGAGATCGATCCGCATGCCGAGCTGCATGAGGCCAACGCGTTCGCTGCGGAGTGGTTCCGGGAGAAGCTTCTGGACCCTGACGAAGGTCGGGCGGCACGGGAGTACCTCGACGGTCGGGGCCTGGATGGCAGCGTTCGCGAGCGCTTCGGGATCGGCTGGGCACCCGAGGCGTGGCGCGGGCTGGCGGAGGCCGCCGAGGCACATGGGATCCGCCGCGAGGTTCTTCTGGAGGTCGGTCTGCTCAAGCAGGGCTCCAGATCCGACCGCGAGCCGTACGACGCGTTCCGCGGCCGGGTCGTCTTTCCCATCGAGTCTCTGGCCGGGCGGGTGGTGGGCTTCGGCGGGCGCGTCATCACCCCCGTCGAGGAGCACGTCCCGAAGTACCTGAACTCCCCCGAAAGCTCCGTCTATCACAAGGGCGAGATCCTGTACGGGCTGCGGGCGACGCGCGGGGCGATCCGCCGGGAGGAATCGGCCCTCGTGGTCGAGGGCTACATGGACCTGGTGTCGCTGGTCGCGAGGGGGATCGAGAACGTCGTCGCTCCGCTCGGAACGGCGATGACTCCCGAACAAGCCGAGCTCCTGGCGCGCTACACGCGGCGGGTCATCCTCCTCTACGACAGCGACACTGCAGGCCTGCGCGCGACCTTCCGAGCGGGCGACGAACTCCTCCGGGCGGGAGTGGAAGTGCTCGTGGCTACCCTTCCCGAGGGGGAGGATCCCGACTCACTCGTGCGAAAGGGTGGCGCGGCGGCCTTGCGTCCCTTCCTGCACGACGCCGTGGACGTGCTGGAGCGCAAGATCCAGATCCTGGATCGGAAGGGGTACTTCACGTCCATCGCCGGAAAGCGCAGGGCCGTCGATCGGTTGCTCGAATCGGTTCGGGCGACTTCCGACGATGTCCTTCGCGGCATCTATATCGCCCGGATCGCCGAGCGGACGGGCGTGCCGATCGACATCATCGAGCGAGAGGTCGAGGCGGAAGACCATCGTTCGCGCCACGCGACGGAACCGAGAAGGCGACAGGACGCCGCGCCGCGCGACCGTGCCCGGGAGATTCCATTCGCCGCGGCGCAGCTGGGTCCCGAGCGCAACCTCATCATGCTTCTTCTCCGGGACGAGCAGTGGCTGGAGAAGGCCGCCGAACGCCTGGGACCGGACGAGTTCAGTGATCCGATCCACAGGGAGATCTATACCGAGCTCCTCCACGTCCACGCGGAAGGCGAGGCGCAGGCCGGGCTCGGATGGCTCCACGTGCTGAGTCCCGCAGCGGCCGCGCGGGCGCAGGACCTCCTCGGGGACCCGGAGGGGGCGAACCTCACGCATCCGAATCGCTTCTTCGAGGAGAACCTCCGCGAGATGCAGGCGCGCAATCAGCGTCTGCGACTGGCCGAGATCGATCGCGAGTTGCAGCGGGCGACGGGGGACCGCCAGGCGGAGCTGCTGCGCGAGAAGCGCGAGCTTCGTCAGGCGATGGAGAAGGCCGGCCTGGTGCTGAAGGTGCCTCCCGCTCGCCGGAGCGACGTTGCGCCCGGGGGAGGATGATGGCGCCCAGCGGGCCGGATCCCGGGCTGTGCGGCACCTGCGCCAACGTTCGAAGGGTGGTGAGCGGCCGCGGCTCCGTGTTCTACCTGTGTACCCTCAGCGCCGTCGATCCGCGATATCCGCGGTATCCGCGGCTTCCCGTTCTAGCTTGCGCGGGTTGGAGGGCCGCAGGCCGGGATGTCCGCCGGAGCGAGGCCACCGAGGCCAGCCACGACGATGGTGAGAGCGACGACGTGGCGAGCGGTTCCGGCGATGATAGCGAGGTCGGGTTCCGTTCCCCACGCCGAAGCCCATCTGCGTCGGGGTGAGCCCTCCTCCGGTGGGTGATCCCTCCGCCCGATCCGGGCGCCCGGCCGCTTGCAGACCCCTTCCGACGCTTCTTACCTTCTGGCAATGCAAGCCGCCCCCGCGATGCGGAACCCGCTCCCGCTCCTCCGTCCCCGGTGGGTCGATCCGCCGCCGGTGGATGATCGCGTCATCCACGAGCTGTCCGAGACCCTGAAACTGCCGCCGTTGGTGTGCCGCCTGCTGGCGCGCCGAGGGCACGTCGCGGTTCCTCAGGCAAAGGCGTTCCTGCGCCCGGCCCCATCCCACCTTCACGATCCGATGTCGATGGCCGGCGTCGGCGACGCGGTGGAGCGGATCGTCCGGGCGATCCGGGCGGGCGAGTCGATCCTCGTCCACGGCGATTACGACGTCGACGGGATCTGCGCGACGGCGTTGCTCGTCCGGGCGCTGAGGATGATGGGCGGTCGGCCCATCCCATTCGTGCCGCATCGCCTTCGCGACGGATATGACCTGACGGCAGCCGGTATCTCCGCAGCCCGGGCCGCGGGCGCCCGGCTGATCGTGACGGCCGATTGCGGTATCGTCGCGCACGCCGCGGTAGCCGATGCGGCGCGCGCCGGCATCGACGTCATCGTCACCGACCACCACACCCCGGGGCCGACACTTCCCGGGGCGCTGGCCGTCCTGAATCCCAACCGCCCGGACTGCGCGTATCCGGAGAAGGGACTCGCGGGTGCGGCGGTGGCTTACAAGCTGGTGACCGCCGTTGCGAAGGCCATCGGCTTCCCACCCGAACGACTCACCGCGCTCCTCGATCTGGTCGCGGTCGCGACGGTGGCTGACCTGGCGCCGTTGACGGCCGAGAATCGGGCGCTCGTGCGCTGGGGAAGCGCTGTCCTTCTGCGGACGCCGAACGTCGGGTTGCGAGCGCTGCTCCGGGTGACCGGTCTCGCGGGTCGGGACGTGATCACGGCGGGGCAGATCGGCTTCATCCTCGCGCCGCGTCTGAACGCCGTCGGCCGCCTCGAGGACGGCATGACGGGAGTTCGGCTGCTGCTGACGGACGACCCCCGGGAAGCGGCCGCGCTCGCGACCCAGCTCGAGGACGTGAACCGCCGGCGTCGGGAATTGGACGGGGACACCCTCAAGGACGCGCTGAGCATGCTGGAGCGCGACTACGACCCGGCACGAGATTGGGGCGTTGTACTGTCGTCGCCGTCCTGGCATCCCGGGATCATCGGGATCGTGGCCTCTCGCATCGTCGAGCGCATTCACCGGCCGACCGTGCTGATCGCGCTCGGCCAGACAGAGGGGAAGGGCAGCGCCCGGTCGATCCCCGGCTTCCACATGCAGGAGGCATTCGTCCGGTGCCGGACTCACCTGCTCCGCTTCGGCGGGCACCGCGCGGCCGCGGGGTGCTCGATCGAGCCGTCGCGGGTGGAGAGCTTTCGCGAAGCGTTCGCCGCGGTGGCGGAGGCGGAGCTGCGGCACTTGGACCCGGTTCCGGAACTCCGGCTGGACGGGCAGATCTCGATCAGGGAGGCGACCTATCCGCTATGCCGTCTTCTGCGCCACTTCGGTCCGTTCGGGGTAGGGAATCCCAGTCCCGTTTTCGCCGCCTACGACGTGGGTCTCGCGGGCCGCATCCGGACAGTCGGGAGACAGCATCTCAAGCTTTCACTCACCGCTGACGGCGGAACCCTGGAGGCGATCGGGTTCGGGATGGCGGAGCGAATCAGCGAGCTCGAAGGGGTGAATCCACGGCTGGACGTGGCCTTCAAGCTGGAGGAAAATCGCTGGGAGCACCCCCTGGGGCGGCGCCAGGGTCAACGGGTCCAGGCGCGTTTGATCGATTTCCGGCGCGTGGGTTGAGAATCGTAGGGGGAATCTGGGCCGGCCGGCGCATCGAGGCGCCTCCTGGAAGGGACACGCGGCCGACCTCGGATCGCGTTCGCGAGGCATGGATGAGCGCGATCGCGGCGGAGTTGCCGGACGCCCGGGTGCTGGACCTTTTCGCGGGATCGGGCGCCCTCGGTCTCGAGGCACTCTCGAGAGGTGCCCGGGAGGTGACCTTCGTCGAGCAGGCGGCGCCCGCCCGCAGAGCTCTCGAAGCCAACATCGCCCGGCTTCAGCCGCCGGAGGGGTCCGTGCGAGTCATCCGCGGGGACGTGTTTCGCCTAATCGACGGGCTCTCGGCGGGTGAGTATGACATCGCCTTTGCCGATCCGCCCTACCGGCAGGGCGCTGTCGAACGCCTCGCGGCTGCGTTCGCGCGGAAGCCTTTCGCAGGCCTGCTCTGCATCGAGCATGCGCGAAACGAGCCGCTCGCGTCCGAGCGCATCATCCGCCAACGCCGGTATGGAGATACGATGCTCACCTTCATCGCCGCCGAAGATGCCGACTGATCACCGCATCGCGATCTACCCGGGCTCATTCGATCCGATCACGCTCGGCCACGAGGACGTCGCCCGGCGGGCGCTGCGCGTGGCGGACCGGCTCATCATCGGCGTGGCGCGTCACCAGAGCCAGAAGAAGAAGGGCATGTTCTCCGTCGAGGAGCGGCTGGAGATGATTCGGGAAGTGTTCTCCGGCGTCGAGGAGGTGGAGGCCATCGACTTTTCCGGGCTGGTCGTGGAGTTTGCAAGGCAGAAGAACGCGTCGCTGCTCGTGCGCGGCCTTCGCGGTTCCGCCGACCTCGAGTATGAGCTCCAGATGGCGCTGATGAACCGGTCCCTGTACCCGGAGCTGGAGACCGTCTTCCTGGCCCCGGAAGCGGAACGCGCGTTCCTGTCCGCGACGCTCGTCCGCGAAGTGTCCGCACTGGGCGGAGACGTTTCCCGATACGTCTCGCCGCCCGTCCTTCGTCGGTTGCGCGAGAGAGCGAGCGCCGTGGAGCGGTGAGCTTCATCGAACGCCTCCGCGCCCGGGCGGCCGCTCACCGGCGCCGCATCATCTTCCCCGAGGGCGACGATCCGCGGATCCTGGAGGCGGCCATCCGCCTCGCTCGCGACGGCCTGGTCGATCCCGTGCTCGTGGGAACCCCGACCGGATTCGACGTTTCCAGCGAGCTCCCTACCCGGCTGACCTTTGCCGATCCCCTCAGCGATCCGAGGCGGGATGCGCTTGCTGAACATCTCTACCAGCGGCGGAAGGACCACGGGGTCACTCGGGAGGAGGCCTACGCCCTGACGGCCGATCCGCTCTTCTATGGAGCGCTCAAAGTCGCTGTCGGCGACGTCGACGGGTCGCTTGCCGGCGCGGTCTACACGACCGGAGATGTCCTCCACGCAGCCCTCTGGGCTGTCGGTCCGGCGCCGGGCATCAACACCATCTCCTCGTCCTTCTTCATGGTGGTGAATCTGCCTCGTCGCGGGCCGGAGCCGCTTGTGCTGAGCTTCGCCGATCCGGCCGTCGTGCCCGATCCGAACCCGCTGCAGTTGGCTGAGATCGGGCTCGCAGCGGCGGATGCCCGCGCCAGGGTCGTCGGGGACGAACCGCGCGTCGCCTTCCTTTCCTACTCGACCCGAGGTAGCGGGTCGGGGCCCTCCGTTGACAGGGTGAGAGAAGCCGCGAAGATCTTCCGGTCCCTGGCGCCGAAAGTCGTTGCAGACGGCGAGATGCAGGCAGACGCTGCGCTGGTGGAGTCGGTGGGCGCCCGCAAGGCACCCGGATCGCCGGTCGCGGGTCGGGCCAACGTGCTCGTCTTTCCGGATCTGGATGCGGCGAACATCGCCTACAAGCTGGTTGAGCGCCTCGCGGATGCCTGTGCCATCGGGCCGATCGTGCACGGGCTCGCGCGTCCTTGCAACGACCTATCCCGCGGGGCGTCGGTCGACGATATTGTGAACGTCGCCTGCATCACGGCGCTGCTGGCACCCTGAGCGCGCCCGATAGGCGTGGCGAGCCAACCACGAGCGGCCGGATGACGCGTGAGAGGACCCCGGCAAGTCGTCATCCAGCGCGCCCCCCGCCCGCCGATGGATGGCACACCGCTTGCCGCTCGCGGCTTTCGCGCGCTGGCATCCCAACTGGCTGAGAGGAGACATGAGCTTCCATACGTCGAAGGACAACGGTGTGGTCGTGGTGGATGTGGATGGGCAGCTCATCGTGGGCAACCGGCAGGAACTCAAGCAGAAGGTCCTGGATGAGCTGGAGAATGGAGAGCGGAAGTTCCTGATCGACTTCGCCAACACCGGCTACATCGATTCCTCCGGACTCGGCGTGCTGGTCAGCCTCTCGAAGAAGATCCGCGAGCAGGGCGGGGAGCTCCGGCTCTCGAACCTCAACGAGGATCTCCGAACCCTGTTCGAGCTGACGAAGCTCGACACGTTGTTCAACATCGCGGAATCTCGCGAAGAAGCTCTCGCCAGCTTTTAGCCCGCAGGTGACCGCCCGCGCAGGTTATCCCGGACGTCGCAGGCCGGGTCGAGGTACCGGGTACGGCCCGGTACCTCCGTCGCGCGCTTCGGTCGCGACCTCCCGCTCGGATCCCTGGTGGATACCCGTCTGAGGACCCTGCCGTCGGCACCTGGAGTCGTGGGTTCCGCCATCCGATGAAGCCGAGACGGGAGGGAGGACACGCCGCGCGCGATCCGGTGGAGTTCGTCATCGAACTCCCCAGCGATCTGCGTCTGATCGAAGCCGCCGTCGGATACCTCGTCAATCGCTGTCGCGACTTTTCCTTCGCCGGTCCGAAGCTCGAACTGAACTTCCGGGTAGGCGTCACCGAGGCCATCACGAACGCGATCATCTACGGGAACCGGTGTGATCCGGAGAAGGTGGTCCGCATCGAAGTTCGCCTCGACTCCGAGGAGGTCGTGGTGAGCGTGGTCGACGAGGGCGAAGGGTTTAACCCGGAATCCGTGCCCGACCCGACCATACCCTCGAACCTTGATTCCCCCGGCGGCAGGGGCCTCTTCCTCATCCGTCACCTCATGGACGAGATCCAGTTCAACGAGCGAGGGAACGCCGTGCGGATGGTCCTGCAGCGCGAGGATCCGCCGCGTCCCGCAGCCTCGGTCGGGTAAGGGCGACGTGCCGTACACCCTCGACCTGAAGAGCGCGTTCGAAGAGTCGTCGCGGCTCGTTCATGAGTACGCGCGCACGCACGACGTCTCGGCGCGGGTGTGGGTGTCGCGGCCGGGGGAGGAGGAATGGCAGCTCGTCCTCGCTACGGAGCCGGTGGCGGGGCAATCGACCCCGGGTCCGAGAGCAGTGCCGATCGAGCTGAACACCGGCGGGCGGGCATGCGTGGAGGTGGATGGCGCGAGTGAAGAACGCTGCGACCGCATGGCCCGATTCCTCGCCAGCGTTCTCGCGACGACGATCAAGGCCGGCGCGGAATCCCGCTTCTTCGGGCGGGAGATCGCCGAGCGCTACGAGGAGATTACGCTGCTCTACACCATCAGCGAGATCCTCGGGTCGGTCATCACGCTGGAGGGCGCGGCGCGAACCATCCTCCAGGAAGTCACGGACACGATGGGCGTGGAGCGCGCGGCCCTATGGATCTACGAGCCGGAGGCCAGGGAGCTGCGGCTCGTGGCCGCGGTGGGCGGAGAGGCACCCTCGGGCCCGATCCCGGTCGACGACGCGGTTTCCATCACCGCGGCCGTGTTCCGCGACCGACGGCCCATGATCCTCGAAGCCGACGACGTCTTTCCCCGCGTTGGCCGGTTCGGCACCCCCGTCAACCGGGATTCCTTCCTGGCGGTCCCGGTCACGTACACGCCCCCGCGCGGGGAGCCGCGCACGATCGGAGTGATCCATCTGATCGGCCGCCGGTTCGACGAGGGCTTTTCGGCCGGCGACCAGAAGCTGATCACCGCCATCGCCAGCCAGATCGGCGCCGCCATCGAGAACAGCCGATTGGTTGCACAGAGCCTAAGCCAGCAGCGACTCCAGCGGGAAATGGAGCTGGCGCACGACCTTCAGCTGAAGCTCCTGCCTTCCGTCGAGCAGTTCCGTGATCGGGCCGAGGTCGCCGCCCGATGTGTGCCGGCCGATTCGGTCGGGGGCGACTTCTATCACCTCTTCCGCCTTCCGCGGGAGCGGCTCGGAGTGGTCATCGGCGATGTCTCCAGTCACGGATTCGCCGCCGCTCTGATCATGGCGCTGACAATGAGCGCGGTGACCATCCATGCATCCGAGGGCGACCCCCCAGCCGAGGTGCTCCGTCGCCTCCATAGCTCCCTGCGCGACGAGCTGGAGACGACCGAGATGTACATGACGCTGTTCTACGGCGTCATCGATCCAAGGCACCGGAAGCTCTCCTACGCCAGCGCCGGCCACTCGCACGCGTTCATCATCCCACCGTCGGGAGAACCGCGGCGGCTGTCGGTTTTGAACCCGCCGCTGGGGATGGTTGACGCGCCGAGCTACAACGAAGCCACTGTCCCGTTCAACCCTGGAGAGGATCTCCTCTTCCTCTTCACCGACGGGCTGGCCGACCATCTCGGCCCCGGACGCGGTGAGGCATGCATCCTCGAACGTGTCGTCGCCTCCCGGGCCAAGCCGCTCGAAGAGATCGTCGATGAGCTGTTCGAGATGGAGGCGGTCAGCAGCGACGTACCGTCCGACGATCGCACTGCCGTGCTCGTTCGCGTCTGAACCCGATGACGCCGAACGGGCTCCCTCCACACCGGGCTCGCAAGTCGCTCGGCCAGAACTTTCTGGTAGACAGGAACCTGCAGGAGAAGATCGTCGCGGCCATCGATCCGACGCCCAGCGACGAGGTTCTCGAGATCGGCCCTGGTATGGGCGCGCTTACGCGGCACCTCGTGGAGCGGGTCGGTCGCCTGATCCTGGTGGAACTGGATGACGGACTCGTCGCTCGCCTCCGGGACACCTACGGAGAGAACGACCGCGTAACGATCGTTCACGGCGACATCCTCGAGACCGAGCTGGAGATGGTCTCGGCGGATCCGGCCCGCCTGAAGGTGATCGGCAACATCCCTTACAACATCACCACGCCCATCATCTTCCACTTGCTGGAGCGGAGGCCGCGCCCAGCGGTGATCGTGCTGATGGTGCAGAAGGAAGTCGGCGAGCGCCTGCTCGCGGCTCCCGGCGGGCGAACGTACGGCGCCCTGGCCGTCGGGGTGCGGGTGATCGCCGACGTGGAGAAGGTCCTGAACATACCCAGGACTGCCTTCCGGCCGATGCCCAACGTGGACTCGACCGTCATCCGCATCGTTCCACACGATCCGCCGCGCCTCGACGCGAACACCGAAACCTCGGTCCGCATATTGACGCGAGCCGCTTTCGGTCAGCGACGGAAGCAATTCCAGCGAATCCTGCGCGACGCCTTCGGCCTGTCGACCGACGAGGTGGAGCACCTCGCGGCCACCACGGGGTTCGATCTCGTCGCCCGCCCCGAAACCTTCTCCCCGCAGCAGTTCATTTCACTGGCGCGGGCGCTCGAGCCCTTCCTCACGAGAGGCGAGAGCGCTCCTCGGCCGGATCCAGCGTGACACGCTCCTTCTGCAGGTAGGCCAGCTTCCCCAGGTGTGACGCCAGCGCGGAGCGGTGCGCGCTCACCACGTCCGAACTCGGCGTTCCGCGAGACTGCACCGCCGCGATGAAGTTGCGGACGTGAGCGTCGTTGAGGTTGCCCTCGGCCTGGACCACCACCGGCTCCGCGCGCTGCCCCGGCGGCGTGAACGTGTATTGCGAGCGGGTGATCATCAGCGAGCCGCCCGTCCCGTAGAACTCGATGAACGCGCCACGCGCCCCCGGCACCAGGGTCGCCTCGAACGACGCGGTCCAGTTGCCCGGGTACTCGAGCAGAACGTTGACGGTGTCGGGCGCCGTCCGTCCGTCCGGATAGTGGAAGATGCCCCCGGCGGCCGTACCCGCGCTGGGAACGTCCTCGCCCATGAACCAGTGCGCGACGTCGATCCAGTGGTTGAAGAGGTCGGTGATCGTCCCGCCGCCGAAGTCGAAGTAGGAACGCCAGTTGTAGAACTGGTGCGCGTTGAACGGGCGTGGCGTGGCTGGACCGAGCCATGCCTCCCAGTCCAGCCCGGCGGGGCGCTCGGTGAAGTTCGGCTGGCGGAGATGGAAGCTGTTCCCGTGCCAGACGGTACGGACGTACGTGACCTTCCCGATCACGCCGGAGTCGAAGTACTCCTCCTTCGCCCGCATGTAGTGCGGGCCGCTCCTCTGCTGCAATCCTACCTGCATCACGCGCCCGTTGTCCCGCACTGAGCGGGCGATCGCGTACCCCTCTTCGATGCTGTGCGTCAGCGGCTTCTCGATGTAGATGTCCTTGCCCGCCTGCGCTGCATCGATCGCCATGGGCGCGTGCCAGTGATCGGGCGTGGCGATGAGCACCACATCGATGTCGCTGCTGTCCAGCAGCGCGCGATAGTCCGCGAAGGTGCGGACCTCGGCGCCCACGACCTCGCGAGCCTGCCCCAGGTGCACGTCGTAGACGTCGCAGAGCGCGACCACCTGCGTCTCGGGGTTCGCATGGAACAGCCGCATCACGTCCACGCCTCGGGAGCCGGTACCGATCACACCTACCCGGATGCGCTGGTTCGCCCCGAGTACTCTCGCCCAGCTTCGCGCGGGCATTCCCGCTATGTGTCAGCGGCGGTCGTAAATCTGACACTTCGGTCGGGTGAAAATCGGACACTC
>CAZJEH010000048.1:0-20726 GCA_964544905.1 uncultured Gemmatimonas sp.
GCTGCCGGACGTCCGCAGCACCCGTCCGATGCGCGACATCCGGGAAGCGATCGCACGTCCAACCATAGATCACCGCGGCCCGGATTTCCCCACCTATACCCGTGAGGTCCTGGAGGGGATCGCATGGGTTACGGGAGGTACCAAGAGCGACGTCGTGATGTACCCCTCGTCCGGCACCGGCGGGTGGGAGGCGGCGCTGGTGAACACGCTCAGCCCCGGCGACGGGGTGCTGATGTTCGAGACCGGGCAGTTCGGCCTCGAATGGGCCCGCATGGCCGAGCGGCTGGGCCTCCGGACGGAGATCGTGCCCGGTGACTGGAGGCGCGGGGCCGATCCGGCCGCCGTCGAGGAGCGGCTTCGGGCGGATACGGGACACACCATCAAGGCCGTGGCCGTCCTGCACAACGAGACGTCGACGGGGATCGTGAGCCCCATCGCGGACATCCGCAGGGCCATCGACAGTGCCGAGCACCCGGCGCTGCTACTCGTCGACACGATATCGTCCCTCGCGTCGATCCCCTACTCGCACGACGACTGGGGTGTCGATGTGACCGTAGCGGCGAGCCAGAAGGGCCTGATGCTCCCGCCGGGTCTGTCGTTCAACGTGATCAGCGCGCGCGCCAGGGAGGCGAACGCCTCGGCCCGGATGCCGCGATCGTACTGGGATTGGCAGCGGATGATGGCCCAGAATGCCGAGGGCTATTTCCCCTTCACGCCGTCGACGAACCTGATTTACGGGCTGAGGGAAGCTATCCGGATGCTCCGCGAGGAGGGCCTGGAGAACGTCTTCGAGCGCCATGCGCGGTACGGTCGGGCGACCCGCAGGGCCGTGAAAACCTGGGGGCTGGAGATCCAGGCGGTCGATCCGGCGCAGCAGAGCAATGTCCTGACGGCGGTTCGGCTGCCCGACGGCTTCGATGCCGACCGCTTCCGGCGCTTCGTCCTCGACCGGTTCAATCTCGCGCTCGGGTCGGGGCTCGGTCGCGTCCTGGGCAAGGTCTACCGTATCGGTCACCTCGGCGATTTCAACGACGTCATGCTCCTCGGCACGCTGGCAGCCGTGGAATCCGGGATGGTATTGTTCGGGGTTCCGATCCAGCGTGGCGGTGTCGATGCGGCGATGCGGTCGCTCGAGGAGAGCTGATCGGTCGGCGAGTAGGCGCGAGCAGGAAAGCCCCCGATGCGAAGCCGGCATCGGGGGCTCTTCTATTGACAGTCTTTTCGCCTCTTGGGCGCTGATTCAGTTCAGCGGGACGATCATCACCCGGTTCTCGGTGAACACAGGAACGAGTACGCGGTTGCGCGTAGCGTCGTATCCGATATCGGCGGGTGAGGAGACTCCCTCCACCACGGGCGTGACCGTGCCGCTCGAATCCACGCGGAAGACGGCCTGCGCCTCCCAGCTCGAGGCGAGAAGGCTCCCGTCACTCACGCGGACGATCCCATCGATCTGGCCCCCGGGCAACTGCGCCACCGGTGTGCGCATTCCCGCCACGTCGAGACGGTAGATCTCGTTGGAGCCGAACGGCACAATGATCAGGGCGTCGCCGTCGACGATTACGCCGTTGGGGTTGGACAGCTCGGGCGTGCGGGCGAAGGCGGTAGCGGTGCCGTCCGGTGCGAACCGATAGACCGCATCGGACCCGTTCGGCGCGAGGCCCTGGGGACCAGCGGCGAGCCCACTGTCGGTAACGTAGATGGCCCCATCGGCTCCGACCGCCGGATCGTTGAGGAACCCCGCTCCTTCCGCTCCCCTCGCCCCGAGTGGCGCCCCCGTCTCCCGATGGAACGCCCGGAGCGAATCGATGTCGGTGACGAAGAGGGTGTCGCCCTTCAGCGCGAGGCCCTTTGGCGCATGGAGGACTACGCCGTCCTGACCGCCGGCAACCCACCGCAGCTCGATCACCTCACCGGTCGGCGAGAGCCGCGAGAGGAACCCGTTATTGTCCTTCGTTGCCGGATCGCCGCCGATATTCGAAACGATGTAGACGTCGGCCGCCGGATCGTGGAGGACCGATTCGGGGGTGTCGAAGCCGACGTTCGCCACCTCGATGGTGGCGTTGGATGGCTCTGTACTGGCAGTGCCTGCGGTCTGTTCTGAGCCGGCCTGCCCGGACTCCGGCTGGTCACATCCTCCCAGCACGGCCGCCGAGACCACTACTGCCGCAATGCTGGTTCTCCAGTGGGTTGCTCTGCGCGCGTACATATCTCGTCTCCACCAGGGGTTTCGCGGCGTCGGGGATCCCGATGGAACCGGTCACCGCGGGGCATTCGCCGGGGGGCGAATATCGTAGGCACCCCAGGGGGTAGCAAGGCTGCCGTTGTCCTGTCCATCTTGGGATGGCTCCGTACGGCAGGTGGCTGCGTCCCCGCTGGAACGGAAGCGGCCCGTCGGTGTTCACCAGATGCGCCATTTCGCGTGTCCCCTTCGGGGCTGACGCTGCGATGACACACAGCCTATCGATACTCCGTTCCCAGCCGCTCCAATGACCAGACTCCGGTGTGCAGTCGGCGTTTTCTGGCTCGCGATCCTCGGCGCCGTAGCCGCACCTGCACAGACCTCGCTGGAGAGCGCCCCTTTGCCGGTCGATCCCAGGGTGACGATCGGCACGCTGGACAACGGGCTGCGTTACTACATCCGTGCCAATGAGCGGCCGGAGAATCGGGCTGAGCTGAGGCTCGTGGTGAACGCAGGATCGATCCTCGAGGACGATGACCAGCGCGGCCTCGCGCACTTCGTCGAGCACATGGCCTTCAACGGGACCCGCCACTTCGCCCAGCAGGAGCTCGTTCGATATCTGGAGTCGATCGGCATGCGCTTCGGGGCCGACCTCAACGCTTCCACCGGCTTCGACGAGACGATCTACATGCTGACGGTTCCCACCGACCGGGCGGATGCAATCGAGAGCGGGATCCAGATCCTCGCTGACTGGGCCGACGGTGTCGTGTTCGACCCGGAGGAAGTCGAGAAGGAGCGCGGCGTGGTCATCGAGGAGTGGCGCTCGCGGCTGGGCGCGCAGACACGGGTGGCGGAACGCCAGTACCCTGTCCTTCTCGGCGGCTCCCGCTACGCGGAGCGGCTACCGATCGGCTTGCTCGACGTGCTGCAGAACTTCGATCGCTCTTCGTTGGTCCGCTTCTACGAAACCTGGTACCGCCCGGAGCTGATGGCGGTCGTGGCTGTCGGCGATTTCGATGTCGCAGCGATCGAATCGCTGATCCGGGACCGTTTCGGCGGTATCCCGCGGTCCGAGCGTCCGACCGAGCGCCCGGCCTACCCCATCCCCGACCACGTGGAGACGCGGTTCCTGTCGACGTCCGATCCGGAGCTCACCACCACGCGTGTCGACGTCCTCCACAAGGGGCCGACCCGGCCGACGGAGACGGTCGGCGACTATCGTCGCCTGCTCGTCGAGCGGTTGTACAGCGCGATGTTCAACAGCCGGCTGACCGAGATCACGCAGAAGCCCGGGGCACCGTTCGTGGCTGCGTCGGCGGGGTCGGGAGGTCTGGTTCGAACGGCCGACGCCTACACATTGGCAGCGATCGTTCCGGACGGAGGAGCCGAGCGGGGTATCGAGGCGCTGCTGACCGAAGCGGAGCGCGTCGCGCGTCACGGCTTCACAGCCACGGAGCTGGACCGGGCACGGATCAATCTGCTGCGTGCACTCGAGCGGGCCTACGCTGAGCGCGAACGCTCCAACTCAGGCTCGTACGCGAACGAGTACGTCCGGCACTTCCTCACCGGGGAGCCCATCCCCGGAATCGAGTGGGAGTATACGGCGGCGCAGGAGCTCCTCCCCGGTGTGACATTGGACGAGGTGAACGCCCTGGCCCGGGAGTGGCTGGCAGAAGAAAACAGGGTCGTTTTCGTGGCCGGCCCGGAAAAGCAGGACGTCGCGCTGCTGACGGAGGAGCGGCTGAGGGCGGTCCTGGCGCGAGTGGAGGCCGCTGAGATCCCGCCGTACGAGGATACGGTCGTCGATGCGCCGTTGCTGGCCGAACTCCCGACGGGCTCGCCAGTGGTCGAGGAAATCGAGCATGTGGCGGCCGGGCTCACCGAGTGGCGGCTTGCAAACGGCGTGCGGGTCCTGTTGAAGGAAACCGATTTCCGCGACGACGAAATCGTCATGAGGGCGTACAGTCCGGGCGGCCTCTCCCTGGCGTCCGACGCCGACTACCTGTCGGCCAGCTTCGCGGTGGACATCGTGCTGACGGGCGGCGTGGCCAACTTCAGCGAGACCGAACTGCGGCGAGTGCTCGCGGGCAAGGCTGCAGGAGTGTCGCCCGTCATCGCGGAGACTGAGCAGGGCTTCAGTGGAACCGCCTCGCCGAAGGATCTGGAAACCCTTCTCCAGCTCGTCTACCTCTACTTCACGGCCCCACGCATCGATACCGAGGCCACCGAGGCGCTCCTGGACCAGCTCGGGGTCGCGCTCGCGAACCGGAACGCCAGCCCCACCGCCGCGTTCAGCGACACCCTGCGCGTCGTGCTAAGCCAGGGTCACCCGCGCTCGCGTCCTCTCACGGTCGAGAGGATCGGGGAGATCGATCCCATGGTCGCACTGGACTTCTATCGCCAGCGATTCGACGACGCGTCGAGCTTCACCTTCGCGTTTGTGGGCAACCTGGACGTGGATCAGCTGCGACCGCTCGTTGAGACGTACCTCGGCGGCCTTCCGACGGGCGACGGCGCCGAGAGCTGGCGCGACAACGGCATCCGCCCCCCGACCGGAGTTGTCGAGAAGGTCGTCCGGCGCGGAATCGAGCCGCAGGCGCGAACGAACATTCTCTTCACCGGGCCGTTCGAATACTCGCGGGAAAGTGCTCACGCGCTCAGAACTCTCGCTTCCGTCCTCGACGTCCGGCTGCGTGAGCGGCTCCGGGAGGAGATGGGTGGGACCTACGGCGCCTCGGTGAGCGCGTCGGTGGAGCGGATTCCTACCGATAGCTACTCGGTCGGAATCGGCTTCGCCGCGGACCCGGAGCAGCTGGAAACCCTCACCGCAGCCGTCTTCGAGGAGATCGAGGATCTCGCTGCGACCGGGCCGACCGAAGACGAACTGAGCAGAATCCTCGAGATCCAGCGCCGGGATCGCGAGACCAACCTGCGCCAGAACGGCTACTGGATCGGGCAGATCATCGCCTACGATCGCGAGGGCCTGGATTTCGGAGAGATCCTCACATACGAGCGAATCATCGACGCGATGACCCCGGAGCGGGTGAGGGGGGCGGCTGTGGCGTACCTACGGCCCGACGCCTATATCCGCGTTTCGCTGTATCCCGAGACGACCGGTACCGGACAGGCCGCGCGCTGAGTGAAGCTGAGTCCGTGGCCCCGACTCTGCGAAAGCTGCGGATCCGCGAGAAGAGTGCCTGACCAGGCCGGCTGACCGCGCCCGCGGGGGGCGCTGGGTTTTGCGATGCGGTTCCGTCGTTTGCCTCGAATCGTCGAGGCAACGCCCGATGCTCTGCCGGGTGATACCGCCTAAGCGCCGCCACTGGGCGCGGAGAAGCAGGTCCGTCGTGTTGCGCGGATAGTCCGGGAAGACGCCTCGGCACCGCGCTCCACGACAGGATGTTTGGCGACCCAACAGACAGGAGGGGGACCGGAAATCCGATACCCCCTCCGTTCGTTGCGTCCGCGTCGAGACCATAGTCCCGCCGACGGCGGTTACCGATCCTGTGACGACATCACGATCCCCGTCCAGCTGCTCGTCAGCAGGCGAGGCCGCGATTGAAGCGCCCACGAAGACCTGAGCGAGACAACGTGATGACCCTCCGCCTCGCGGCCGCTCGAGGACCGGTCCTGGGACGGCGAACGCTGCGACTTCTGGGTGCCGATATTCTTCATGACTGCCTCCGTTACGTTAGAGCATTGTTCCGTCGTCGAACGATGGCCGTTGCGACGACGCTCGAAGGATAGCGAAGGGGCGGATTCCGCGAATGGGTAGTTCGACCTACTGGGGTTGCCGGGTCCGCCATCTGTAACGCGTTTTGCCAAGCCTGACGCCGACGTGCAACGGTGCGTGGCAAACGACGGCTCAGGTATGCATACCCGTATGTCGTTTCTCAGTAGTTGGATAGCTATCGCCGACACCATTTGGCACAGCATTCGCTAAGCACGGTGTCGCCAGCCTGTGACGCCATGTCGCAGCAGAACTGCTGGCAACAGAGCCTGGGCGGCTGATCGCCTGGCTCCACCGAAAAAGGCAAACCCGTCGAAAGATGGGGACGCAAAGCCACGAGGCTACCGCGGTGTCATCACCGTCATGCCGGTCGGGCTGCCGAAAGGAGATCAGGCGATGTCATGTCGTTGTGAGTCCTCTTCCGATAGATCTGCCCGTTCTTTCAGTGCCAGGCTGCGGCAGCTGTCGGGGTCGGCCCTTCCCGCCCTACTGCTGATCGCAGGCTGCGAATCGCAGCCACTCGGCCCCGAGGTCGCCCTCCTTACGAGCACCTCCGTCCACCCGTGGGCGGCAGAGGCCGCCGGGCTGATCGATGCCCATCGAGCCACGCTTGGTTGCAAGCCACTCCGCTGGCACGAAGCGGGAGCGAGCGTGGCGGAAGCCTATGCTCGGCAGATGAGCGAGGAGAGCTTCTTCGGCCATGTCGATCCGCATGGGACGACACTGAAGCAGCGGCTCAATCGGGCGGGGATCACGGGGTACAGCCGGGCGGCGGAGACGATCGCGGCGGGCCAGGACACGCCGCGGAAGGTGGTGGATGACTGGATCGCCAGCCGGGACCATCGCGCGATCCTCGAGGATTGTACCTACACTTCGCTCGGTCTAGGCTTCCACGCGGGTGACGGCCCCTATCGGGAATACTGGACCGCGGTGTACTTCGCGGACTGACAACGACGGCGATCAGCCGACGTCGGCCTCTCGGAAGGCGGAGATGTCGACGATAGAGAAACGCCGCCCGGGCATGCTGCCCGCGCGGCGTTCTCTCCGTTCGGTCTATGAGCTACTCTTTCGTAGCCGTTCCGGTTCGTCTGAACTGATCGTTGAAGACCGTCTCCACCTTCATCGTGGAGCCGTCCGGCGTGAGCCTGATGCTCGCAGGCATGCTGTTGCCCCCGAACGACATCGTGTAGCCGAGCACGAGCGTACCGTTGTCGAGGGAAATGCTGGTCATTTCCCTGGGCTGATTGGCCATCGGCCCCATTCCACCGGTGAGGGTAGCCTTGAGCTGACCGCCGTCGGCAACGATGTCCAGGACCTGAGGCTGGGGAGCGCCACCACCGCCACCCATTCCGCCGCCACCGCCGAAGCCACCCCCACCTCCTCCGCCGCCACCGAAGCCACCCTGCGGCGGATCGAGAGCGAGGGTCCACTTGCCCAGGAACTGTTGTCCTGCTTCAGCGCTGACCTGCGCGTCCGCTGAGCGTGTGCCCAGCAGCAACGCCATACCGATCAGCGCCGCACCCATGACTACCCGCTTTCGCTGACGCATCCGCAGCCTCCTGAGGACTCGTTGTGAAACCGCTCGAACGCAACCGGCCGGTTCGTTCGACCCGACGGCCGCCGCCCCTTCGGAAACGGGAACGCGAGGTGGTCGGCCCAGAAATGAGATACAGGCGGTGATGAGACCACGTTGGCGCCGCGGCGTGTCGGGCGGCGGACAGGCTCGAAGGATACCACGGGATTCAGCCAACGCACAGCAGTCCCGCTGGCGCAGCTCAGCGAGCACTCTTCGGTGTCCCACTGGAGCGTCTCGGAACGTCTCTCCTGTATCGGATGCCTTTACACGCGCTCCCCTCCGGTTTCAATTGGGTACGCTACGAGGCCGAATGGTTGCCACCCGAGAGGTTCGGTCTCGTCCGATCCTGTGACCGCTGTGCTCGATGGCGGATCGCCTCTTGCACGCCGTCGCGCCTCTCTCTGGTGCGACGCGTGCTACTTCGACAAGGAATTCCTGATGCTGCGATTTCTCGGCTTGATTGCCTTCACGGCGACGCTTGCGGGGTGCCTCGATTCCGTTGAGCCCGAGGTCATCTACGAGTGGAATGGCGGGGTCGACGCCGCCACGCCGGATCTCCTGGACCGGCGATTCGAAGCCGCCTTCGTCTGGTACGAGAACCAGCAGGTTTTCCTCGCGGCCGCCGGCGTGGAGGGGGATGAGCCCGATGCCACGCGCCCCTGGCAGATTCGCAGCGGGACGTGCGCTGCTCCTGGGGCGGTCGTCGGTCAGGCTGGCTCCTACCCGGCACTTCTGGTGGACGACGCCGGTAGCGCCCGTTCGGACACCGGCTTCAATTTCGTCCTCGATCCGACGGTGAGCTACAACGCGCACTTCCAGGTGTCCCCGACCGACGGCGCGACGCTCGCCTGCGCGGATCTCCAGCTACTGCTGTAGAGGAGCACTCGGCTGCTCCCGGAGATGGACCGCCGACCACCTGGACCGCTCGGGCGGTCCCCACGTGTCTCCGGATCAGAGAGCAGAGGTCGGGCTCCCGCGAAGCAACGAGCATTCAACAACGCTCCTTCGGGGCGGTGATCGCCCGATCGGGTCACCGGTCGAAGCACGCCGCCCTTCCGCTCCGCGCTCCGCGGGCTCAATTTATACGCGCGTCGCTCGACGCCTCACTCTGTCCCCATGCCGGCTGGACCCTTTCGTCGGACCTGACCATGAACAGCACGCCAGAGAGCATCCAGGACCGTCGGCAGTTCATCCGCGTGGCGTTGGCTGCCGCGGCGGCGCTCGGTGTAGCTCCGGCAGGCGTCGCCCTGGCGCAGCAACGTGCCTACCGAATCGGCATCATCGGGGCCGGGAACATGGGAGGGGGCCTCGGCCGGCTCTGGGCCCGCGCCGGACACCAGGTGTTCTTCTCGTCGAGAAATCCTTCGGAGCTCGCCGAGCTGGTTCAGTCGGTCGGTCCCAATGCACGCGCAGGCTACCCGAACGAGGCAGCCGAGTTCGGTGAAATCATCCTCATCGCGGTCCCGTACGGGGCGATGCCGCAGGTCGGGCGCGACCAGGGCCCGCTGATGCGGGGCAAGATCGTCATCGATTGCGGCAATCCGCGGGAGGATCGGGACGGGCCGATGGCGAACGACGCGCTGGCCAAGGGTGTGGGACTGGCATCGGCCGAGTACCTCCCGGGGACCAGGCTCGTCCGCGCGTTCAACGCCATCGCCTCCACAGCCCTTCAGAGGCCCATAACGGCCAGCGGGGAGAAGATCGGAGTGCCCATCGCGGGCGACGATCCGGAGGCGCTCGATGTAGTCGCGAGCCTCGTCGTCGACGCCGGACTGGATCCGGTCATCGTCGGCCCGCTCGCGCGAGCCCGGGAATTCGATCGAGGGACTCCGGTCTACGTGCGCGGGATGACCGCGGCCCAGCTCCGCGAAGCACTGAACCTTCCCCAACCCTGAAAGGCGGGCGGGGAGGGAGTCGCGGATCGCCCGCTCAGCGAAGAGCGAATGGCGGATACTCGTCCGTGAGGAGCAGGAGGTACGCCTCGACACGCGTATTCCAGCGGAGGACTCCGATCGCGTAACCGTAGAGCGAGTCCGGGTACTTACCCGTGAGGAGGATCGCCACCCAGGCGACCATCGTCGTCAGCACCCAACCGATGCCCAGCACCCAGAGGGCAACCAGGTGAGGCAGGGCCAGGAGCAAACGGAAACCGACGGTCAATCGATCCCGCTCTTCGGGTGGCGTACCTGTCAGGAGCGCCACCGGGTATTCGCCATCACCCAACGGTGGGAACTCGTCGCGTAGCAGTGTAGTGTAGGCGACGGCCCGCACCCGCCACCGCATGTAGGATGCGGCCAGCTTCCAGAGGCCTTCGGGGTGGCGGCCGGTGACGAGAATCCAGAACCAGGAGATGACCGCCGCCATCCCGGCAGCCGCGCCCAGCGCCCCACCGCCGGCACCGAAGGTGAACGCGTTCCCTTCCTCCATCGACCAGTTCCACGTCAGAAAGGCCACGAGCGGTCCACCCGCCATCAGGACGTGGGGAAACGCCAGGATGAACCGGAACGCACACGTGACCCGGTCGCGGTCGGCGAGGGCTGGCTCCAGATGGATGTCGACCGGGTAGGTCTGGAGGGCGTCGGCGTTGTTCATGTCGTCGTTTGTCGGTCTGCGCGTGGGTTGCGGGCTCAGCTGCGATGGGCAGCCAGTGACCCTACGGCCTGGATTGCTTCGAGGTTTCCCCTTGCTTGGCGTGTATTTCGGCTTATCTTCGGGATGAACAGAACCCGGGAGCGTGCATGGAAGCAGAACCGTCCGTGAACGAGTCGGTGTCGGCCGCAACACGGATCGTCGACTACCTTCGCGATGCCGTGGTCGAGTTGGAGGTGTGGCGACAGAACGCCCGAACGCCGGAGGAACGACAGGCGTTGCACAGGGTGACGTCCCTCCTCAATCAGGCCGCGGGGGAACTCCGCGTCAATGGGTCGGTCTCTGATCCGGCACAACAATCACTTCATCTGACCTCGAAGTCGTGAAGCGGCGGGTTGCCGAAACATGCCCAGCCTTTCGCGGCGGAGGATTGGCGACCCTGCGCGAATGCTGGATCCGCCGAACGGGAGATCTGTCGTCGGTAGTCGCTCCTTTTCCGGGAAGAGCCTTCGAGTCGAGACGTGTCGTCGTGTCGATCCCAGAGACGTTCCTGGATGACGGGTAGGAGATCCGACACTCCTCGTGGAGGAACGCAACCTGCCCTGAGACAGGAAAAGGACTCGTTCAGGGGGCACCGATGAACACGATCAAGCCGCAGGCCCGAACCTGCGTTCGGAGACTCCTTGTTGGGATGGTGCTACTGCTCGCTGGCTGCAGTGGAACGACCACCCGGAGCGACGGACCGAGGGTGGGGCCGATCGACGCGGGAACAGCGCGGCTGCTGGTGGACAACCAGTCGACTGCCCAGATACGGATCTTCGCTCTTTCCTCCGGCCAGCGTGTCAGGCTCGGGACCGTCAACGGCCTGAGCACCGAGACCCTGACGATCCCGGATTTCCTGGTAGGTGGCGGCCGGAACATCGCCTTCGTGACCGAGCCGCTAGCCGGTCAGGCATCGGCACGGACGATCGAGCTCTATGTGACCCCCGGCGACGCGGTGCGTCTGATCATCCCCTCGCAGATACGCTGAACATACACACTGGACTGACCATGCGAGGGGTGGCCCTCCACTGACTTGGTGGACGGTGTCGTTCACTCCGGCCTAATGACAGTGCCTCTATGCCCCGTCAGGCGCCGCGCGCGCATTGTTGAACGCCGGAAGTCCCGAGGGGTATGTTTTTCCGCTGTCAGCGCCTGCTCCGCCTCGTGTGGGGCTCCTCGGCGGTCGGATCCGGTCCCATCAGATCCCATCCCCGGGTGACGAAACTCTCACGCAACAACCTGGGACGGCGACTGTCGTAGAGGTGCGAACGCAGGCCCTTTGTGCCTGCCCTCCTGGTCGTGCGCTCCCGCCCGGTACGGTCTCGCGATTGGACTCCCAGATGCGCGCACTGTTGGCCTGCGTTTTCGCCGTCCTGCTCATTCCGTATCCCGCTGGCGGCCAGATTCTCCTTGGCGAGCCTGTACAGTCAACGGCTTTTGCACCGACTGAAGGGAGTGCCCAATCTCCCGAGCCGGATATCGCTGCGGATGCGCCGCGACGGGTGCACACCGGCGCGGAGGTGCTGCTCCGTGATTCGCTCCACCTCCTGGCCGGGAGACGGGTCGGCCTGATCACCAATCCGACGGCAGTCACCGCCGATGGTCGGCACACTATCGACATCCTCCACCGGCATCCCGACATCCACCTCGTAGCACTGTTCGCCCCCGAGCATGGGCTTCGAGGTGGGGTGGATGCCGGAGTGAAGATAGACAACGGCGTCGATCCGATCTCGGGGCTTCCGGTACGCTCGCTCTATGGTCAGACGATGCAGCCGACCCGCGAGATGTTGCGGGATATCGACGTGCTGGTCTTCGACATGCTCGACATCTCGGCGCGCACCTACACATACGTGTGGACAATGACGTTGGCGATGGAAGTCGCCGCCGAGATGGGCCTGCCGTTCGTCGTCCTCGACCGGCCCAACCCCATCACCGGGCGCGCGGGGGGGCCCCTCCCCACTCTCGGCGCCCTGCGCACCGGACCCAAGATCACAGGTCACTACCCCGTACCTTTCCGCCATGGGATGACGCCCGGAGAGATCGCCCGGTACGTCAACGCCGAGTTCGGCATTGGTGCCGACCTGCGAGTCGTTCCGCTCGATGGCTGGACCCGCGACCTCTGGTACGATCAGACCGGGCTCCCGTGGGTGAATCCATCTCCGAACATCCGTTCCATCGAGGCGGCGCTGAACTTCTCCGGGCTTGGCTCACTCGAGGCCACCGCGCTTTCACTGGGGCGGGGTGCCCGGGAGCCCTTCACGGTGGTCGGCGCGCCCTGGCTCGACGTCGACAGACTGTTGCCTCGCCTGCAGCGGCACGAGCTACCCGGCGTGCTGTTGCGCCCGACGAGGTTCACACCAAGTGGCGACGGGTGGATGCAGTTCCGTGGGCAAACCGTCCCAGGAGTCGAGATCGTCATCCTCGATCGCGACCGCTACGATCCATCCCTGACAGCGCTTGTTCTGCTCACCGAGATCTACCGTCTTCATCCCCGGCAGCTCGGCATGCAATCGATGAAGCACGTCCTCGACGACTGGACAGCGGAGGAGATCCGCGCGGGGCTGGAGCCGAGCGAGATTGCGAGCCGATGGCGGCACGCCGTCGAGGACTGGGAGCGTCGGACCGCCATCTACCGCCTGTACGAGTAATCCCCTCGTTCGATGCGCCGCGACGCACCCGCCGGTGGGCGCTCTTCTTGCCACCGGGGGCCGGCATGCGTACTCGGTACCTCCTCTTCACTCTTCTGCTGGTTTTCGGCGCATGCGCTCCGGTCGGCCATGGCCCCGTCGAGCGGGAGAGTCATGCAGGTTTCGACGCCTGGCGCTATCCGGGGGACGATCTCATGGCCACCTGGCGGGAGAACTCGCCCTACCGATGGGTCGGCTACTACCTTCCTTCCCCATGTCATCGGGACGAGTCGTTCGCCGGAAAGCGGCTTCACCTGGCCCGCGCCGGGTGGGGCATGGCGATCCTGTATGTCGGGCAGCAAACCTTCGACGGCGAGGAGCCCGCGGAGATCACTGAAACGACGTTGTGCACGAGCCTGTTCCTGACCGCTGAGCGCGGTCGCATCGACGGGATCGACGCGGCGAACCGAGCCGCCACAGAGGGCTTCGAACCAGGTAGCACGATCTTCCTCGACATCGAACGGATGGCGACTGTTCCTCCTGGCATGGCCGATTACACCGAGGGGTGGATTCAGGCGCTTGTCGGCGATGGCCGCTTCAGGCCTGGCGCGTATGTGCATCGAACGAACGCCAGCGCCCTGTATACGGTCGCACAGCGCGCGGTCGAAGGGCTTGGGGGGATTGAAGGAATCCCCTTCTGGATTGCCGGAGGGAACGGCTTTACCCTCGATTCGACTCCCGAGGAGAGCGGATATCGCTTCGCCACGATCTGGCAGGGAGCGCTGGACACGACCCGCACCTGGGGTGGACGAACGCTCGTCGTCGATGAGAACGTAGCCAGGTCGCTCTCACCCTCGGCCCCGAACCGCTGATCCCTCGCATCCGGCGATGCACCCCCCTCCCAACCCAAGCCAACTCCGCATCCGTGACGCTCACGCGGCGGACATGCCGGCCATCCGGGACCTCACTCTCGAGGCGTACGGCGAGTACGCGGCCATCATGGCACCCGCGGCGTGGGCGGGCCTGTACTCGGCGGTGAGACGCGGACTCTCTCCAGACGTCGTTGCCGAACGAATCGTCGCGGAGCGGGATGGGATGATCGTCGGCAGCGTCATGCTCTACCCGGAAGGCTCGGACGCGTACGGGGGAGCGACGCCGCCGCTCGAGTGGCCGGAGGTGCGGCTTCTCGCGGTTTCGCCGGCGGCGCGAGGGCAGGGGATCGGCGCGGCGCTGATGGAGGAATGCATCCGCCGGGCACGCAGCGCGGGCGCTTCGCGGATCGGTCTGCACACATCGAAGAGCATGACGGCGGCCATGGAACTGTATCGCAAGATGGGCTTCAAGAGATTCCCGCAGAAAGACTTCCACCCGCTCAGCGGAGAAACCGTCGAGGCACACGTGCTGGAACTGGCCGGCTAGCGGTGACGATCTCGCTACCTCGAGGGTGCTCGCCTTTGCTGGGGAACTACAGAGGATGTGAAGGACTGAAGGGGTAGGAAGTCGGGGCTAGAGGTTTCCTCCCTCCGTGATCCATTCCAGGCAGGGGTTCGCGGCCACAGGTGTCGCCTGACACACGTCGAGGAAGTAGCGCCAGCGCTCAGCGGAAACGCCTGCCTCGCGAGCCTTGCGACCCATGAATTCGACGTCCGCGAGCGCCCGTTGGTCGGCCGGACTCTCGATCATTCGGCGGAGTGTCTCGCGCATCGCGTCCTCTCCGATGACCCACTCGAGGGCGAAGAGCATCAGGGGGGCATAGCCGTAGCGATAGGCGTTCACCGAGTAGTCCTCGGGAGTCGAATCCACGAGGTGACGATGCTCGGAGGACCGGCTCACAATACCGAGCAGCCGTCGCAGGGACGTTCGATACTCGTCGTCGCCGAGATAATGCCGGACGGCCTTGATCTCCAGATAGGTGGCAAAAGGTTCGCTGAAGAGGTCGCGCTGCGAAGAGGCGATCCCGAAAGACCACCCGAAGTAGCGGTGTGCGAGTTCGTGGCTGAGGAACGCGGTGAGAGAGCGGCGAGCTGACCCGTTCGGCCCGTCGAGCGCTCGCACGAAGCCTCCGGGATCCATCCCGATCAGCGTCAGGGCCGGATCGCTGAAGAAGCCCCAGATCTGCCCCCGGCGGGGTTCCCGGACCGGGGCAATCCGTACGATGTCCAGCGTGCGCCTGTAGGGCACGCCGACGTAGCTCGCGAGAAACGCCTGCAGATCGGCCAACTTCGCGAAGAACAGGTCCGCCGTATCCGGTGCGACGTATTCGCCGATGATGCGGCCTGCGGGCCGCTCGGTCACGGGGAGCCGTCCGGCGACGAGAAGCAGCTCGCGGGCTTCGGCAGAGCGGAACCGTGCGGATGGTCCCGGCAGCGGATCACCGCCATTGACGTAGATGGTTTCGCAGAGAGGGCAGGTGATTTCCAGGTCGTAGGCGACGGCCTCAGCAGCGATGCCGACCCGCGCATCGTACGGCGCGGGGTACCAGCGGGCGGCACCTCGCGCCCGCAGCGTCGTGCCATTGAAAGCGATCACATTGGAGGCGTCCTCGTCACGATACTCCCCTTCGTCGATGGCATAGACGGGCTGATGACCTTCGTAAGTCAGACATAGATCGGCCACCGGTGCGCCACCGGGGCCAATTCGCGAAGAGAGGTGGGCGAAGGAATAGCGTACCGTCGCTCCTCCCGGCTCGATCTGGACCGCGACAGGGGTGGGCGGCGCGCCCCTGATGTCCAGGATGGAGAGTGAGTTGTGGAGCACGATGGTCACGCTGTCGCCGGCCGTGGGTGCCCCCGCGAGGCACACGTCGCCGGAAATGCCTCCTCCCTCGAGATGGATCTCGACGGAACCGGTCAGGAGGGGCACCGACTGCGAGGTGAGGGGTGCCGCGACAAGGATGGTCGATGCGAGGAGGCAGATCCCGGCGGTGACCCTTCCTGGCCACCGACCCGATGCCATCCCCCGGGGCCCGGTGCCATTCGGGCCCGAACCGTCTCGGTTCCTGCTCCCTCCGTCCGTTTGCATCCGGACTCCCGGCATGGTCATCTGGCGCCGTATGGAGGCGCTACTACCCCCGTAGGTTGCGGATATCGGCGGCTGAGGATCGCTTGCGCGCGTCAGTGGCTCCGAGCACGTTGAGAGCAGAGCACGTGTCCACCGCATGGAGGTCACCCCATGAAGATGAGCATCTCCCTGCCGTTCGCGGTGTTGTGCCTGTTGGCGCTGCCTGCGCCGAGCTCCGGGCAGCCGCTCGGACAACCCGGCGCGAACCTCCCGCCGGGGATCGCGCCGGAACAGGGGTACGTGCCCGAAGCGTGGGCCCCTCACGAAGGCGGCCTGCTTCGCTTCCGTGTCTCGATCCGTTTCGGCCTCGAGCCCAACACGCTTCCGGAGGGCTTCCAGTTCGGCCGCGTCTCCGCCGTCACCCACGATAGTGCGGGCAACGTCTACGTGTTCCATCGGGGCGACTCCGACGCGATCGTGATCTTCGACTCGAACGGACGTTACCTCCGTTCCTTCGGCCGCGGTTTCTTCGGTAACGAGCACGGGCTGCGGATCGATCGCGAAGGCAACATCTGGGCGATCGACAACGGCGACCACATGGTCTACAAGTTCAGCAACGACGGCACGTTACTGCAGCAGTTCGGAACCCGTGGAGTCGCGGGCAGCGACGACAAGACGTTCGCCCGCCCGACCGACGTCGCCTTCGACTCTCGCGGGTTCGCCTACATATCGGACGGGTACACCAACACCCGGGTCGTGAAGCTCGATCCGAACGGCAACTTCGTAAAGAGCTGGGGTGAGCCGGGCGAAGGTCCGGGCCAGTTCAGGGTTCCTCACTCGATCGCCATCGATTCACGAGATCGGGTCTACGTCAGCGATCGCGAGAACAACCGGATTCAGATCTTCGACACCGACGGGAACCTGATACGCATCTGGACGCACCTGGGCGCTACCCAGGGCATCTTCATCACCCCCGATGACCAGATGTGGATCATCACGCACCGTAACAACACCGAGAACATCATGTATGACACCCTCGCCGGTCGGCTGATGAAGATCGACCTGGAGACGGGGGAAGTCCTCGGTTCGATGGAGAGTCCGGGCCATCTGCTGACGGTGGCCCCGGGCGGCGAGATCTACGTCGCGAGCCTGACGGGCAACGTCTTCAAGTGGGTGCCATATGACGATCGCTGGCCGGAGCGTCCGGTGCAGTAGGGTTCCTGCTCGGGAGTTCGCGACCGGCCGAGCGTGAAGTCCGCAAGCTCTGGATCGACGAGGTGTGCGCACGGTGCAGGGCGGGTTCGGTCCGACCGGCGTCTCTCCGCAAGCCCGACCGCTGGACGGCGAAGCGGAGAGTCCGCACCTGCGATTTGTGATGCGGTTCGTCGCGCGACTGGTCCCCGACCGCTTCTCAGTCGCAGGCGGCGATGGGAAACCCCTCGGGCGTGCACTGATTGCGCGCTCTCGCCCACAGCCCGCGACGTTCCCTGCGTGCTTCGGAGACAGCGGCCCTGATGCGGTCGACGTGCTGGACGTTGGGCGGGAAGACGGCCGTGACCGCATATCCGGATCGGGCCATCACCTCGTTGATCATCCGGCCGTCCGGGGAGAAAGCGTACGCGAGAACGCGTCCGTAGCGATCCCGGTGCTGAACGTCGAACTCCAGACGCACCTCCGTCCCCGGCGGGACCAGACTGGACAGGAACGCGGCGGCGCGTGCGGCGGGTTCTCCCTCCGCAAGCTCGGGAGCGTCGATCAGCAGCAAACGGACCCGGTCGGCGGCTTCGCGGCAACTCAGGGTATCGCCGTCGACGACACGCACGACCGTGCAGGTTCGCGTGTCGATGGGCGACGGACCGGCCGTTGCGTCCGGGCCTGCGCAGCCGCGCGCATCCGATCGTCGGTATCCGGCAGCCTCCGCATCGTCGCTGGTCTGGAACCAGCGACGATTAGCTTCGGGGATATCGCGCCAGTTGTCGCATCCGACCCAGTAGTAGACGCTGCCCCGAATTGAGGCCACGTACGCCGGCTCCTCGTTCGCCTGCGCGCAGGCTGGCGGTACGAGGAGAAGGGCGGCTACCAGACCCGTGAAACGCGCAATGGTGATTGATCTGAGCATGGTTCCTGTTGTGATCCCAGCGCCGCGATCCGGGCGGATCCTTCGGGTGGCTCGATGACGCTCGAACGAGTGGCGTTCCGGGACCGGCGGCGCGTACCTCACGCGCGCCGGGGACCTCCGGCGTGGCGAGTAGCCCTCGCCATCATGCTATCGATAGTAACGGCATCGTGCGACAGCGGCGTGGCGGGGGAGAGTTCCGGCGAGGTCGAGATACTGGTGGTCGACGGTTCCGGCGGGGCGCCCGGCGCGGCCGGCGGGACGATCCGTCTCCGGATCGGACTCGGGTTCCTTCATACTTCCGGGTCGACGACAACGATCACGGAGGCACCCGTCGAGCTGACGATTCCGGTTGGAGGGCAGCAGCCGGTCCCCATCGTCATCCGCTCGATGCCCGGGGGGCGCTACACGACGGCGCGGTTGACCTTCAGTGAGGTGACGGTCTCGATAGACGAGTCGGGAGCGCAGAGGGAGGTACAGCTCGACACCAGCGCGGGGCCCGTCATCATCGACAAGCTGGTGAATCTCGTGGTCGGCGTGACGGACCGGGAAACGGTGCTGATCGAGATCAACTCGCACGCGTGGATCGAACAGGGATCGGGCGGGGTGGTCGGCGCGGTCCCGTTCATGGCCGCCCTGAACGTTCGTGTGAACCCCTGAGCGACCGTCTGCGGGGCTCTGACGATGTGCGGCACTCCTGGTCGCACATCGTTTTCGATGCTCGGCCAGGACCCACCGGCGATCCGGCCGGCCATTCACTTCATCGGCGGAACGACGTGCGGATTCACCGATGATGGAACACGAACTGGATCCGCCGGAGCCTACGGGGGCGATACGCAACGGCATGTCTGGGAGCCGCATGGTGGAGTTGGGCATCATCGAGGGCTACTACGGGAATCCCTGGAGCTGGGAGGCCAGACGCGACAACGTCTCGTTCCTGGCGCCCTTCGGGTACGGCTTCTACCTGTATGCGCCAAAGGCCGACGCATTCCTCAGGCGACGCTGGCGAGAGAGCCACCCACCGGAGATGGTCGAGGAGCTGCGGCGTCTGTCCAGACATTGCCTGGAGTGTGGAGTCCGTTTCGGCATCGGCCTCACCCCCTATGCGCTGCATGAGGACTTCAACCTCGAGGCGAAGCGTACCCTGGAGGCGAAGCTGACGCTCTTCGATGAGCTGGGCGTCGTGGACCTCGGGATCCTGTTCGACGACATGCGAGGCGAGCTTCCGGACCTTGCCGAGCGCCAGGCCGAGATCGTCGACTGGATCGCCGAACGCACGAGCGCTTCTCGTATCATGGTCTGCCCGAGCTACTACAGCGATGACCCAATCCTGGATCGCGCGTTCGGCAGACGACCGGAGCGGTACCTCGAGCGCCTCGGCGAGTTGCTGGATCCGGCGATCTGTGTCTTCTGGACGGGAGAGGAGGTCTGCTCCCGGGAGCTTTCGCGGGCGCACCTGGAACGCGTAGCGGATCAGCTCGGGAGGAAGCCGTTCATCTGGGACAACTACCCGGTGAACGATGGGCAGCGCATGTCACAGTACCTGTACATCCGGGCGTTCACGGGTCGCGATCCAGGCATCGCGGACACCATCGTCGCGCACGGCGTGAACCCCGCGCTGCAGCCCACGCTCACGCGGATTCCGGCGATTACCCTCGCCGAGAACTACCGCCTCGGGGACAGGTATGCGTACGGCGCCGCGTTCCGGCGGGCGGCCGTGACGGTTCTCGGAGAGCACCTGGGAAGCCTGATCCGGGAGGACGTTCTCATCCTTCAGGACCTGGGGCTGGATCGGCTGGGCGAGAAGGAGTCTTTCCTGAGGGAGCGCTACGGGCCGATCGATCATCCCGGGGCACGCGAAATCATCGACTGGCTGGATGGCCGGTACCGCATCACAAATGAGATCGTTCAGACGCAATAGCGTTGGTGATCTCTCCCGCAGCAGTCATCTCGGCGACCGACACGAAGCAATCTCGAAGCCGCCGGACCGATTCCTGAGAGTGGCCGATTCGGACGTCGAAACGCCGTCCGCCAGCCAGTTCCTTCGGCTCGCGAAACGATGCGCGCCGGCCCAGTGGTTCCAGGGACCGGGGCGCGTCGTTTGTCTCGCTATGAGTCCGCCGAGGGCGACTGCAAGGCGCCCCTCCCCGGTATTAGTGGGAAATCCCTACTCGTCGGTGCCAGGCGTCGTGCTCCGCCCGCTTTCGCGCCTGTAGCTCCAACTGGTATCGGATATCGAGGGGACGCTGAGCCGCAAGTCGGTTGTATCGATCGTCAAGCTCCCGATGGAACCGGGCGTGCGCGTCCTCGTAGCTGCCCCCGTACACCCCGCCACCGGACCCGCGAGGAAAGCTCACCCGGCTGTCCGCTCGATAGCCGCAGTTCTCCACTGTCCGGTGCGGATTGCCGACACCGCGGCACCAGCCCGGAGGGACCTTCCCGGCCCCGTTTCCCCTCGAAACGCCCCGGCCGTAGTCGCCCAGCGTGGGATAACCCTGCCAGTCTCCACGATCCTGCTCTACACGTGGCCGCCCCTGCTGGCCTCTGCCGCTACCCTGTGCGAGCGCGGGGTCGACGGAGAGAACAATCGCGAGCGCCAAAGGCACGAATGAGAGTAAGCCCGACCTGATCATGCGATTCCTCCGGTAAGGATGTGCACCGTTGCAGGGTCGGGGTGGCAATGAGAGGACCAAATCGAGGATTGGCCTGGGCTCTGGGTTTTCGGGGGTTCAATTCCTCAGTTGCGTGCTCCCGAATGGACAGGGGCCTGTCCGCGTCGCAGGACGGGCGGGATCAGAAAACGTCGGTCCGCATGTCAGCGGCGGTCGTAAATCTGACACTTCGGTCGGGTGAAAATCGGACACTCG
>CAZJEH010000049.1:0-11315 GCA_964544905.1 uncultured Gemmatimonas sp.
ACAGGACTACGTGATCGCCACCGGCAAGACGCACAGCGTCGAGCAGCTGGTGGAGGTGGCCTTCAGCCACGTGGGGCTGGATTGGCGAGAGTTCGTCGTCCAGGATCCGCGTTTCATGCGGCCGGCGGAGGTCGACCTGTTGATCGGCGATTCGAGCAAAGCCGAGCGGGAACTCGGCTGGCGCCCGACGGTGTCCTTCGAGGAGCTGGTCCGCATGATGGTGGACGCGGATCTCGAGCGGCTCCAACGGGCGCGGTACATGGACGCGTACACCGCCGTGTGAGTGTGAAGGTCCTCGTTACCGGAGGGGGTGGATTCGCCGGCGGCCATCTTCTCAGGGAGCTCATCAGGACCGGATACCAGGAGATTACCGCGACCACGGTCGGAGAAACACCCGCGGCAGCAGATGAGGCGCTGTCGCGGGTGCGCTGGTTTTCGATGGATCTGACGGACGGAGATTCCGTCGATGAAGTCGTCGCGAGCGAGCAACCGGAGCTGATCTTCCATCTGGCCGGGCAGGCATCGGTGGGTCGCTCGTTCCGGGCCCCGCTGGAAACGTGGGACATCAATGCGACGGGAACGGTCCGGCTGCTCGTCGCGCTCAAGCGGCTGCCTCCCGCTCGTCGGCGGATGCTCCTGATCAGTTCTGCCGAGGTCTACGGACACGTGGCCGAGACGGAGCAGCCGATCACCGAGGATGCCCCTTACCGGCCGGTGACACCCTACGGGGCGTCCAAGGCGGCGGCCGAGGTGGCTGCGTTGCAGGAGGCGCGGGCGAGCGGCATCGAAGTTGTGATCGCTCGTTCGTTCAATCATGTGGGGCCCGGGCAGGACGATCGGTTCGTGATCCCGAGCATCGCGCGCCAACTGGGCCGGATCAAGCGGGGCGAGGAGGAGCCCGTAGTGAGGGCGGGAAACCTTTCGGTCGATCGAGACTTCCTCGACGTGCGGGACGCCGTGCGCGGCTACGTGCGGTTGATGGAGCGCGGCGAGAACCTGGGGGCGTACAACGTCTGCTCGGGCGTGGCGCGGTCCCTGGCGAGCGTCGTACGGAGGATGATCGAGCTGTCCGCGACAGGGGCACGCCTCGAGCTGGATCCGGAACGGATTCGGGCCGTGGACATCCCGACACTCCGTGGCGACGCGACGCGGCTCCGGCGTCTCGGGTGGCTTCCCCGGATCCCCCTGGACCAGACGCTGCAGGACCTGCTGTCCGACTACCAGGCGCCGTGATGTGGCCACGGGACGTGACGCTCCGGACACTCCGCTGGCGGGTCGCAGGATCATCCTCACCCGCCCGAAGGCTCAGGCGGAATTGCTGGCACGGGGTCTGGAGGCGCTCGGCGCGAAGGTCCTGACGTTTCCGACCATCCGCATCGACCCGCCGGGGGACCTCGAACCCCTCGCGCAGGCATGCCGGATGATCGGGAGGTACGACTGGGTCGTGTTCACCAGCGTCAACGGCGTGGACAGCTTCGTGCGGGCCTTCGACGCGACGGCCGGAGATCGGAAGGTCCTCCACGGCCTCGGAGTGGCGGCCGTCGGCCCGGCCACGGCCGCCGCGCTGGCCCGCTACGGAATCGATGTGGACGCCGTCCCTGACGAGCACGTCGGGGAGGCGATCGTGGAAGCGATGACGCGTCGCGGACAGTTGGCGGGGAAGCGGGTGTTGCTGCCACGGGCGGAGGAGGCGCGGGAGGCTCTGCCCACCCTGCTGGCCGCGGCCGGTGCCGCGGTCGACGACGTGCCGGCGTATCGCACCGTCGCGGATCGCACCTTCGAGGCCGACATCAGGAGGTCGCTGGCATCGGGAACGGTCGACATGGTTGTCTTCACGTCCGGTTCGACCGCTCGGAGCTTCCTCGAGATGGCCGGAGACCTGATGGGTGGTTCCGCGATCGCCTCGATCGGACCGGTCACGTCAGAAGTCGTGGCACAGATGGGGCATACGGTCGCGGTCGAGGCCGATGTGTACACCGCTGAAGGCCTCCTGTCGGCCATCCGCGACTACTACTCGACGTCGCCGTGAACCGTGTTCGTCGACAAGGATCCAGGTGGGCGGTCGCCGCGCTGACGCTTGGGTCGATGCTGGCTGCGTCCGGGACCGGTCTGTCAGCGCAGGAGCGCGACACGTCGGTCGATAGCAGGTGCGTGTCGGTCGCTCTTTCGCCGGACCACTGGGTGGGGCGCGCCCTGTTGAGGCTTCACGGGATGGGCGCGCTGCCGGAGTATCTGCCGGTGCAACGGTCGGTGCCCCTCTGTGAGGCGCGGGCATTGCTGGAGCGCGCGGCCGCCGGGGCGGACGCAGGTGACGCGAGGGAACTCGCGGTCGAACTGCTGACACGGCTGGATCGCGAATTCCCCGCGCTCGAGGGCAGACAATTCGAGTCCGGCGACGACCTGGTCTTCCACGCCGCGGTTTCCGCCGGGGCGGAGGACCGGGACGGCATCGGAGCACCCGGTCTGGACGAATTCGACCCTCATCGCACGGGTACGTTGATTCTGGAGGGGTCGCGCGGCGTGGTCGCCGAGCTGGACGCCGGCATCCTCGCCGGGAGGTACTTCGCCGCCCGGGTCGAGCCGGTCTTCCGCGACGAGAAGGTGCGCTTCGGGACCCTGGAGGGAGTGGTGGGTCTCGGGCGGGTCGCGCTGACCGTCGGTCGCGGGCAGATCGGGTTCGGCACGGCGGCCGGTGGCGGCGTGGTGTTGGGTGGCGCGAGGTTCGACCGGATCCAGATCGAGACGCCGGCTCCGCTCGAGATGCACGGCTTCCTGTCGCCACTCGGGCGGGTGGGCTTCACCACGTTCCTCGCGCCCATCCGCGAGGAGCGGCACCGTACGAAGCCGTTCTTCTGGGGGACGACGGTATCGCTGCAGCCCCACTGGCGGACGACGTTCTACGTGCACCGCGGCACGATGGTCAGGGGGGACGGCGAGTTCCCCTTCACCGCCGCGAACATCGCCCGACTGCTGGTGGGCAGCATTCGCGCGGGGGGGTTCGAGAACCAGATCGTCTCGATGGAAGGCCGGTTCCACTTGCCGACGGAGTCGGTGATCCCGCTGACGGCGTACCTCGAGTGGGGCGCCGAGGACGCGGCCGGCGGATGGTGGGACGTACCCGCACGAATCATCGGGCTCGAGATTCCGATGGTGCCCGGGGCGCCGCGGTTATCGCTGGGGATGGAGCGGACGTCGTTCGGTCAGCAGTGCTGCGGCAATCCGATGTGGTATCGCCACTGGTCCTTCCCCGGGTCGTGGGTGGTGGAAGATCGCCCGCTCGGGCACCCGCTCGGAGGAAACGGGACAGAGTGGCTCGTCTTCAGCGGCCTCGACCTTCCCGACGCCCGGGGACGGGTCGATCTGCGAGCCTTCCACCGCGACCGGGGGCCCGACAACCTGTATACTCCCGGCCGCGAGGGCTCGAGTTGGGGCGGCGCTGCGTCGTTCCGGTGGCGAATGGGGGCCGGGCCTGAGATATTCGGTGCGGCCCGGTTCGAGAGCGGTTCCGGTTGGAGCGAGCACGAAGCCCGATTGGCGGGCAGGATCACCATCGGCGGATGACGGCATCCTTTCCTCAGCACAGGCCCCGGCGCCTTCGCCGAACGGTCCCCATCCGGGGGCTCGTCCGCGAGACGTCGTTGATGCCATCGGACCTGGTGCTCCCGCTCTTCGTGGTGGAAGGGCAGGGAATACGCCGCCCGGTGAGCTCGATGCCCGCGGTGGACCAGACGTCCGTCGACGAGCTCCTTCGCGACGCCGAGGAGGCTCACAAGCTGGGAATCCCCGCGGTGCTGCTCTTCGGCATTCCCGAGACGAAGGACGAGGTCGGGTCGAGCGGGTACGACGAAGGGGGGATCGTGCAGCGGGCCGTGAGGGCGTTGAAGCGGGAGATCCCCGAGCTGGTCGTGATCACGGATGTCTGCCTGTGTGAATACACCAGCCATGGCCATTGCGGCGTCCTTCACGGCGACGACGTCGACAACGACCGGACCCTTCCCCTGCTCGCCCGGATGGCGGTGACCCACGCCCAGGCGGGGGCGGACATCGTCGCCCCGTCGGACATGATGGACGGCCGTGTGGCGGCGATCCGCTCCGCCCTCGACGAGGCGGGCCTCGACAACACGGCCATTCTCTCGTACGCCGTCAAGTACGCGTCCGCGTTCTACGGCCCCTTCCGCGAGGCGGCGGAGAGCGCGCCGCAGTTCGGCGATCGGCGCTCGTACCAGATGGATCCGGGGAATGCCGACGAAGCCATCCGGGAAGCCCTGCTGGACATCTCCGAGGGCGCCGACATGATCATGGTCAAGCCGGCCGTGGCGTACCTGGATGTGATTCGCCGGGTAAAGGAGGAGACGCGCTATCCCTTGGCAGCGTACCACGTTTCGGGGGAGTACGCGATGATCATGGCCGCTGCGGAACGCGGCTGGATCGACGGCGACAGGGCGATGGAGGAGGCGCTGCTGGGCATCCGCCGCGCGGGAGCCGACCTCATCATCACCTACTGGGCGCGACAGTTCGCACGGAAAGTGCATAACGGCGGGCGCTGATCACGAACGCGTGTCAACGGTCGATGCTCCAGATCGTATACGGATGGAAACGAATGGACACGCGGCAGTCGCAGCGAGGGTCGTACTCAGGCGAGGGTGATTGCAGGCCGGTGGAGTGACCCTCCCGGCGGGGTGATCGTCGGGGATCGAGGGGCGACGGGAGACCGGCCGCCCCTTCGTGGAAGGAGAATGACAGGATAGGCCCGTACACACCGAACGGACGGGCCGTGTCTCCAGATTCGGGATGCTGGGCGGGGAGGACTCGTGGTTCGAATCGGCGCAGCAGAGAGGACAGGCGGTGTCGGGTGGTGCCATCGGGAGGGCGCGCTCACGGTGTGGGGGCGAGGGGATTCCGGGAGCGTGGACCGGAGGGGGGTGCGGAATGTCTGAGCCGACGACGAAGCCTTACGCCGCGGTGACGACCCAGGCCACTGCCGCCCAGGTCCCCCTTCGCATTCCGCCGCACGACGTCCGGCTGAAGCGCGAGCTCACGTACCGCCGTCTGGCGGTCGCGATGCTTCGGCGCTTCGCCCGCGTCGTGACGATGCACTTGTTCGATGCCGCCCTGATCGCGGGCGTCGTCCTTGTGTCGGCATGGGTGTGGGACGCACCGACGCTCCACGGGATGATCCCCGCGTTCATCGTCATCTATCTGCTCAGTCTGAACGCGGCGGGGTCGTACCGACCCATGCCGACGACGCCCATCTGGAGGTCGCTGCTGCTCGGTGTCTCGCTCGGCGGCCTCATCCTGCTCTCGATCGGGCTGATCTCGCCCGAGGTGGGCATCCCGCAGCGGCTCCTGATCCCCATCTCCGCGATGGGATTCGCCGCTTTGCTCGCCGGGCGGCGGCTCACCGATGAGGTCATTCGCCAGGCCCACGTCCGGGGAATCGGCTTGCGGAAGGCGATCGTGGTGGGGAGTCTCGCCGAGGCGGGAGACGCCATCCAGCAGCTGCGTGGCCAGCGGACGAGCGATCAGTACATCGTCGGGCACCTCACTCGCGATCGGGAGCCGGACCCCGCCGCGCTGGGGACACTGGCCGACCTGCCCCGCACGCTCGACGAGCTGGACGTGCAGGAGGTGGTGTTGGCGACGCGCCTCACCACCCGCGAGATGCGAGAGGTCGCGAGCGCGTGCTTCCAGCGGGGCATCTCGCTGTACGTGTTCCCGTCGGTGCTGAAGACCGTGGACTGCCGGGTGGAGCCGCTGAACGTCGGGGGATGCCCCCTGATGCACCTGACTCCGGCGCGGATGGAGGTGCCCGCGCTGCTCATCAAGCGCGTGTTCGACATCGTCGCGGCGAGCATCGCCCTGGTCATCTTCGGGCCGCTGATGGTGCTCATCGCGATCGCCATCAAGCTCGACTCGCCGGGCCCGGTCTTCTTCCGGGCGCGGCGCGTGGGCCTCGGCGGCCAACTGTTCGACATGTGGAAGTTCCGCAGCATGCAGGCGGACGCACAGCAGCGGGAGCACGAGCTGGCCCACCTGAACATCTATCCGAACGGGACGTTCAAGGTACCGGGTGACCCGCGGGTGACCCGAGTAGGGCGGTTCCTGCGTCGCACGAGCATGGACGAGCTGCCGCAGCTGTTCAACGTGCTGATCGGCAACATGTCGCTGGTCGGGCCGCGACCCGCGCTCCCGGCGGACCTGGAGCGCTACGAACCCCATCACTTCGAGCGTCTGACGGTGATCCCGGGCATGACCGGCCCCTGGCAGGTCGGGGGTCGCAACCTGATCACCGACTTCGAGACGATCATCGGGATGGAGCGCGCCTACATCCAGAGCTGGTCACTGCTCCTGGACATCCGCATTCTGCTCCGCACTCCCGGCGTGGTGTGGCGAGGCGAGGGGGCGTACTGAATGAAGGTAGCCATCTCGGCGGACTGGATGAGCAACGTTGGAGGTGGAGGTCGGGTCCTGACCCACCTCCACTCGCTGTTTCCAGACGCGCCGATCTACACGACGATCTTCGATCCGCCCCGGCTGCCGGCCCACATGCGCGGTTGGGACGTGCGCCCGTCGTTCCTGCAGCGGGTGCCCTTCGCCCGCCGGCGCTACCAGGCGTTCCTGCCCCTGATGCCGCTCGCCTTCGAGCAGTTCGACATGCGCGAGTACGACCTGGTCATCTCGACCAGCAGCGCGTGCGCGAAGGGGGTCATCGTGAGGCCCGATGCGGTGCACATCTGCTACTGCTACACCCCGTGCCGGTACATCTGGGACCTGTATCACGACTACATGCGGGGGGTGCGGTTCCGCTCACTGGCCGCACCCGTGGCCCACTGGCTCCGGGTGTGGGACCGGTTGTCCTCCGATCGCGTCGACCACTTCGTGGCGATCTCGAACGAGGTGGCTCGGAGGGTCGCGCGCCACTACCGGCGTGAGGCGGAAGTCATCTATCCGCCGGTCGACCTCGACCGCTTCACGGTCGCGGACACGGAGCCGGAGGACTTCTATCTCGTCGCTTCCCGGCTCGTTCCGTACAAGCGGATCGATCTGGCGGTGGAGGCGGCGAACCGGATGCGGCGGCGGTTGGTCATAGCCGGCGATGGCCCGGAGCGGAAGCGGCTTCAGGCTCTGGCGGGCCCCAGCGTCGAGTTCGTCGGGCACGTGGAGGATGCCGAGGTGGCTGACCTGATGCGGCGGTGCCGCGCACTGCTCTTTCCAGGTCACGAGGACTTCGGGATCACCCCTGTCGAAGCGCAGGCGGCGGGGCGGCCGGTGATCGCCTACGGCCAGGGAGGAGCCCTCGAGACCGTGGAGCACGGTATCACGGGGATCCTGTTCGACGAGCAGAGCGTGGACTCGCTCACTGCCGCGATGGAGGAAGCCGAAGCGACGCGCTTCGATCCGGCCGCCTGCCGGGCCAACGCGGAGCGTTTCGACGCCGCCGAGTTCCGGCGCCAGTTCAGTGCGACGGTGGCCCGCCGCGCGCGGACGCACGGCCGCCGCAAAGCAGACGAGCGTGCGGACTCCGTCGAGGTCATCTTCCCGACCATCGTCCGTTCTTCGCAGTGAGGGAGCCGTGAATTGCCGAGGCCGGCGGGTCGACGCTCGTCGGTGCGTCCCGCGGGGGCCGTAATGAACGGCCGCCCAGGCGAGCTGGCGGCGCGCCTGAGAAGGAGCGTCCTGGCGCGGAACGCCGCCGCGCTGTACGGGGTGCACGCCGCCAACCTCCTGCTCCCGGTCATCATGATCCCCTTCCTCGCCCGGGTATTGCGCCCTGACGGGTGGGGGCTCGTCGTGTTCGCCCAGTCGTTCGCCGCCTGGCTCGGCCTGCTGGTCGAGTACGGGTTCCAGCTATCGGCGACGCGTATGGTCGCGACCACGCGCGGCGATGCGGAACGGCTTCGGCGCGTCGTGGCCGGCGTGCAGGGCGCCAAGTTGCTCCTCGTGCTCGCGCTCACCCTGGCCGCGGCCGCCGCCTACGTGCTCATCCCCACGTTCCAGCAGCATCCCGTCTATCTCTTCTGGGCGTGGGTGCTCGCCATCTCCCAGGGGGCGACTCCCTTCTGGTACTTCCAGGGGGTGGAACGGATGGGGCCGGCCGCGAGACTGGAACTGAGCGCGCGCGCGGCGGCCACTGTCCTCGTCCTGCTCCTGGTCCGCGACCCTGGCGACGGATGGATGGTCCTCTGCTTCAATGCCGTGGCAGGGCTGCTATGGGTGACGATCGCCACCGGCTGGGTATACCGCGACGTCCCGTTCGAGCGGCCGAGCATGGCCGCGTCCATCCAGGCCCTGCGGGAGGGGGTAGCGATCTTCGCCTACCGGACGGCGGGCGGCCTCTACATGCAGGCCAGCGGGTTCATCCTGGGACTGCTCAGCGGAGCGGCGACCGTTGCCTACTTCGGAGGAGCCGAGCGCATCATCCGCGCGGCGATCGGGGTCATCCAGCCGGTGTCGCAGGCCGTCTATCCGAGGCTGAGCCACCTGTTCAGGCAGGATCATGACGCCGCGGCGCGGCTGTTGCGCCTGAGTGCTCTGGCCATCATCGGGCTGGGAGTCGGCGTAGGTGCGATCGCCCTCGTCGCGGCTCCTCTGCTGGTGCGCGTGCTCCTCGGTCCGGGCTACGAAGCCGCGGTGCCGGTGCTTCGCGCGCTGTCGCTGCTTCCCCCCATCGTCGCCATCGCCACCGTCGTCGGTGTGCAATGGGCCCTTCCGATGGGGTTCGATCGACACGTTCTCGCGTTCGTCTGTGTGGCCGGCGTGGTGAACGTGATCGCCGCGGTCGCGCTGGTGCCCTCGTTCGGCGCGATGGGGATGGCCGGTGCGGTGCTGCTCGCTGAGGCGTCGGTGATGGTCGGCCTTCTCTGGCTCGCCTGGCGCGAGGGTAACGCGTTCCGGCTCCGTCCCGCGCCCGAGCTGGCGGTCGCTCCCGTCCCCTCCGACATGGGAGCAGGACGATGAACGCTGCCGCTTCGGCTCGTCAGGAAGAAGCCTGGGCCGCCCAGCCGACGGTCGACATCCTGATGACCGTCTACAACGGGATGCCGTACCTGCTGGAACAGGTCTCGAGCTTCCAGAAGCAAAGCTGGCGCAACTGGCGCCTCCACGTACGGGACGACGGGTCCGACGACGGGACCGTCCACGTGTTGCAGCGGCTCGCCGCGGCGGACCACCGCATCCGGCTGGTGCCTTCGGATGGAGAGCCGCGCAGGCTGGGCGCGTCGCGCGGCTTCGCCTGGCTGCTGGAGCGGGCTGCTCCGGACGCCGAATACATGATGTTCAGTGACGCGGACGACCGCTGGCTGCCCGACAAGATCGCGACGACGATGGCTGCGATGCTGGAGGCCGAGCGGGCGCACGGGCAGGCCACTCCCGTTCTCGTCCATACCGATCTTGTCGTTGTCGATCGGCAGCTGCGGACCATCGCTCCGTCGCTGTGGCGATACCAGGGCACGGACCCCATGCGCGCGTCGTTGAACCGCCTGCTGATCCAGAACTGCGTCACCGGATGCACGGTGATGTTCAATCGAGCGTTGCGGGAGCGGGCTGCGCCAGTTCCGCCCGAGGCCGTGATGCACGACTGGTGGCTGGCGCTGGTCGCGGCCTGCTTCGGGAAGGTCGTGCCTCTGCCGGCGGCAACGATCCTCTACCGGCAGCACGGGCGCAACGACACCGGCGCCGCGCGGTATCCGAGCAATCCTCGGGAATGGGTCGCGTCCGCCTGGCGGTCCCTCGTGGACCGGGCCCCGGTTCGCGACTCCCTCCGCCGGACGGCCCGGCAGGCCGAGGCCCTGCTCGAACGGTTCGGCGATGACCTTCCGCCTGAGACTCGACGGCTGGTGGCCGCCTACGCGGAGGTCCCCCAATGTGGCCCGTTGAAACGGCGTCTCCGTCTGGTGGACCTGGGGACCCTTCCGCACGGCCTCGATCGGAATCTCGGCTACCTGCTACGGGTGTGACGGCGTGACCTCCCCGCAACCCGCCCTCGCGAACGAGAGAAGCGCGTGAGGCTGGACCTGACCGTCATTGGCGGCGGAATCATCGGGCTGGCAACCGCCTACACGTACCTGCAGGGTCGGCCCGGAGCGGGAGTGGCCGTGGTGGAGAAGGAGCCCGCCGTGGGCATGCACCAGAGCGGGCACAACAGCGGAGTGCTGCACGCAGGCCTCTACTATCGCCCGGGTTCGGCGAAGGCGCGCCTCGCCCGGGCCGGCCTGCGTGCGATGAAGGAGTTCTGCGCCAGCAACGGAATCGCACACGAGGTATGCGGCAAGCTGGTCGTGGCGGCCGACGAATCCGAACTGCCCCGGCTCCGAGCGCTCCTGGATCGGGGAAGAGCGAACGGGCTGGAGGACCTGCGCTGGCTGACTCCCGACGAGATGCGGGAGATCGAGCCGCACGTCGGAGGGGTGGCGGCGGTCCACGTTCCCGAGGAGGGGATCGTCGACTTCCCCGCCGTATGCCGGGCGCTCGCGGAGCGCATCCGGGAGATGGGCGGTTCCGTGTTGCTCGGCCGGCGGGTGACGGCCATCCGGTCCGACGGGGCGGCCTGGGTGATCGAAACGGACAGGGGCGAGATCACGACCTCGGCCTTCGTCAACTGCGCCGGGTTGCATTCGGACCGGGTCGCGAGGCTGGCCGGCGAACGGCCGGCGTCGCAGATCGTCCCGTTCCGGGGGGAATACTACGTTCTCCGGGAGGATCGCCGGCAATTGGTGCGGAACCTCATCTATCCCGTACCCGATCCGGCCTTCCCGTTCCTCGGAGTGCACCTCACGAGGCACTGCGATGGCGAGGTGGAGGCGGGACCGAACGCAGTCCTGGCGCTGGCACGCGAGGGATACACGCGCTCGCGGGTAGACATCCGCGACGTGTTGGAGATGGCTCGTTTCAGCGGTCTCTGGCGCTTCGTCGCGCGGCATCCTCGGGCCAGCTGGGCGGAGATCCGCCGGTCATTGTCGAAGGAGCTGTTTGCGGCGAGCCTGCGGCGTCTGGTGCCGGAGCTGACCGTCGACGACCTTGTCCGGCCGGGTGGCGAGGGCGCGGGTGTACGGGCGCAGGCGATGCGGCCGAACGGCGACCTCGTGGACGACTTCCTGTTCGTCACGAAGCCCGGCGCCGTGCACGTTCTCAATGCGCCGAGTCCCGGCGCTACGGCGTCGCTGGCCATCGCCCGGGAGATCCTCGCGCAACTGCAGGCGACCGTGGCGTAGTCGGCGGCGCCGAGTCACGAAAAAACGACCTGGAAGGAAGATCCGGCGGCAGATGAAAGTCAGCGTTCACAGCACCCCGATCCCCGACCTGCTCATCCTGGAACA
>CAZJEH010000049.1:11325-20704 GCA_964544905.1 uncultured Gemmatimonas sp.
GAAGTGTTCGAGGACGACCGAGGTTTCTTCATGGAGGTCTACCGACAGGACGTGTTTCGGGAGGCAGGGTTGCCCGATACGTTCGTGCAGATGAACCATTCGCGCTCGGCCCGGGGGGTGGCTCGTGGGTTGCACTTTCAGTGGGACCCGCCGATGGGGAAGCTGATGCGGGTGACGGCAGGTGCGGCTTTCCTGGTCGCCGTCGACATCCGCAAGGGTTCGCCGACCCTGGGCCGATGGTACGGCGTCGAGGTCACTGCGGAGTCGAAACGCCAGGTCTGGGCGCCGGCGGGATTCGCACGCGGCTTCCAGGTCCTGTCGGAATCGGCCGAGATCCAGTACCTGTGCACGGGGATCTACAATCCGGGCGGCGAGTCCGGCATCCTCTGGAATGACCCGGCGCTCGGCATCAAGTGGCCGTTCCCCGATCCGATCCTGTCGGCGAAGGACCGGACCGCGCAGACCCTGGAAGCCTGGCTGGCGAGGCCCGAGTCCGACAACTTCACGTACGGCTGAACACGGCGGGACGCGGCTCGTTCAGGCCGCCGCCGATCACACACGACGATCACAACGAGTCAGATGAGAATCCTGGTTGCAGGTGGTGCGGGATACATCGGTACGGCGCTGGTCCCTCGGCTCCTCGAGCGCGGATACGACGTCGAGGTCGTCGACCAGTGCTGGTTCGGAAACCATCTCCCCTCGAACGTCCCTCTCCATCGGAAGGACATCCTGGACCTGGAGGTGGAGGACCTGGCCGGCTTCTCGGTCGTGGTGTTCCTGGCCGGGCTCTCGAACGACCCGATGGCCGAGTACTCCCCGAGCAAGAATTTCGTGTCGAACGCGGCCTCGCCGGCTTACCTGGCCTATCTCTCCAAGCGCGCGGGCGTGGGCCGCTATGTCTACGCCAGCTCCTGCTCGATCTACGGCTACACGGTCGACGAGCTGTACGATGAGACCGCGCCGACCAATTCGGTCTTCCCCTACGGGATCTCAAAGCTCCAGGGCGAGTCGGCCGCGCTCCAGCTTTGCGACGACACCTTCTCCGTGATCGCACTGCGCAAGGGGACGGTCAGCGGCTACAGCCCGCGGATGCGGCTCGACCTGGTCGTCAACGCGATGTTCCGGACGGCCGTCACCGAGAACGTCATCCGCGTGAACAACCCTGCCATCTGGCGCCCGATCCTGTCGATGCAGGACGCGGTGTCCGCCTACATCCGCGCCATCGAGTGCAGCCCGACGATCTCCGGAATCTTCAACATCGCCTCGGGCAACTACACGCTCGGTGAGATCGGGGACCAGGTTCGCGATGGTGTGAGGCAGTTCCTGGACATCGATCCGCGGCTCGAGATCCTGCACATCCAGGATCTGCGGAACTACAAGGTGAACATTTCGAAGGCCGCGAACGTGCTGAGCTACAAGCCACGGCACACGGTCGTCGACATCGTGAAGGATCTGGTCGACAACCAGGACCGGTTCAAGGACTTCGACAACCCGCTGTACTTCAACATCGACACGTTCCGCGCGCTGGACGCGGCGCAAATTCGCACGGAGCGACTGGCGGCAGTCGATGCGTAGGGTCGCGATCATCGGGGCGTCCGGCCAGCTCGGTACCGACTGCGTCGCGGAGTTCGAGGCTGCCGGCTACGAGGTCCAGCCGCTCGGGCATGATCAGCTGGAGATCGCTGACGATTCAGCGGTGCGGGAGGTGTTCGGGCGGCTGCGGCCCGACGTAGTGGTCAACACCGCCGCGATGCACAACGTCGAGGCATGCGAGGCCGATCCCGCCGGGGCTTTCCGGGTGAACGCCATCGGCGTGCGGAACCTCGCGCGTGCCGCGAGCGCCCAGGGGTTCCGTCTCATTCACCTGAGCACCGACTACGTGTTCGATGGCGCCGCCCGTGAGCCGTACACCGAGTCGAGCCTGCCTTCGCCGGTGAACGTCTACGGCAACAGCAAGCTGAGCGGGGAGCACTTCGTCGTGTCGGAGGGGGGAGACGCGGTGGTGGTGCGCACGTCGGGCCTGTACGGTCGCGCCGAGTGCCGCGCGAAACAGGGTGGCCTCAACTTCGTCCGGCGGATGCTCCAGCTGGCGCGGGAACGGGGGATGGTGCAGGTCGTTACCGACGAGTTCGTAACGCCCACCTTCACGGTCGACCTGGCGCGACAGCTCGTTGCGCTGGCGGAAAGCGACCTTCAGGGCGTCGTTCACGCCACGAGCCAGGGTCAGTGTTCCTGGTACGAGTTCGCGGCGGCCATCTTCGAGCTGTCGGGCGTCGAGGTCGATCTCCGGCCGGCGAAATCAGCAGATTTCCCGGCGAAGGTTCGGCGTCCCGCCTATTCCGTCCTCGACAATAGCCGGCTGCGAGGGGCGAACATCGACCGGATGCCTCCGTGGCGCGCTGCCCTGGAGCGCTACCTGGAGAGCATCGGCGAACTCGCCGCGCCATCCGCGGCACCCGCATCCGCTCCGCGATGAGCGTCGGCGTCCTCATCGTAAACACCAACGCCTGGGCCGATACGATCGAATGTCTGGAAAGCCTATTCCGGTCGGAAGGCCCATCCTACTCCGTCGTCGTCGCCGATAACGGATCCAGCGACGGATCGGTCGAGAACATACGCGCATGGGCCGAAGGCCGCCTCAGCGTGGCCGTCCCCCTCGACAACCCACTTCGTCCGCTCAGCTTCCCCCCGGTTCCCAAGCCGATCGAGTGCGCCGAATACACGCGCGAGCAGGTCGAGTCCGCTTCACGGCTCAATGGTGCGCGGCTGGTGCTGATCCGTAACGGCGCGAACCTCGGCTTCACCGGCGGCAATAACGTCGGACTGAAGTATTTCCTCTCCCGTGGGGACTTCGAGTACGTCTGGCTGCTCAACCCCGACACCGTCGTCGCGCCGGACGCGATGGCGCGCCTGGTGGGTGAGATGGAGCGCGATCCCCGGATCGGTCTCTGCGGCTCGACGATCCGCTACTACTTCGCTCCCGACCGCGTGCAGGTCCTGGGAGGAGCCCGGTACAACAAGTGGCTGGCGCTGCCCCGTGGGATCGGCGCGGGTTCCCGGGCCGATGCGCCGATCGATGCCGCGCGCGTCCTGTCTGAGATGAGCTACGTCTACGGGGCGTCAATGCTGGTCTCGCGTGCCTTCCTCGAGGAAGTCGGACTGCTCAACGAGGAGAGGTTCCTCTACTTCGACGAACTGGACTGGGTGCTTCGCGCGGGTTCGCGGTTCCGCCTCGGCTACGCGCCGGAAAGCATCGTCTACCACCGTGAGGGGGGCAATCTGGGGTCGGGGACGGCGAAGAGCTGGACCTCCGACTATTATTTCATGCGTAACCGGATTCGCATCACGCGGGAGTTCGCGCCGATCGCGCTTCCGACGGTGTACATCGCGCTGCTCGCCGCGGCTGCCCGCCGGGCGTACCGCGGCCAGTGGGATCGGGTGCGCATGATCATGAAGCTGCTGTGGACCGAGTCGTCGCTCTCCTCCTGACGCTCCTCATCGCGCTGATCGGAGCCGACCGCATCAACCTCGCGGCCGGGGCGACCAGCTTTCTGCTGACGCCGTTCCTGGCGCTGACGCCGGTCATCCTTGCGATGGAGACGATCCGTCTGGGAATGGGGCGCGGTAGCCTGCGCATCCCCCGGAACGCCGTGCTCTACTTCCTCGTTGCGTCCGCGCTCCTGTGCATCGTGGGCATCTCCGCAGTGCTGAGCGCGGACGCGGCGCTGTCGGGGAAACGCACGATCCTGATGGTGCTCCAGGTTCAGGGCACGCTGCTGCTCGCGATCACGCTTCTGAACCAGCCGAAGCCCGGTTCGATCCTGGTCCGAGGGGCGTACCTGGGCCTCGTCCTCACCACCATCTTCAACGTCTTCCAGGTCTACTACTGGGTGACGGGGAACTGGGACCCCTCCCGCCCGGAGACGGAGCTGTTCATCAACCTCGCTCCCCGAACGTACGGGACGTGGGTGCCGCGACTCTCCGGCACGGTCGTCGACCAGGGCCGGACGGGGCTCCTGATGGTCGTCTACCTGTACTTCATCTACCGGTTCGCGCCCCGCTCGCGTATGCGGACGGGGATGCTCGCGCTCGGCGTGTTCTCCCTGCTCGGCACGCTGTCGCGGGCCGGGGTGCTCTGCGCGATGGTCGCATGGGCCGTCCTTTGGCTCCACGAGCGGCGGATGAGGCTTGGGGCACGGGAGGTGGTCACGCTGGCTGGTGCCGGCGCGGCGGTGGCGATCCTCCTCATCTTCTGGCCGCTCCTCCCGACCGATTCGCTCGCCGTGCTCGAGCCGCTGCGGGATCGACTCTCGGTCGACGAGGGTTCGTCCCGGATGCATCTCGACCTGATCGAACACGGGTTCCTGGTCGCCACCTCGAGCTTCCGGAACGCCATGCTGGGGATCGGCTACGGGAACGGGCTGATGGTTCTGGAGGAGTTCTTCCCCGGAAACCGGTACGCCAACTTCCACTCCTTCTACATTACGTTGCTGGCCGAGACCGGCGTGGTGGCGCTGATGCTCGGCTGCTGGCTACTGTTCCATCCGCTCCTGGTGCGCTGGGGTCCCCTGGTCCCGCTGGTGGCGGGATTCACGGCCTACAACATCTTCTACCAGTCGACGACTGAGCCCGCGTTCTGGCTGGTGCTCGCCCTGGCGTGGATGACGCCGGGCGTCTGGCCCGGCGGCAAGCGGGCGGATGCCGAGCCTGCGGGAGAGTCGTCGGTGCGAGGAGGATCGTTGTCGTTGGTGGGCGCATGAGCCACAACCCACCGCCGGTCCCGTTGCGAGCGACCGAGGCGCCGTTGCCCGTCGGCCGGGGCCCGACGGTCGAGATCGATTCGCTCTTCCGCGAGCTCGGGCGCCTCCAGCGCCTGCCGGAGTGTGCCGACCTGCTGCAGTACCGCAGCATCGTGACGGCTCATCAGTACTTGCGGTTGATCGAAATCTTCCGCGCCAGCGTAGTTTCCGGCGCCGAGGTTCTGGACTGGGGTTGCGGGAACGGCCACTTCTCCTTCCTCATGGAGCGGATGGGGTACCACGTGACGGGTTTCTCCTTCGAGGACTTCGGCCTGCGCCGCTACCTCTCCGATCGTTACGTCTTCGCAAAGGGTTCGCCGGACATGCCGGTCCGGCTGCCCTTCGACGACGAGACCTTCGATGCCGTGGCCTCGGTGGGGGTGCTCGAGCACGTGCGGGAGACGGGTGGCACCGAGGCCGGCAGTCTGGCTGAGATCCAGCGCGTGCTACGGCCAGGGGGGAAGTTCGTCTGCTATCACCTGCCCAACCGGTACAGCTGGATCGAGATGGTCAACAAGGTCGTGCCCGGGAAACATCGTCACCGTTATCGCTATACGCCCGGTTCCATCCGACGTCTGTGCGAGGGGGCGGGGTTGGTGTGCCGGATGATCCGGAGATACGGGGCCTTGCCGCGCAATGTGTGGGGCAGAGCGCCGGCCTTGTTGCGGGACTCGGCGGCCGTGGCCCGTGTGTGGGACGCGGTGGATTCGGCGCTTGGTCTGCCGCTCGCTCCGTTCTGCCAGAACTTCGTTTTCGTGGCCGAGAAGCCGGGTCCCCGATGATCGGATCGTCTGCCGTCCGCCGAGGGGGTTCTTTCTGTCGTATTCTCCCGTTGGCTTCGCTGCTCGCCGCGACCGCCGGGTGCGCCGACGCGCTCGTGGACAACTATCGCTATGGGAGCGTGGAGGTCGTCGCCGTGTCGGCGAATGGAAAGCCGGGGGAGGGTATCCACCTCATCCTGCATCGCGGTGGGGAGCATCTCGCGTACGGCACGACCGACGCCAGCGGCCGCTATGTCTTCGACTTCGTTCCCACCGGCCGATTGGGCGTCTTCGCCACCCTCCCCGAGACCCTCTCGACGCCGAATTACTATAACTGGATCGCGGTCAATGAGATTCCGCTGGAGCCCGGCGCGCATCAGCGGGTCGAGCTGTCGGTGCTCCGGTGCGATAGTCGGATCGATGTGCGAGTCGTCGATGACGATGCCGCTCCGCTCGCCGACATCGTGGTCGACCTCTATCGGAGCGACGGAGTCATCCGACAGGACACCACGGGGCTGGATGGCGTGGTACGCTTCACCGGTGTGCCGTGCGGCAACCTCGGCGTCGCGATCGCGGTTCCGGCCGGGTATTCCGCTCCTCCGGGGCGTGGGGGATCGTACATGGATGGGTTGCTGACCCGGGAAGATGACATGCACGCGGTCGAATTCGTCCTCACGCGGCTCTGAGACGATGGCGCGAGTGGCGGTCGACGTCCGCATGGCCCGCATCTCCGGGATCGGCACCTACATCCGCGAGGTGGTTCCGCGTGTGTTCAGCGGCGCTGATGGATGGAGTTGCGCTCTTATCGGACCGCCCGAGGTCACGGAGCCGCTGGCGGCCGGGCTCCCTTCCGCGACCACCCACCCCTGCGCCGCGCCGATCTACTCGCTGGCCGAACAGCTCGAGCTCCCGCGCGCGATTCCTCGCGACGCAGACCTCTTCTGGGCGCCCCACTACAACATCCCGCTGATGTACCGGGGCCGGTTGCTCGTTACCGTGCACGATGCGGTGCACCTCGCGCACCCGGAGTTCGTCAAGGGGGCGCATCGCCGGTGGTTCGCCAGGATGGTCTTCGATGCCGTCCGAAAGCGCGCGGCGGCGGTGATCTGCGTTTCGCGGTTCACGGCGGGGGAGTTGGTGCGGCTCGCCGGGTTCGATCCGGCGAACATAGAGGTGGTGCACCAGGGAGTATCTCCCGCGTGGTTCGAAAGCCCTGGCCCATCCCCCCTGCCGCATCCGTACTTCGTCTATGTCGGAAACGTCAAGCCGCACAAGAACTTGCGGGGATTGATCAGGGCCTTTTCGGCGCTGGTGGGGGAGATACCGCACGACCTCGTCATCGTGGGCAGGAAGGATGGCTTCATCACCGGCGACTCGATCGCCGTGCGGATGGCCGAGCGGTTGGGGCCCCGCTGCCACTTCACGGGCGAAGTGGACGACGCCGAGGTGAGGCGGTACGTCGGGAACGCGGAAGCGCTCGTGATTCCGTCGTTCTACGAAGGGTTCGGCCTGCCGGCTGTGGAAGCGATGGCCGCGGGGTGTCCGATCGTCGCTTCGCGGGTCGCGTCGCTGCCAGAGGTGTGCGGAGGCGCGGCAATCTACTTCGACCCCGCGCACGAGGATGAGATGGCGCGGCAGATGCGGCGCATCGCTACCGATCCAGGCCTTCGCCAGGAACTCATCAGTGTCGGGCGCGAGCGCGTGCGCGCGTTCGATTGGGGCGTGTGCGCGCGGGAGACGAGAGAGGTGCTGGCGAAGGTTCTGGCGCGCTGACGGGAGCTCGAGGCCCGCTGTGATCGCGAACGAGAGGCCGGTCAGGAGGCGTCAGGATCGACACTGCCGTTGAAGTAGGCGAGAGGATCATGGTCCTCGCTCTCGACGGTATCGCTCACCCCTCGTTGACGACCACCCCGCCGACGTTCACCCTCAGCCTTCGCAGCTGCGCCACGGCATCGGCCAGGGCATCGCGTTCCGTCGCACCGGCTCGAATGACGAGGATCGTGGCGTCGGCGAGGCTTCCGAGCAGTGCGGCGTCCGCTACGGCTTCCATCGCCGGGGAATCGACGATGATCGAGTCGTAGCTTTCCCGCAGTGCGGCGAACAGTCGGCCGACCTCGTCGGAACCCAGCAGGTCCGGCGGATTGGCGGGCGGGTCTCCGGAGGGGAGGACGTGCAGAGGCTCCCCCGTTCCGCCAACGTCGATCTCTCGGAGGGCTTGCTGGAGAGGTACCGCCGCGGTGAGGACGTCGACCAGTCCTGGTCGGCGCGCGACACCGAACACCTCGTGCAGCCGCCCCGTGCGAAGGTCGCCATCGATCAGGAGGGTGCGCGACCCCTGCTGCGCAAGCGTGATGGCGAGGTTGGAGGCGCTGACGGACTTGCCCTCGCCCCGGGCCGGGCTGGTGATGACGACCAGTCGCGGCGGGGCACGATGCGACAGCGCGAGGCTGGTGCGCAGGGCGCGGAACGCATCGGACGCGGGACTCGCCGGCAGCTCCCGCGCGACCAGAGCGCCTGCGCCGTTCCCCACCGCTCGGTCTGTCCCCCCGGGCAACCGCAGCCTTCCGCCCGCGCGTACGCCGTTCAGGCGGTTCCGTCCGGCGAAACGAGGGATCGCGCCGAGGACCGGAGCGCCGATGCCCGCCGATTCCGCGTCCGCCCGCGAACGGATCCGTGTGCTCATCGATTCGCGCGCGATCACCACCATGACCCCCAGCATCAGGCCGAGCACGGCGGCAAGGCTGAGGTTGACCGCCGGGTTCGGGAAGATGGGCCGCTCAGGCACCAGGCCGGGATCGAGCACGCGCACGGAGCCCGTCGCCATCTCGAGCGCCTGCAGCACCTCGGCCTCCTTCAGACGCTCCTGCAGCGTCAGGTAGACCTCGCTCAGCAGCATTCGCTCGCGGGTGAGCCGCGCGTACTCGATCTCCCGCGACGGCATCGCCGCCAGTTCGGTCGCGAAGCGCGAGAGGCTGCTGTCCGCCGACGCGATCTGCGAGTCGAGGCTGGCCAGGTAGTTTTGCGCGAGTCGCAGGAGTTGCAGCTCCAGCTCCTCGATCCGGGTCGTCAGCGCGACGACGTCCTGGTTGTTGGGCTGGCGCAGGATCAGAAGCTCCGCGCGGGAGTCCTCCAGCTCGATCAGCGCCTGCAGCAGGTCCTGGATGGCTCCGTTGGCGATGAACGAGGGGAACGTGGCGAGTCGACGGTACGGCGAAGCGCCCGGGTCGTTCGCGGGGGGCGAGGACGCCACCTCCGCCAGCACCGAAGCCAGCGCCTGACGTTCCATCACCGCCGCGTCGCGGGCGACCTGCAGCTCCGCGACCCGCCTGACCTGCTGCGTCGCCTGTTCCTCCGGGGCGATGATCAGCTCCTGCTCCTGGAAGCGCTGGAGAGCCTGTTCGACTTCCCGGATCTGCCGTTCGTAGCTTTCCGTCTGCTCACGGAGGACCTGAACCCGGTTCCTCGAGTCGGTGGTACTGGTGCTGAGCTTGTAGTCGATGAAGTGATGCGCGAGAGCGTTCACCGCGGCCGCGGCGAGCTCCGCATCGTGGTAGCGATACTCCGCAAGAACGACCTGGCCCCGGTCCGGTCGCCTGACGCGCAGGTCCTTCTCCCGCACCCGCTGGACGAACTCCTGGAACGGGCGGACCCGAAGCCGGACCTCGCTGGGCGGGTCCGCGGCGAGGTCCGGCACCAGCGTGAGACGCATCCCGGCCATCTCGAACGGTTCGCCGATCCGGATCCGCTCGGGTGGCCGGGCGAGCTGGCGGACGACGGCTTCCGAGCGGGTGTACTTACCGTCCGCAGTGCGAACGCGGG